>CBFGTB010000073.1:0-11941 GCA_965651715.1 uncultured Gemmatimonadales bacterium
GCATCGGGCAGCGCGGCGCGGCGGGATCCCGCTCTGGCGTGGCAGGTCAATGCCGGGGGAACCGCGGCGCTGTGCCAGGCGATGGCCGCCGTCGGCCGGCCGCGGCCGCGGCTGCTGCTGGTGTCGAGTGGCGAGGTGTATGGCGGCGGTTATGGCGAGGCGATCCCGGAGTCGGCGGATCCGGTCCCCTGGTCTCCCTATGCCGCCAGCAAGCTCGGCGCCGAAATCGCGGCCGCCGAAGTGCAGCGCCGGACCGGGTTCGAGCTGGTGATTGCCCGCCCGTTTCCCCATACCGGTCCGGGGCAGGCGACCAACTTCGTGCTGCCGGCGCTGGCGGCGCGGCTCCGTCAGGCACGCCGGGAGCATCGCGACACGATCGAAGCCGGCAACCTCGATCCGGTGCGCGACCTGCTCGACGTGCGGGATGTGGTGGCGGCGTATCTTGCGTTGCTGGACCGGGGCGTTCCCGGGACGGTATACAACGTGGCGAGCGGAGTGGGCCACGCGCTGCGCGACTGTCTCGACCGGATGGCGGCGCGGCTTGGCCTCAGCGTGACGGTGGCGGTCCGCTCCGACTGGCTGCGGCCGGGCGACATTCCGCGATTGATCGGCGATCCGTCCCGCCTGATGGCGCAGACCGGATGGCACCCTCGCTCTACCTTCGACCAGACTCTCCAGGACCTCGTTGATGCCCAAGCGGACTGACCTCTCCTCGATCCTGCTCCTCGGTTCCGGCCCCATCGTGATCGGGCAGGGCGCCGAGTTCGACTACTCCGGTACCCAGGCGGTCCGGGCCCTCAAGGAGGAGGGCTACCGGGTGATTCTTGTCAACTCCAACCCGGCGACGATCATGACCGATCCGGAACTGGCCGACGCGACGTACGTCGAGCCGGTGACGCCGGAATGGGTCGCCAAGGTGATCGAGCGGGAGCGCCCGGACGCGCTGCTGCCGACCATGGGAGGGCAGACCGCTCTCAACGTCGCGATGGCGCTGGTCAAGGACGGTACCCTGGCCAAGTACGGCGTCGAACTGATCGGCGCGAACGAGCGGGCCATTCGGGTGGCGGAGGATCGGGCGGAATTTGCGGAGGCGATGAAGCGGATCGGCCTCGCAACGCCGACCGGGACCGTGGTGCATTCGCTTGAGGAGGGGCTCGCGGCGGTGGAGCAGACCGGCTATCCCGCCATTCTCCGGCCATCGTTCACCCTGGGCGGCACCGGCGGCGGCATCGCCTATAACCGCGAGGAGTTCGTGGCGATGCTGACCCGCGGCCTGGCGCTGTCACCGGTCGGCTCGGTGCTGGTGGAGCGGAGCATCATCGGCTGGAAGGAGTACGAGCTGGAGGTGATGCGCGACGGGGCGGACAATGTGGTCATCGTCTGCTCGATTGAAAACATCGATCCCATGGGTGTCCACACCGGCGATTCGATCACTGTGGCGCCGGCGATGACGCTGTCCGATCGCGAATATCAGCAGATGCGCGATGCCTCGATCGCCATCATTCGTGAGGTGGGTGTGGCGGCCGGCGGCTGCAACATCCAGTTCGGTGTCCATCCCGACACCGGCGAGCAGTTGGTAATCGAAATGAATCCGCGGGTGTCGCGCTCGTCGGCGCTGGCCTCGAAGGCGACCGGCTTCCCGATCGCGCGGATCGGCGCCAAGGTGGCGGTGGGATACACCCTCGATGAACTCCCGAACGACATCACCCGGGTGACACCGGCATCGTTCGAGCCGGTGCTCGACTATGTGGTGGTCAAGATCCCGCGGTTTGCCTTCGAGAAATTCCCGGCGGCCTCGCCCGAACTCACCACCCAGATGAAGTCGGTGGGCGAGGCGATGGCGATTGGACGGACCTTCAAGGAGGCCTTCCAGAAGGGTTTCCGCGGTCTGGAGATCGGGCGGGCCGGCTGGATGGTGGGCGAGGGTCCGCTCGACGATCGGCTCGGCGCCGACGATCGCGCGACATTGCTGTCGGCGGTGCGTCGCCCCACGCCGGAGCGGATGTTTCAGATCAAGCGAGCGTTGGTGGCGGGGATCAGCGTGGCCGAGCTGCATGAGGCCTCGGGGATTGACCCCTGGTTCCTGAGCCAGCTTGCCGAATTGATCGCACTGGAAGAGGACTGGATCGCCCATCAGCTCTACCAGGATGAGGCGGCCGATCGGGTGATGTTGCTGACGCTCAAGCGGGCCGGGTTTTCCGATGTGCAACTGGCCGACCTCAAGAGTGTGCCGGAAGAATCGATTCGTGACACCCGCCATCGTCTCGGTCTGCGGCCGGCCTACAAGACAGTGGACACCTGCGCCGGTGAGTTCCCGTCGGCGACCCCGTATCTCTATTCCAGTTGGGATGAGGAGAACGAGGCCGCCGGAGGCGACGGCCGACCGACCGTGGTAATTCTGGGCAGTGGCCCCAATCGGATCGGGCAGGGCGTCGAGTTCGATTACTGCTGTGTCCGGGCCACATTGGCGTTCCGCGAGCTGGGCTATCGCACGGTGATGGTGAACTCCAATCCCGAGACCGTATCGACCGATTTCGACATTTCGGATGTGCTCTATTTCGAGCCGCTGACGCTCGAAGACGTGCTGGAGATCGTAGCGGTAGAGCAGCCGGTAGGGGTGGTGGTGCAACTCGGCGGGCAGACGCCGCTGCGCCTGGCGCGCGGGCTGGAAGCCGCCGGGGTGCCGATCATGGGCACTGCGCCCGATGCCATCGATCGGGCCGAGGATCGTCGCCGGTTCGAAGCGCTGGCCAACGAACTGGGAGTGCGGCAGCCTCCCTCCGGTACCGCCGACACCGTGGCCGGCGCGATTGCCGTGGCCGACCGGATCGGCTATCCGATTCTGGTGCGACCCAGCTACGTGCTGGGGGGGCGGGCGATGCGGATCGTGTATGACGACGAAGAGCTGCGCGAGTTCTTCGTCGAGGCGGCGCGCGTCGCCCCGGGCCATCCGGTCCTGATCGATTCCTTCCTTGAGGACGCCTTCGAGGCCGACGTGGACGCCATCTGCGATGGCGAGCGCGTCATCATCGGTGGCGTCATGCAGCACATCGAGGACGCGGGGATTCATTCGGGGGATTCGGCCTGTGTGTTGCCCCCCTACCTGATCACCGAGGACCAGGTCGCGGAGATGCGGCAGCAGACGCGGCGTTTTGCGCTGGCGCTGGGGGTCACCGGGTTGATTAACGTGCAGTATGCCGTCAAGGATGGGGTGGTCTATGTCCTTGAGGTCAACCCGCGCGCGTCACGTACCATTCCATTCGTGTCCAAGACCACCGGTGTCTCGCTGGCCGGATTGGCCGCGGCAGTGATGGCGGGCAAACGCCTTGAAGACTACGGACTCGTCGACGATCCGTTGCCGCCCTATGTGGCAGTCAAGGAGGCGGTGTTCCCGTTTGCCAAATTTGCCGGGGTCGATGTTCGACTCGGGCCGGAGATGCGCTCGACCGGTGAGGTGATGGGGATCGCCGATTCCTTCGGGATGGCCTTCGCCAAGTCGCAGGTCAGCGCCGGCGGATCGCTGCCGCTGTCCGGCACGGTCTTCGTGACCGTCAATGATCACGACAAGCCCACTGTGGCGCCGATCGCGCGCCGCTTCAGTGAGTTGGGATTCCGGGTTGTCGCGACCGCCGGCACGGCGCGCTATCTCCGCCAGCGGGGCATTCCCACCGAACCGGTGCTCAAGGTGTATGAGGGGCGACCCAACGGCATCGACCTGATCGTGTCGGGTACCGTGCATCTACTGGTGAACACCCCCCTCGGCAAACTGACCCAGCACGACGACTACTCGATGCGACGGGCGGCACTACAACATGGGGTGCCCTATACCACCACCATGTCGGCGGCGGCGGCGGCCTGTGATGCGATCATCGCGCTCAAGCATCGTCCGGGCGAGGTGCGCTCACTGCAGGAGTGGCACGCGCTGGCCCGGGAGGTGGCACAGGCATGAGCAGCGCGCGGGAGCCGGGGTTTGTCGCGGCGCTGCGTCAGGCGATCAGCGGGCGGGTACAGCCTGACGAGTCGCTGGCGCGGTGGAGCACCTATCGGATCGGCGGACCCGCGACCGTGGTGATGCCGGCCGATCCGGCTGATGTTGCGGTGGCGCTGCGGCTGGCCGCCGAGCACGGGGTGCCTTGGTTTGCGCTGGGACTGGGCAGCAATCTGCTCTTTCCTGATGCCGGACTCGACGCGGTGGTGATCCGGATGGGGAAGGGGCTCGACCGGCTCGATCAGGACGGCGACCGCTGGACCATCGGGGCGGGGCTTCCGGCGCCGTTGGCCGCCAAGCGGACGGCGGCCGCCGGCTGGGCGGGAATCCACAAGATGGTGGGCGTGCCCGGCAGCGTGGGCGGTGGCATCGTCATGAACGCCGGCTGTCACGGCGCCGAATGGCGCGACGTGGTCGAGAGCGTGTTGGTGGTGGATGAGACCGGTGCTGATCGCCGGATTGCCGCGGCCGACGCCGGATTCCACTACCGGCGATCGCGTCTCGGCCGGGTGGTGGTGCTGGAGACCACTGTGCGCTTGCGGGCGGCCCGTCCTGAGCAGCTCACCGAGGAGACTGACGCACTCTATCGCTGGCGTAAGGAGGGCACGCCCTTCAACCAGCCCTGCTGTGGCAGCGTGTTTCAGAACCCGGTGCTGCCCGACGGGCCGATTGACGGATTGCGCACCAGCGGGCAATTCATTGAAGCCGCGGGCCTCAAGGGGCATCGGGTGGGTGGCATCGAGGTGTCGCCGCTGCACGCCAACTATTTCGTCAACACCGGCGGCGGCAGCGCGGCTGATGTCACGGCGCTGATGCGTGAGGTACGACAGCAGGTCGCCGAGCGCTGGGGAATCGCGCTGGAACCGGAAGTGAAGTTGATCGGGGCAACGGGGGAGATCGCCGCACTGGAGTGATGCCGGCGACCCCGTTCCGTCCTGGTGGTGGGGGCCTTGCGGGGGGGGCAATAGTGTTACCGTTTCGGCGTGATACCTCCACGCGACGACACCCGGTCCAGGACGCCCTGGTGACGGGGCGGGCAGACCGATGGCGGGCTGTACAGCTTGGTGCGCTGCTTGCGATCGGCATCTTGGTGCCGAGCTGTCGGCCGAACGACCGCGCCGCTGAATCGGGGGGTGGTGTCCGTGCTGTACCGGTTGTCGGTCGCGTGCTGATACGGAGCACAGTGATCGGTGAACCGATCACTGTGCTGGCCCGCGACGGCTACCTGTGGGCCATCGACCGGAGCGGTGATCCGTACCTGCACGTTATCGATCTGGCAACTGGCGATCGGGTCCTCTCGTTCGGTCGCCGAGGTGAGGGACCCGGGGAGTTCGCGTTTCCGGTGGCGTTGTTTCCGCACCCGAGAATGGCGTCAGCCGTCACGGTCTATGATGGTCAGCAGCGACGCTTTACCGAGATTACACTCGACAGTGGCCGAGTACCCCGTATTGGCAACATCTCCTCGCTCAGCCGCGCGCCGATTCCCCTCCAGGTGGGTCGTGTTGGGGATCACTACGTCGGCTGGCTGCGTGACTCGGCCTGGCGGTGGAGTCGCTTCAGGCTGAATGACTCGGCGCCCTCCACCGTCGCCGGTCCATTAGTTGGTCCCGAATCGGCGCCACGCACCGAGCGGATCAAGGCCTCCGCCAATATCACAGTGTGCGCACGACCGGACGGCAGTGGCTTCGCCGCGCTCTACGGGTCTGCGGGGCGGATCGAGCTGCATGATTCGATGGCCGCGTTTCTCGGGCTGGCGGGCGTGCCGGATTCCACAAATGGTGAGTTCGTCACCGAACCCGGCGGACGGATGCGGTGGGATCGCAGGCGGTTCTTTTACGCTGGCTGCGCGGCGACTAATCGGTTTGTATTCGCGCTCTTCTCGGGTCGGGTCGAAGGCGTGCCGGGGAAGTTGGCCTACGCCGGCGATCAGGTACAGATCTTTGACTGGCAGGGTGTTCTGCGCGGCGAGCTGGAGCTGTCGACCGACGTGGTAGATATCACAGTCGATTCGGGGGGAGCGGCGCTGTATGGAGCGGGTGCCGAAGGCGGAACGATCTACAGCTTCGACATTCCGGCCGAATTCCAGGGGGCGGGAGAGTGATGCCGGAGGCCCCGTTCCGTCCTGGTGGTGGGTGCCTTGCGGGGGGGGGGCAATAGTGTTACCGTGGCTGGGTGAGGTGGGCGCCCGTGCCACGCCGCCTCGCGATTCATCTCACCCGGCACATCAGACGGAGGAACAATGGATGCACTGCGACCCGTGGTGATGAGCGTCGTCCGGCTGGCGCTGGTGCTGGTGGCCCTGGTGGCGGTGACCGGCGGGCAGGCGCGGGCGACTGATGAGTATGGTGGGTGCACTCCGACGACGTTGTCGAATTGGGCCTGCGCCAAAGGTGAGGCGTTCCACGAAGGCCGGTACTGCGATGCGGGACAGTCCGGCGGCTGCGAGACATGCTTCTATACCGGTGACTCCCAAGCGTCGTGCTTTGATGGCGGCAACGAAGAACATGTGGGCTGGCGCGTGAAGACGTACGGGAGCTAACGTGGTGCTGCCAAGGTGGCGGTGGCTCGTCGCAGCGGCTACGCTCGCCGGGTGTGGTGATAGCGATGTTCACGATCGGGTGCCAGTGCGGAGTGTCGAGGTCGCGGGGCAGGTGGCCGTGGCACCGACCCCAGCTATTGGCAATGTGGGGGCGCTGGCGGTTCGAGGCGGCTATCTCTGGCTCAGTGACATGAGTGGCAATCCGTTCGTGCACGTTATCGACCTTACGACCGGTCAGCGGATTGTCTCGTTCGGTCGCCGGGGCGAGGGACCGGGGGACCTTCACCAACCGCCATCACTGTTGCCACATCCGTCCCGTCAGGTCGGGGTCACAATGTACGACCCCGGCCTGCAGCGACTGACAGCCGTCAGCTTGGGGCGCGACAACCAGCCGACGATTGATCGGGTCGTCGACGTGCGACGGAGCCCACAGCCACGGCGAATCCACCGATACGGGAAAGGGTACCTGGGGTGGTTGGGCGAGGCCGAGTCCCGGTGGACGCTGCTCGGCGAGGACGGGGAGCAACGATCTCTTGTCCCCGGCCCACTCCTGGGTGATACGTCCATCCCGTTCCGCGAGCGACTCAAGGCGTCGTCGGGAGTCATGATCTGCGCGCGACCGAACGGGCGTGAATTCGCGGTACTGTATGCAGCGGCGGGACGCATTGAGCTGCACGATTCGGCGGCCGCGTTTGTCGGACTCGCTCATGTGCCGGATTCCAGCAATGGCCACTTCGTTGAGCGGCGCGACGGCGGCAGCGTCTGGGATTCCAATTTTTACTACTACCACGGCTGTGCGGCGACCGATCGATATCTCTTCGCCCTATACGCGGGGCACCCGGTGAGTTCGACCGGACAAGGATATCAGGCCCGTCAGGTGCAGATCTACGACTGGGAGGGCCGGCTGCACGCGTCGATCACGCTCTCAACCGAGGTGCTCGACCTGGCGATCGACAGCGCCGGTACGGTGCTCTATGGCCCCGGTGCGGATCATCGAACGATCTACAGCTTCGACATTCCAGCCGAATTCCAGGGGCGCTGACGATGACGGGCGACTCCATTCGTCGGGTGATTGATGGTGTGACAGTGGCCGCGGCGCTGGCGGTCGTGGCGGTTCTGGGGACCGGGTGGGCCCGCCGAGCGCTGGCTCACCACGCTGATGCGTCGGCGGCTGCCAGTGCTCCGTCCGACCGGTCCGCCGCGCCGGACTCGTCAGAACCGCTGCCCTCGGGGCGGCGCCTGTCACGGTTGGAGTTGCTGGACCTGACGCGAGCCGGGCACCGCATTGGCGACAGTGCCGCGGCGATTACTCCTGCGGCTGGTGCGCGGCGTACGACTCGACGCTGGATCTCATCCTGCATCGCTATCCCGACCAGGTGGCCGTGGTCTATAAGCCGCTGCTGCTCGATTCGACGGCAGCCGGTGTGATCGACACCCATATGGCCGCCGCCTGCGCGGCGGATCAGAACAACTTCAGCGCCTATCACCGCGCCGCATTCGCCCACCAGGACATCGTGGCCCGCCGGGGCGGCTGGCGTGAGATCGGACGGAGTGCATCTGTTCCCGATATGACCGCGCTCGAACGCTGCGTGCTGAGCGACCGGTATCGCGAGGCGGTGCTCGCCAGCACCCGCGAGGCGCACCAGCTCGGTTTCGGCTCGACCCCCGCGTCGATCGTGGGGCGGCAGCCGGCCGTCGGTAGCTTGGCGCTGCCCGTGCTCGACTCGCTGGTCGGCGCCCGGCTGGCCGAACTCCGCGCCCGCTACCCCTGACCCCTCCCGCCGGGACGGCCCGGCTATGTTTCCGGCCCCGCTCCGGCCGGCGCACCCGCCCGGCCGGGCCGGCCGCCGGGGAGCAGGGCGCCGCCCCGGATGCCGCCGGGACCCGGCGCCGGAACTCTGTCATGACCGACTGGTTCGCTCACGAATCGAGCTACATCGATGACGGTGCGGCAATCGGGGCCGGCACCCGGATCTGGCACTTCTGCCATGTCATGCCCGGCGCCGTGATCGGCGCCCGCTGCAACCTGGGCCAGAACGTGGTGGTCATGGACGGGGTCCGCCTGGGCGACAACGTCAAGGTCCAGAACAACGTCTCGATTTACCAGGGGGTGGAAATCGAGGACGACGTCTTCTGCGGCCCCAGTTGCGTGTTCACCAATGTGATAAATCCCCGAGCCCATGTCTCCCGCCGGCACGAGTATCGGCGGACTCTGGTGCGCCGGGGTGCCTCAATCGGTGCCAACGCGACGATCGTCTGCGGCGTGACGCTGGGTCGCTACGCCTTTATCGGTGCCGGCGCCGTCGTGACCAGCGACGTGCCGGACTTCGCCCTCATGGTCGGGGTTCCAGCCCGCCGGGTCGGCTGGAGCTGCCAGTGCGGCGAGCGGCTGCCGGCCCCCGGTCCGGAGTCGGCCTGCGCGGCCTGCGGCGCCGGTTACCGCGAGGACGACGGCGTGCTGCTTCAGATTGTCCCCTCCCGCCGGAGCGAATAGCTTCCGGGGTTGGTTGTCACCCACTCGGTCCCGTTTCCTGGAGTTCGCCGGCATGAGCGTGCCGATGCTCGATCTGAAGGCTCAGCACGCGACCATCGAGGCCGCGGTGATGGCCCGCGTCGCCGATGTGATTGCCCGTCAGCAGTTCATCATGGGGCCCGAGGTGGCCGAGCTGGAAGGCCGGATCGCCGAACTGTGCGGCGTGCCGCATGCCGTTGCCTGCGCCTCGGGAACCGATGCCCTGCTGCTGCCGCTCAAGGCGCTGGACCTGCAGCCGGGCGATGAGGTCATTACCACCGCCTTCACCTTCTTCGCGACAGCCGGGGCGATTCACAATGCCGGCGGGACTCCGGTCTTCGTCGACATCGACCCTGTCACCTTCAATATCGACCCCGACGCCATTGCGCGGGCGATTACGCCCCGGACTCGCGCCGTTGTGGTGGTCCACCTCTACGGTCAAATGGCGGCGATGGAACGAATCCTCCCGATCGCGCACGCCGCCGGGCTGCCGGTGATCGAGGACGCGGCCCAGGCCATTGGCGCCCGACGCAAGGTCGACGGTGAGTGGGCGATGGCCGGCCAACTCGGCTCGGTCGGGACCATCTCCTTCTTCCCGAGCAAGAACCTCGGCGGCTGGGGGGACGGCGGGATGATGGTCTGCCGCGACGGCGAGCTGGCGGTGCGACTGGCACGGCTGCGGCTCCACGGCGGCGCGAAGCAATACCATCACGATGAGGTCGGCTTCAATTCCCGGCTCGATTCGCTCCAGGCAGCGGTACTGCTGGCGAAGTTGCCTCACCTGGCCGGCTGGAGTGCTGCCCGCCGCGACCGGGCGGCCCGCTACGACGCGCTGCTGGCGGAGCTGGCGGCGGTCAGGACCCCGGTTATCGATTCGGCCAACGAGGCGATTTTCCATCAATACACCGTCCGGGTGACCCGGCGCGATGAGTTGCGCGAGCATCTCCGCTCCCGCGACATCGCGTCGATGGTCTACTACCCGGTGCCACTGCATCTGCAACCCTGCTTCCGCCATGGCGCCCGCACGCCGGAGCCGCTGGTGGAGACCGAGCGGGCGATGGACGAGGTGATCTCCTTGCCGATCTATCCCGAATTGAGTGACGCCCAGCAGGATGAGGTCGTCGCTGCCATCGCGGAGTTCTACCAATGAGCCGGGGCATGGCCACCCGGTTCACGCCAATCACCGATCGCAAGATTCGGGTCGCTCTGGTGGGTTGCGGCCGGATCGCCAGTCGCCATTTCGCCGCCTTCGCCGAGCACCGGGATGTGGCCGAACTGGTGGCGGTGGCCGACATCGACGCCGCGGCGTTGGCCCAGGCGCAGGCCACCACCGGGGCGCAGGGGTTTTCCAGTCTGGAGGCGCTGCTGGCCGGCTGTGATGCCGACCTGATCGTGCTGACCACGCCCAGCGGCCTGCATGCCGCCCAGGCCATCCAGTGCGCCGCCGCCGGGCGGCACGTGGTGACCGAGAAGCCGATGGCGACCCGCTGGCAGGACGGCAAGGCGATGGTGGCCGCCTGCGACGCGGCGGGAGTCCAGCTCTTTGTGGTCAAGCAGAATCGTCGCAACGCGACGGTGCAGTTACTCAAGCGGGCGATCGAGGCCGGCCGATTCGGCCGGATCCATATGGTGAGCGTGAATGTCTTCTGGTCGCGGCCGCAGGAGTATTACGACTCGGCGGCCTGGCGCGGCACCTGGGAGTTCGACGGCGGCGCGTTCATGAATCAGGCCAGCCACTATGTCGATCTGCTCGACTGGTTGGTGGGGCCGGTCGAGAGCGTCCAGGCCTTTACCGCCACGCTGGCCCGGCGGATTGAGGTCGAGGACACCGGGGTGCTGGCCATCCGGTGGCGAAGCGGCGCTCTGGGTACCATGGCGGTGACCATGCTGACCCACCCCCGCAACTTTGAGGGATCGATCACCATCCTGGGCGAGACCGGAACTGTCCGTCTGGGCGGGGTGGCGGTCAACAGCATCGAGCATTGGGACTTCGCCGACCACCACCCCGACGACGATCGGGTGGCGTCGGCCAGCTATGACACCGCCTCGGTCTACGGCCCGGGGCATACCGGCTACTATGAGAATGTCTTCAGGGCGCTCCGCGGCACGGAACTTCCAGAGACCGATGGCCGGGAGGGCTTGCACTCCCTTGAACTGCTGATCGCCACCTACCTGGCGGCTCGCGACGGTCGTCGGGTCGCCCTGCCTTTGGAGTATTGAGAGACCATGAGCCTTGCAGATGACCTGATTGCCCGCGTCGAGAGTCGTGACATCACCTTCGGGATCGTCGGGCTGGGGTATGTCGGCCTGCCGCTGGCGGTGGAGCTGGGCCGGGCCGGTTTCACCGTGCTCGGGTATGACGTGTCCCAGAAGGTGGTCGACAGCCTCAATGCCGGCCAGTCCCACATCAAGGACATCACCTCCGAGCAGGTGGCCGAGTTGCGGGCGGCCGGTCGGTTCGAGGCCACCACCGACGCCAGCCGGCTGAGCGCCGCCGACGCGATCTCGATCTGCGTGCCCACGCCGCTGTCGAAGTACAAGGATCCCGACGTGTCATTCATCGTGGCTGCCACCGAGGCGGTCAAGGGGACCTTGCGCCGGGGACAGGTGATCATCCTCGAGAGCACCACCTACCCGGGGACCACCCGTGAGATCATGCTGCCGGCGTTGGAGAGCACCGGCCTCACCGTGGGAGAGGATTTCTTCCTGGCCTTCTCCCCCGAACGGGTCGATCCGGGCAACCCGCGCTTCCACACCCGCAATACCCCCAAGGTGGTGGGCGGGATCACGCCCGATTGTGCCCGCGTGGCGGCCGCGATGTATGCCCCGGCGATCGACACGTTGGTCCCGGTGAGCACCACGGAGGCCGCCGAGCTGGTCAAGCTGCTGGAGAACACCTTCC
>CBFGTB010000074.1:0-11538 GCA_965651715.1 uncultured Gemmatimonadales bacterium
GTCAGCATCGCGATCACCAGGGTACCGATCGCTGTAGCACGATAGGGGTGGCGTGAGAGTCGCCGGGCCCAACTCTCCCAGATCTGGGGCCGATGGTACCAGGCCAGCCGGGATGCCAGCCATTTGGGTCGATCGATCTGCGGGCCCAGTACCGCCAGCAGGGCGGGCAGCAGAGTCGTGGCCAGCAGCACCGCCCCCGCCACCCCCCCCCCCCCGGCAAGCCCGCCGCGGGGGGTTTGGGTGTGTGGCGCCCGCAGCGGGGGGGCGACGCCGACCACCACAGTGGCCCCCGAGGTGAGCACCGCCCGTCCGGCGGTGCGGACCGTGCGGCGCGCCGCGTCGATGCGGCGCAGTCCCTCGTTGAGTTCCTCGCGGAACCGGGTCACGACCAGCAAGGAGTAGTCGATTCCCACGCCCAGCCCGATCATGGTGATCATGTTGAGGACGAACACCGACATCGGGAACCACTGGGCGATGATCCCCACCACGGTGAGTGAGATCAGAATGGCCAGCACGCCGACCACGATCGGCAGCAGCGACGCCACCAGGGCTCCGAAGGCCAGAATCAGGATCGCCAGGGTGACCGGTACCAGCCGACGTTCGTTGCGGGTCGCGTCCTGCGCGCTGACGGCCTTGATATCGAGATCGAGCGCGGTGCGACCGGTGACCCGGACGGTGTAGCTGTCGCGATCCGGCATGCGGCGGACCACCGAATCGAGGCTGGCCCGCAGCGCCGGTACCGCCCGGCTGGCCGCAGGGCCGCTGGAGTCGAGCGCCACCAGGAAGAACCCGGCTCGATGGTCGCTGGCGAGGAAGGTCGTATCGTTGGTCGAGCGCCAGGAGACTGTCCCGCGGACACCCCGGAGTCGCTCGCTGGCGCTGATCAGCGAGTCCATCAACGCGGCACCCACGCCGTCGGTCAGCGACGTGGGGGCGGCGACAGTGACAGCGAAGAATTCGCTCAGCGGCTGGGGAAACCGGGCGGCCAGCAGCGAATCGGCCCGCCGGGCCTCGGTCATCTGGTTGGCTCCGCCGCCCACCTGGAGGTGCTCCAGGGTCCCACCGGCGCGCACTGAGGCAACGGCACCGATGGCCGCCCAGATTGCGATAATGAACCATCGCCACCTCACGATGGCGTTCCCTTGGGGTGCAGACACGGCACAATGGTAGGAGTCGACCGGCGCTGACGCCAGCCGGGGGTAACATTCGGGGCGGGAAGTGGCCGATATTGAGGGAATGAAGCCCCTCATTCCCGGCGTGGTACTGGCGCTGCTCGTGGCGGCGATTGTCCTCGCTCCCGAGCCGCCGAGCCAATCGGCGCCGCCGCCGCCGCTCGCTCAGGCTGATCAGCCGGCTGTGCCGGTTGCAGCCCCGCGCCGCCCGGCCGTGGTGCCGCTGCCCGGGGCCGCCGCCCCACCAGCCAGTACTCCAAGTGTCGATCTGATGGCGACGCTGGCAGTGCGGCGCCGCATCGCCCGTGAGGGCGATCACGTCTACTTCGATTCCCTGCTGGCCCGGGCCGACTCGACCCTGGTCCGCTGGACCGATCAGACGCGCCGGGGGCTCAGGGTGCGCTTTGCCGTCGATACCAGCGAGAGCCAGTGGCCGACCGACCTGGTCGCGGCGGCCCGGGCCGGGATGCAGCGGTGGCGCGACAACGAGGCCGGGATCCGATTTCTCGACGCGGCCGCCGGCGACAGTGCCGACATCGTTGTGACATTCGTCCCCCGCTTGTCGGCCGACAGCGAACTCGGTCTGACGCAGCTCGATCGCGATATGACAGGAGCGGTGCGCCACGCGCAGATTCAGCTTGTGGTCCAGCCGGTCGACAGCGGTCCGATGCTGGCGCGCTCACTCCGCGAGCGCGTTGCTGCTCATGAGTTCGGCCATGCGCTCGGCCTGCCGCATTCGGGCAGTCAGCGCGACATCATGTACCCTGCGTCGTCGGTGGATGCGCCGTCGCGACGCGATCAGGCAACCCTGCGACTGCTCTATGCCCTTCCTCCCGGATCGATTCGCACGCCCTGATCATCGCCGTCCCCGCCTGGCGCGGCTGATGCTGGGGCTGACCCTTTTCGCTCATCAGTCGCCTGCCGAACCCTTCGATGGCCGCGCTATCGATTCAGTGATTGCGCACGCGATCGATACCCGTCTGTTCCCCGGCGCGGTGGTGGTGGTCGGCCGAAGCGACAGCATCCTCTACGCCCGCGGCTACGGTCACTATACCTGGCAGACCGACCACCGCACTCCCGATCCGGGGTGGTCACTCTGGGATGTCGCATCGATCACCAAGGTCGTCGCCACCGCCGGCGCCAGCGCGCTGCTGGTCGATCGCGGGCTGCTCGATTTGCAGCGACCGGTGCATGAGCTGGTGCCGCGGTTCTCCGGCGGGGACAAGGACAGCGTCACCTTCGCCATGCTGCTCGACCACACCAGTGGCCTGCCGGCCTGGGTGCGGCTGTCCGAAAACGGAACCGATTCGGCAAGTGTCTGGACCACGCTGTTCGATGTCCCGCTGCGCCGGCCCCCGGGCGAGTCGTCGCTGTACAGCGATCTCAACGCCATCATTGCGGCCCGCGGCATTGAGACGCTCACCGCGATGCCCTTCGACGACTTCACTCGCGATTCGGTGTTTCGACCCACCGGAATGCGCAACGCCCGCTGGCGGCCGGCACCGATCGATCGACCCCGGGCCGTACCGAGTCAGTTGCTGCCCGATGGCACAGCCATCGTGGGGACCGTCAACGACGGCAACGCGGCGGTGCTCGGCGGTGTCGCCGGCCATGCCGGGGTTTTTGCCACCGGATATGACCTGGCACACTATGCCCAGCTCTGGCTCCGCACCGTGCGCGGTGTCGATTCCTCGTGGATCAGGCCGGCGACAGCGCGCCGCTTTCTGGAGCGCTCGGAGCGCTCCGGGACCAGGGCGCTGGGATGGGACACGCCACGCCTGTTCGAAGACGGGGTGATTTCGCTCTACGGCCGATGTGCCACCACCACGACGTGGGGCCATACCGGCTTTACCGGGACGTTGATCTGGTTCGACACCGCTGCCGACCTGTTTGTGGTACTGCTGACCAACCGGAGTTACGATCCCGAGCCGCGCTCGATGTCGCTGATTCGCGAGGTGAGGACCGAGGTCAGCGACGCCGCCCGCCGGGCGGCAGGCGGCACCTGTCAGTGAAGCCGCTGCTCGCGTCGGCGACGCGAGGTCAGTGGCCCAGAAACGCTCGGACCCGCGGGTCCATCCGCTCGGGCGTCCAGTAGGGCTCCCAGACCAGTTCGACCTCCACGGCTGTGACACCCTCAAGATCGGTCAGCGTCTGCTTGACGTCGTCGACGATCTCGGTGCCGGCCGGGCAGCCGGGAGATGTCAGAGTCATCTTGACCGTCACTTCGCCGGCGGCTGTGACTGCCACATCGTACACCAGACCGATGTCGATGATGTTGAGGCCCAACTCGGGATCCTTCACGGCGCGGAGCGCCTTGCGGGCCAGTTCGGCCGAAGGCGCGGGAATCGGTGGTATTGTCATGACTCAATCATAAGACTGCCGACGCGGCGTGGCTCAGGCGTCGACTGGTGGGTCGAGCGCCGCCAGCAGCTCGGCGCCGATGGTAGTCCGCTGCCAGACCCGGAGCGCCGGAGCTGCGGCGAGATCCTCGACACCGCTCACCCGCTCCAGCCGGGCGATCTGCTCCAGCGTCCCATTGGGGCAGAGGACCCCCGGCTGAAGCCCCAACCGCTCGGCCGCGCGGTTCCGCGCCAGCTTGAGCCGATCCATCCGGGCATCGAACTCCGGATCCGGCACCCGCCGCGGCCCCCGCTCGAAGCGCGGTAACTGCGATTCGGCCACCGCCTGGCCGCGACCGATCGCCTCGAGAATCTCATGGCCCCACCGCGCCACGGCTTCGCGGCCCACCCCGCGCACGCGTCCCAACGCCTCAAGGTCGGCCACCGGCTGGGCCGCCAGGGTGAGCAGGGTCTCGTTGCCCATGACCCGGAAGCCGGCCCGGTCCAGTTCCCGGGCGGTCCGCTCCCGCCAGCCATGCAACTCGCGCAGCAATGCCAACGCCCTCCGGTCGAGCTTGCGGGCCCCCTTGAGCGACATGAACGCCGTCTCAGGATCGCTGGCCGGCTTGACCTCCCAGCCGGTGCGCTCAACCAGCCCAAATTCCTCTTCAGCCCAGTCAAGTCGCCCGAGGGCAATGAGTTTGTCGCGTAGTATGTCGCGCAACCTCACCAGGTGCGAGGTGTCGCCTGCTGCGTACTCCAGCATGCCTGGTGTGAGTGGGCGCAGTGACCAGTCGGCCCGCTGGAACCGCTTGTCGGGGGTCAGCCCGAAGTGTTCTTGCAGCAGTGCGCCGAGGCCGATTGAGGGCAGGCCGAGCAGTTGGGCCGAGACCCGGGTATCGAACAGATGCCGGGCGTGGAAGCCGTACTCCTTGCCGAACAGTCGCAGGTCATAGTCGGCGTCGTGGAAGATGACCTCGACTGCCGGATCGTCGAGCATCTCACCGAAGCGATGCAGGTCGCCGACGGCGAGCGGGTCGATCACCCAGGTGCGATCGGCATTGGAGAGCTGGATCAGGTAGATCCGGTCGTGGTAGCGATGAAACGACGCCGCTTCGGTGTCGATGGCCAGCCGCTGTTCGTCCCGGATCTGATCCATCAGATGGTCGAACGCGTTCTGGTCTTCGACCAGGGTGAAGCTCACTCAGTCGCGCCGTTTACTGAGGTGCTGGAGCGCGTCGGCGATCTGGTCGAGCGCCTTGGCCAGGGTCTGGTAATACTCGGCGTCGGGCGCGGGCGTGCCGCCCGGTCCGGCGTTCAGTACCAGTTGACGGGTCTGGCGGGCGGCGTGCTGGACGTAGTCGAGCGCGGGAGGCATGGCGGCTACTTCCGCGGCCGACCGGGCGGGTTGTCGGAATCGAAGACATCGCGATTCTTGGCGATGTAGTCGAGCAGATTCTCCGGTACGTCTTCTTCGGGATAGATGGCGCTCACCGGGCACTCGGGCTCGCAGGCACCGCAGTCGATGCATTCGTCCGGGTGGATGTAGAGCTGGTCGTCGCCCTCATAGATGCAGTCGACGGGACAGACGTCGACGCAGGCGCGATCCTTGACGCCAATACAGGCTTCGGTGATTACATACGGCATCCACTCGACTCCTCGGGGGCTATCCCCGACACTCCGGTTTCCAGCGGCTCAGGGTTCCGCATGGGGGCAGATTAGGAACGCGGTGAGACAGACGCAAGGGGTCCGACGTGACAGCTTCCCGGCTCACGTTACGTTCCGGGCCATGTGGCCCCGCCTCGGACTGCTGCTGACGGTGTTGCTGGCCGCGGTTCCCGCAGCGGTGAGCGGGCAGGGCCGCTGCTCGGTCGGCCCCACAGCGCTGGTCCTCTCCGGTGGCGGCGCCAAAGGACTGGCCCACGTCGGAGTGTTGCGGGCACTGGAACGCGCCGGCGTGCGCCCCGATCTGGTCGTGGGAAGCTCGATGGGGGCGGTGATTGGTGCGCTGGCCAGCGCCGGATACTCGGCCGGGCAGATCGATTCGATCGCGCGACTGATGCCGCTGGCTGCCGCCTTCCGGGCGGTGGAGCCGCGCGGCCCCGCCGCCTGGGGCAGCAGGCTGCCGCTGCTGCTCTGGACCGAGGGCGAAGGCGGCTTTGCTCTCCGGGCGCCGTCGGTCGAACAGCGCACCATCGGTGCGATGCTCAATCAGGTGCTGCTGCGCGGCAATCTGCTGGCCGCCGGCGATTTCGACAGCTTGCCGATTCCGCTGCGGGTCGTGGCCACCAACATGGCCGACCGCGGAATCCGGGTGTTCAGCGGCGGTGATCTGGCGCAGGTGGTGCGCGCCAGCATCGCGATCCCGCTGGTTTTCACCCCCGAGCGCATCGGTGATTCGCTCTACGCCGACGGCGGGCTCTCGGCCAATATCCCGGTCGACGTCGCCCGGCGGGCCGGTGCGGCCCGGGTGATCGTCAGCGATGTCACCGAACTGCCCGGCGACAGTCTCAATCTCGAGTCGCCCCTGGTCGTGGCCGACCGGCTGCTCAATTGGCTGTTCCGCCAGCCCGCCGATTCGCTCTACCGCGACGATCTGGGGATTCGGTCACCGATCGGCGGCTTCGGCGCCTTGGATTTTTCGCCCCGGGCGATCGACTCGCTGATCGCCGTCGGCGCTCGGGCCGGCAGCGAGGCAATCGCGGCGTGGCGCTGCCGCCCCACTGCGCTGCCGGCTCCGGTGGCACCGATCGAGCTGCCCGGTCTGATCGGCCTCGACCGGGTCGACGAGAGCGATGCCGGAGCGGAACTGCTGGGTCGCGCCCTCGGCCTTACCACAGTCGCCCCGCTCAGTCTCGAGGCGTTGGGTCACGACCTGGCCCGGCTGAGTGCCCGCGAGCGATTCCAGGATGTCTGGCTCGCCCCGACTGCCCGGGGCGATACAGTGTTCCTGAATCCGATTCTCGAACCGCTGCCGCGCCGGGTGGCGGGCCTGGGACTGCTTTACGACGCCGAGCTGGGAGGGCGGGCCTGGTTCGCGGCGCTGGATCGCCGGCTGCCGGGGTTGGGTCTCGAGGGTTCAGCCATGCTGACGCTGAACCGCTTCCGCAGCGATCTGCATCTGGCGATGCGGCGCGAAACGACCCGGGGGACGTCACGTCTGACGCCAGTGGCCACGGTGCGGCTGGGCGATGCCGGCGTCAGGCGCTTCGACGACCACGGCCTGGAACTCCCGGTCGTCGATGTGCGCAGCCTGGCCGTCGGTCTCGGCCTTGAGCAGCAGTTGCCGCTGGGAACACGGCTCACCCTGAGCGGACTTCTCGATCACTGGCGCGAAGCCGATCCGGTCACCGCCGTGGTGCGTCGCCGCACCGGCCTCGGGGGTGCGGCGCGGATCGAGGCGACCAGCAGTGCGCGGCGCGAATTGATGCGCGGCGAAGTGGTGCTGACTTCCCGCTATCTCCGGGCCTCGCTCGACCTCCATCCCCGGGCCCAGTTGGGTCGGCTGACAGTCGAAGGACGGCTGCTGCTGGGAGCGGGACATGATCTTCCGGCCGATCGGGTGTTCACCCTGGGTGGCAGCGAGGGGTTCCCCGGTCTGCACCTGGGAGAGCGGCCCGGCGACACCCAGCTCCTGGCGTCGCTCACCGGGATCCGCCATCTGCTGGGGCCGCTCGACCTTCGGGTCGGGCTGGCCGGCGGCCGAACCGGCTTCGCGTCCACCGAGTTCCTCACCCCTCAGGGGGCGGTGTCGACCACCCGGATCCTCCCCGGCTCCTATCGCGAGGGCGGCCTGCTGGGCGACGGCTGGCTGATCGGGGCGCGAATCGGTATCGGCGCCGAAACCCCGATCGGCCCGATCCGGTTGGAGTACGGCGGCAACAGCGATCGCCGCAGTGCTGTGTTTTTCCGGATCGGGCGCTGGTAAGGGCCGGGTAGCGCAATTCGCGCCATAATCGTGGTATAAATTGACTCTCGGAGGTTTCCGGGTAGAATTCCGGAGTCATGGCTGCCGTTCCCGTTCCGTTCGCCTCCGAGCCGCCGGTGCCGCTGGGTCACCGCGGTCCTCGCGGGGTCATTCTGTTGCATTTGAAGGCCGTCGGCGGTGCGACAGCGGCGGAGATTGCCGCGGGGCTGGGGTGTTCGCTCAACGCGGTCCGGCACCATCTCAAGGAGCTGGAGGTCGAGGGTGTGATCGACTACGATCGCACCCCGCGCGGCGTGGGAGCCCCGGCCCACACCTGGCACTTGACGGCGGCGGGTCAGGCGCTGTTCCCGGCCCGGTATGAGCGGACCCTGATTCAGGTGCTCGATCATGTGGTCGCCACCGAAGGGCGTGAGGCGGCGGTGGCGCTGTTGGAGCGGCAGTACCGCGCCTTGGCGGCGCGCCTCGAATCGGAGACGGCGGCTCTGGGACCGGCGGAGCGCGGTGTGGTGATTGCCCGGGTGCTCGACGCCGAGGGGTACATGGCCACCTGGGCCCGCGCGGCCGAAGGCGGTCTTCTGACTGAACACAATTGTCCCCATCGGCTGATTGCCGAGCGGTTTCCCGAGGTCTGCGCGGCCGAAGAACGCTTTCTGGCCGAGGCCTTCGGGGTGCCGGTCGAACGGCGCAGCCGGATCGCCGGGGGATGTGGAACTTGCAGCTATCGCGTCGCCGCCGGCGATGCCACTGACGATGAGGCGATCTGATGACGACATCGGTCGAACAACTGGTAGGACGGGAATACAAGTACGGTTTCGTGACCGACATCGAGTCGGTGTCGGCCCCGCTGGGGCTCTCGGATGAGACCATCCGCTATATCTCCGCTCGCAAGCGCGAGCCGGAGTGGTTGCTGGAATGGCGGCTGAAGGCCTATCACCGCTGGCTCGAGATGACCGAGCCGCACCACTGGCCCAATCTCAGCTATCACCCGGTCGACTACCAGGCGATCAGCTACTACTCCGAGCCGAAGACCGCCACGCCGCTCGGGTCGCTCGATGAGGTCGATCCCAAGCTGCTCGAGACCTACGAGAAGCTGGGCATTCCGCTCAGCGAGCAGAAGCGTCTCAGTGGGGTGGCAGTCGATGCGATCTTCGACTCGGTGTCGGTCGGGACGACGTTCAAGGACACCCTGGCCCGCGCCGGCGTGATTTTCTGTTCCTTCGGCGAGGCGGTGCGCGAGCATCCCGAGCTGGTGCGCAAGTATCTCGGCAGCGTGGTGCCGGCCAACGACAATTTCTTCGCCGCACTCAACTCGGCGGTGTTCTCCGACGGGTCGTTCGTGTTCGTCCCGCGCGGGGTGACCTGCCCGATGGAGCTGTCGACCTACTTCCGGATCAACGCGGCCAAGTCGGGGCAGTTCGAGCGGACGCTGATCGTGGCCGAAGAGGGCGCGTCGGTGAGCTACCTCGAAGGCTGCACCGCGCCCAAGCGCGATGAGAACCAACTGCATGCCGCCGTGGTTGAGCTGGTGGCGCTCGACGATGCGTCGATCAAGTACTCGACGGTTCAGAACTGGTATTCCGGTGATGACGATGGCCGCGGCGGGATCTACAACTTCGTGACCAAGCGGGGCAAGGCCATGGCCCGCGCCAAGATCTCCTGGACCCAGGTGGAGACCGGCTCGGCGATCACCTGGAAGTATCCCGGTGTGATCCTGCAGGGCGACGACAGTGTCGGCGAGTTCTACTCGGTGGCGATGGTCAACGGTCGGCAGCAGGCCGACACGGGCACCAAGATGATCCACCTGGGGCGCAACAGCCGCAGCACCATCGTGTCGAAGGGGATCAGCGCCGGCGAGGGCCAGAACTCCTATCGCGGCCTGGTGCAGGTGATGCCCAAGGCCACCGGGGCGCGCAACTACACCCAGTGCGATTCGATGTTGATCGGCAATCGCTGCGGGGCACACACCTTCCCCTACATCGACGTGCGCAACAGTTCCAGCGACGTCGAGCACGAGGCCAGCACCTCGAAGATCGGGGAAGATCAGATTTTCTACTGCAAGCAGCGCGGACTGAATACCGAGCACGCGATCAGCATGATCGTGAACGGGTTCTGTAAGGAAGTGTTCCGCGAGCTGCCGATGGAGTTCGCCCTCGAGGCGCAGAAGCTGCTGGGCGTGAGCCTGGAAGGCAGCGTGGGATGACACGGACAGAGGATGACATGGCATTGCTCGATATTCAGGATCTTCACGCGGCGGTTGAGGGCAAGGAGATTCTCAAGGGGATTTCGCTCACGAT
This sequence comes from uncultured Gemmatimonadales bacterium, assembly GCA_965651715.1. Taxonomy (GTDB): domain Bacteria; phylum Gemmatimonadota; class Gemmatimonadetes; order Gemmatimonadales; family GWC2-71-9; genus Palsa-1233. Next base: position 9,734 of record CBFGTB010000074.1, read on the forward strand.
TCAACCGGGCGAAGTCCATGCGATCATGGGCCCCAACGGCAGCGGCAAGAGCACACTCGCTCAGGTGCTGTCGGGCCACTCCAGCTATGAGGTGACCGGCGGGTCGATCCGCTTCGGCGATCAGGACCTGCTCGAGATGGAGCCGGAGGAACGCGCCTGGGCAGGGATCTTTTTGGCGTTTCAGTACCCGGTCGAGATTCCCGGCGTGACCAACGCCTATTTCCTGCGCCACGCCTACAACGAGATCCGCAAGGCGCGCGGACTCGACGAGATCGATCCGATCGATTTCGTCGATCTGCTCGAGGAAAAGCTCAAGCTGGTTGAGTGGGGCCCGGAGATCATGGAACGGGCTGTCAATTTCGGCTTCTCGGGCGGCGAGAAGAAGCGCAACGAGATCCTGCAGATGGCGGTGCTGGAACCCCGCCTGGCGATTCTCGATGAGACCGATTCCGGACTCGATATCGATGCGCTCCGGATTGTGGCGAGCGGGGTCAACCGGCTGCGCCGCCCCGACAGCGCCACGATCGTGGTGACCCACTATCAGCGGCTGCTGAACTTCATCGTGCCCGACTACGTCCACGTGCTGGCCGGTGGCCGGATCATCAGGTCGGGTGGCAAGGAGCTGGCGCTGGAGCTTGAAGAAAAGGGCTATGAGTGGCTGACCGAGGCGGCGGGGGTCGGGGCGTGAGCGCACCGACGTTGTCGCACAATCACTCGACCGGAGCGGCCCCGCTGGCCACCGAGCTGCGGCAGGCCGGTCAGGCCGAGTTCGCCCGGCGCGGGTTGCCCACGACCCATGACGAGGAGTGGCGCTTCACGCCGCTCGGCGATCTGGCCCGCTGGGAGCTGCGGCCGCCGGCGGCGTCGACACCGGTCGACCAGTCGCTGCTGGGACCGATGCTGTTCGATTCCTGCCATCCTCGACTGGTGCTGGTCGATGGCCGCTTCGTGCCGGAGCTGTCGTCGTTCAGCAAACTGCCCGACGAGGTGGTGGCCCTGCCGCTCGAGCAGGCACTGGCCCGCGACGCCAGCGGCCTCGATGCCTACCTCGGCGCCACTGCCGATCCGACCCAGACGCCCTTCACCGCCCTCTCGGCTGCGACCTTCACCGATGGGCTGTTCCTGCACGTGCCCGCGGACGTGCGAGCGACGTTCCCGATCGAGGTGCTGCATCTGGCCACCGACGGCGCCGACCGCGCGATGGTGGCGCCGCGCCATGTGCTGCTGCTCGACGCCGGCGCTTCGGCGACCGTGGTGGAGAGCTATCACTCGCTCACCAGCCAGCCGCATTTCACAAATACTGTGACCGAGATTCATCTCGGTGCCGGCGCGCGACTCGATCATACCCGCGTGGGCCGTGAGAACGAGACGGCATTTCATGTCGGCTTCACTCAGGTGGATCAGGCCGAAGACTCGCACTACCGCTCATTCGCCCTGACGATGGGTGCCCGGCTGGCTCGCCATAATCTTCACGTGCGCCACCGCGGTCAGCGGGTCGAGACGCTGCTGTATGGTCTGTACCTGACCCGGGGCGAGCAGTTGGCCGACAGCCACACTGCCATCTTCCACGATCAGCCCAACTGCAATTCGTGGGAGGTGTACAAGGGCGTGCTGGGTGACCGCTCCCGCGCGGTGTTCAACGGCAAGGTGCTGGTCGACGCCGAGGCGCAGAAGACCGACGCCAAGCAGACCAACCGCAATCTGCTGCTCACCGATCAGGCGCGGGTCGATACCAAGCCGCAGCTCGAGATCTTTGCCGACGATGTCCGCTGCACTCACGGCGCCACGATCGGACGGCTCAACGA
>CBFGTB010000075.1:0-11486 GCA_965651715.1 uncultured Gemmatimonadales bacterium
CCGACGACCTGCTCCTGGCCACATCGATCAACGGACCACAGTCGCCGGGGGCGCGCGAGGCGTCGCCGCTGGTGGCCGCCATCGCGGCCCATCGCCATGCCAGCCACTCGGTCGCCGAGGCGTGCTATCATGCCGCCGCCGCCGAGGCGGCTCTCGCGCCCCTGGCGTGGAACGGGCTGGCCGTTCTGCATGAGCAACGCGGCGAACGCTCGGCGGCCGATGCCGCCTGGCAGCACGCCCTCAGCGCGCCGACCACGGCGGCCATTCATAATCGCGCCCTGGCGTGGTTGCGACGTGGCGACGTCGGCCGCGGCCGCACGCTGCTGGCGGAATACGACAGACGGGTGGCCGAGTCGGCCCCGCTGCTGTTTTTGGTGGGGTACGCCGCGCTGCTCGATCAGGACCCGGCGATGGCCCGCTTGTCGATCGAGGCGGCGCTGGTGCGCGATCCCGGTCTGGCACGGGGGCAGTTCGCGCTCGGCATCGCGGCCGAACGATTGGGGCAGTCGGGTGAGGCGCTGCAGGCGGTTCGCCGCGGACTGATGATGTCCCCCTGGTTCGTCCCGCTGGTCTGGCTGCTCGACGATGGGCAGGGGACGGTCTGGGAACTGCCCGACGCGAGTCGGTCGGCCGTGACGATGATCGCCCGTGACGACGTGCTGTTGGTGCTCGGGCGCTCATTGCTCGAAGCGGGACATCTAGGCGAGGCCTTGGGAGTGTTTGATCAGGTTCTGCTGCACGATGAGGGACATACCGGCGCGCTGTTCCATCGCGGCGTGGTGTTGGCAAAACTGCGGCGCTACGACGAAGCCCTCGGCGATTGGACCCAGGTGATGGCGGCCGAGACCGACTCGGCTGTGACGGCGGCCGCCCGGCGTCATGCGGCGTCGGCCGAGCGCCTGGCCCAGCTCTTCGGCTCGGAGTGAGTGAACGATTATGCACGGGCCGCTCAGTGAAATCGGACTGATCGAAGTTCTCCAACTGCTTGAGCGCGGTGGTCGCAGCGGCGTGCTGCGGGTGGTCGGACCGGATCGGGCGACGCCACACATCGTGTACCTCGCAGCAGGACGGGTGGTGGCTCTCACTCCCGATGCCGACGATGCCGCCGTCAGGCGCGCCCTGATTCGGCGCGCCGAAATCGTTGCCGCGGTCGACGACAGCGGAATCGACGCCAGCCACTTCGAGGCGGTGCGCACCGAGTTGGCGCGGCATGCGCTCGGGACCATGCTGCATTGGGACCAGGGCCGCTTCGACTTTCAGGCCGGCGCCGGCACTGCCGGACCGCTCGATCTGTCACCCGACACGCTGGTGTTGGATCTTGTCGACGCCGAATCGCGCCGAGCCGAACTCGCCGATGCCCTGGCCGACTGGCACGTGGTCCCGGTGCGGGCACCGATCACCACCGTGTCCGTCGGCGATCCGGTCGCCCTTGATGCGTTGGCGTGGCGCGTACTCGACGCCGTGGATGGTCGGCGCGATGTTGCGGCGCTCGCGGCCCAACTCGACGAGAGTGTGACTGAGGTCGGGGCCCGGATCCGGAGCCTCGAAGCTGCCGCTATACTTCAGCTTGAGGTCGTCACAGCGGCACCGCCGGTGCTGCCGCAGCGTGCGGCCACGACGAGCTACGACGACGCCGTGGCCCGGTTGCAGGCCCGCCTGCGGGTGGCGCCCGATGATGGCGAAGCGTGGCGCACCCTGGGACTGGCTGAAGTGGGCGCCGGCCGATTCGACCGCGCGGTGACGGCGTGGCGATCCTGGCAACAGGCGGTCCCGGCTCAGGCCGCCGATGCAACGGCGTTGATTCGAGCGGCTCATACGATGATGGAGGCATTGCGCGAGACCCGTGACTGATCACGCCGCCACCGCAACTGATCCCGGCCACGCCTTCCTCGACCTGGGGGAGCGGTTGCGGGTGCGTGGGCAGCTCGACGCGGCCCTGAGTGTCGCCGAAGCCGGGGTCGGACGGTTTCCCACCGCGGCTGCCGCTCATGATCTGGTGGGACGGATTCGGGCCGATCAGGGTGACGATGCGGCGGCGCGATCGGCGTGGTTGGCGGCGCTGGAGTGCGATCCCCACTGCGTCGGGGCGCTCAAGGGGCTGGCGTTTCTGGCCTTCCGCTCGCGCGACTATGCCGAAGCTGAGCGCCGCCTGGAGACGGCGGTACAGCAGGCCCCTCACGATGTCACAATTCTCGCGGCGCTCGATCGGGTCCGCGCGACCCACCCGCTGATCAACGACGATCAGATTCACTTTGAGGATCCAACCACTGCCGTGTTGCTGTTCGACGAGCACGGACTCCATCTGGCCGGTACCATCGCGCTCGACTCTGACGATGATCCGACCGAGCTGGTGGCCGCCGAGGCGATCGGCGTGGTCCGCGAGGCGGAGCGGATGGCACGGCTGCTCGCGCTGGGGACTGTCGAGCATCTGCTGGTCGACGGCAGTGAAAGCCGGGTGGTGGTCGCGCCGGTGGCGGGGGGTGGCGGTGTGGTGATGCGCCGACCGCTGGCGGCCCCGACCGGACGGGTGGTGGCCTTGGCCGATCGAGCCGTCGTCGCGGCCGAGCGGTGGCTGGAGCGACGTTCATGACGCCGGATCACTGGCTCGATGAAGTGGTCCGAGTGGGAGGAGTTCGCGGCGCGGCAGTGATCACCGCCGACGACGGATTGGTGGTGCATGAAGTCGCAGTGGCGGGCGTGTCGGCCGCCGACGTGGCGGCCTTGGCGTCGGCGCTGGTCCGGCGCGCCGCGATGGTGATGACGCCCTGTCGCGCCGGCGAACCGACGATGCTCACTCTCACGGCCAGCGGCGGCACAGTGGTGGCCGCCCGAGCCGAGCAGGACCTCTGGCTGGTGGCGGTGACCGAGCCCTCAGCCGAGCTGGGGCGCCTGCGTCTGTTGCTCAGCGACCTTGCCGCGGATGTGGCCTGATGCAGGTGCTGGAACCCTGGTTGGCGGCCCCGCTGGATGAGCTGGTACGTGAGAGCGGCGCACGGGTGACGTTGATCATGACGTCGGCCGGACAGGTGATCGCCCAACATGGGTTCACCCGGTCGCTCGATGTGATGGCCGCCGCGGCGTTGGGAGCGGGAATCCTCGCCACGACCGGCGAATTGGCGCACCTGATCGGCGATCGTGCCGACTTCGGTGCGGTGGTGCATCAGGGGGCCCAACAGGGGGTCTGGTTGGCGGGCTTCGATACGCCGCGCGGTCGCTGGGTGGGATTGCTCGTCTTTGGTCGGGAGTCCAACGCCGGGCTGGTGCGGTTGTTCTTCAACCGATTTGCCGCCCAGGTGCAGCAGATGGCTCCGCCACCCGCGCGGGCCCGGGAGGTGCTCGCCGAAGGCTTTGAACGCGAACTCGACGCGTCGCTCCGGGCGCTGTTTGGAGCGGGCTGAGATGGCACGGATCGATAACGATGCCCGGCGCCTGACCCTGACGCTGGTGGTGTGGGGAGCCCGCCGCGTCGGCAAGAGTGCCCTGCTCGGCGCCTTGCGCGATCGGTTGGTGGAGGACGGCCGCGAGGACGCGCTGGCCGTCCCGCTGGGCGAGCCGCTGTTGGACTGGCTGCCGCTGGCGCTGGGGCCGATCGGCGAGTGGCATGTTCATCTCGATCTGTATGCGGTCGCGGGCGGCACGCATCACGAGGTGACCCGTCGTGTGGTGCTCCGCGACGCCGATGGAATTCTGGCGGTGGTTGATTCCCAGGCGGCGCGACTCGACGACAATCTCGATGCGATCCGGGCATTGGAGCGCGGCCTGACGGAGCGGGGCGATGTCCCGGTGCCGCCCCGGGTGTGGTGTTACAGCAAGCAGGATCTGCCGGCCGATCTGATTCTGCCGCCGGCCCGACTCAACGCCCAGTTCAATCAGCAGGGCGAGCCGGCCTTCGGCGCGGATCTGGTCCGTGGCTCCGGCGTCGTGGATCCGCTGCACGCCCTGGTCAGTCTGATGCTGCGCCGCCATGCAATGAGCCGGGGGGAATGAGGTCGTGCTGAACCCCCATGCGTCGTTTGAGGCCTTTGTGGTCGGCTCCTCGAACCGACTGGCGGCGACGGCGGCCCGGGCCGTGGCCGAAGCGCCCGGTGCGATGTACAACCCGCTGTTCATTTACGCCCGCCCCGGGCTCGGCAAGACCCACCTCCTGATGGCCATCGGCAATCAGTCGCGCGCATTCGCTCCCGCCCGAACTGTCGAGTACGTGACTGTCGACGATTTTGTCGAAGCCTATCAGGCCGCGCTCGGCGCCGGTCAAGCCGACGCCTATCGGCGCCGGTTTACCGAAGCCGACCTGGTTCTGCTCGACGATGCGCAGTTGCTGGCCGATCGCCGCGAACTGCAATCGGAGCTGCTGCGGGTGATCGACATGCTGGCCGTGGCCGATCGCCAGATCGTGTTGGCAGGGGACCGTCCACCGGAAGAAATTCAGCAACTCGATGAACGTCTGGTCCGCCGGTTCGCCGGTGGACTGATCATCGATATCGGTGCTCCCGACTACGAGACCCGACTGGCGATTGTCTCGCGGCGGGCCGCCGAATGCCAGGCTGAGTTTCTGCCTGGCGTGCTCGATACAGTCGCCGAGTTGCCGATCACCACGGTGCGCGAACTGATCGGAGCCCTCAACCGGCTGATCGCGCATCAGGCCGTGCAGGTCGATCCGCTCAGCGTGGAGCAGGCGCGCCAGGTGTTGGCCACGTTGGGTCACCGGCCGGCCGGTGATGGATCGAGCGGCTATGCGCCGGAAACCCGTGTGGCGCCGCGGGATGAGTTCACCGATTTCCTCTCGGACCTCACCTCATCGGTGGCGCAACGGGTCGATCGCTGGCGCCAGCAGGTCACCGAGGCGGGGATGCGGTGGGCGGCCGAAGGATTTCGGACCGGCCGCCTCGATGCCTTGCTGAACGACGACATGGCCGAAGATCCCCGCGAAGTCTTGTTCGAATTCGAGCAGGACATTGTGCGGCTGCGCGAACTCCATGTCGAGTTGGAGAGCTTTGCCCCGGAGTTGGTCTCGGAGCCGGTTCTTCACGATCCCGATCGGGTGAGCGAGGCCGAGCGCTTCGTGGCCGATGCCCGCGAAGCGGGCCCGCCGCTGCCCGGTCCGCTGCCGCGCTTCACCCTTGAGCTGTTCACCGCCGGCCCGTCCACCCGCCCGGCTGTCGAGGCCATTCGGACCGCCGCCGCCGCGCCGGGACAGCGCTACAACCCGCTGGTTATCGTGGGGCGTGCGGGATCGGGGAAGACCCATTTGCTCAATGCCTTCGGGCATGCACTCAAGGCCACGGGCCTGCCGCGGGTGGCGGTGCTCGACGGTCGCCGCTTTGTCAGCGAGCTGGTCGAGGCGCTGGGAACCGGGGGGATCACCCGCTGGCGCCAGCGCCTCCGCCGCGTCGACGCGCTGCTGCTCGATGATGTCGGGGCGTTGGCCGGCAAGGAGCGCAGCCAGGAGGAGTTGTATCTGCTGTACAACCTGCTGCTCGAATCGGGTCGGCAGATGGCCTTCACCTCGACCAGTGTCCCGGCCGCACTCTCCGGGTTCGAAGCCCGCCTCGCCACGCGCCTGGCCGGCGGGCTGGTGGTGGAGCTGGGTCTGCCGGATCGCGAAGCGAAGCTGCGCGAGGTGGAGCGCCTGCTCGGCCCCGCCGCGATCGACCCGGAACTCGTCGATTATCTCTCGGCGCGTCCGGCCAACTCGCTGCGGGATGTCCAGCAACTGGTCACCCGGCTGGTGCACGCCGCCGATGAGCGCAATGTGCCGCTCTCGCTGGCGGTGGTGCGGCGGATTCTCGAGGGTGACAGGCACGAGCCGACCCGGCCGCGCCGGGGCAGTGGTCTGTTGGCCCCCGGCAGCGGCGCGCTCCGCTCACGCGAAAAGATGATCGAGACCTGGCCCGATGTGGCTGAGCGGATCATCGAGGAGCGGGGCTGAGTGGCTATCAAGGGCTCGTTGCGCGAGGCCTCGCTGGCCGACGTGGTACAGTTGCTCTTCCTCGGGCGGCGTACCGGCTGCCTGTCGGTGGCGAGCGAGCGCAATTTCGGATCGATCTGGTTCGACGACGGCTGGATTGTTCATGCCGGCCTGGTCTCGCGCACCGATCGACTGGGTGAGCGGATGATCGCGGCCGGCCGTCTCACCCCGGCCCAGCTCGACGAGGCCATCGCCGTGCAGCAGGCGGTGCCGGGACGACGCCTGGGCGCGGTCCTTGTTCGACTGGGATATTTCAGCGCCGCCGATCTCGAGGCCGAGCTGAAGCGCCAGGTCGAGGAAACGGTCTTCACGCTGTTCTCCTGGACCAGTGGCACCTTCTCGTTTGAAGCGGGGGAATCGCCCGACAGCGAGGAGACCACGGTGCGACTCAACCCCGAAGGGCTGCTGCTCGAAGGGGCCCGACGGGTTGACGAATGGGGCGTCATTGCCAAGAAGGTGCCGACCCTGGACGCGGTCTTCGCGGCAGAGACCGACCCGGCCGCTACCGACTCGGCCGACCTGGTGGATGCCGAACGACAGATCGCGCCGCTGCTCGATGGTAAGCGCACTGCGCGGGAGTTGGTCCGACTCACCGGCCTGAGTGAGTTCGACGTCTCCCGCGCGCTGTATGGCCTGCTGAGCGCCGGTCGGATCCGTCGGGTGGCGACGGCCGCCCCGACCGCCGAGCGGCAGGATCCGGCGCGACTGGCCGAGCATCGCAACCTGGGGACGGCATTCTACCGCACCGGAATGTTGGCGGAGGCGGAGCGCGAATTCCGGCGGGTGGTCGAACTCGCCCCGGACGACGCTGACGCCACGGTGCGTCTGGCGCTGATCGCGCTGCAGCAGGCCCGCTGGGCCGATGCCCTGGAACTATTTGAAAGTGCCACCCGGCTGGCCGGTCGCCGACCGGCCATTCTCCATAACATGGCTTTGGCCCTCGAGGCCCTGGGGCGGCTCGACCAGGCCGATGCCGCCCTGGCCGATGCTGTCGAGGGCGACCGGGAGGATCCTCGCCTCTGGATCGGCTGGGGACTGCTGGCGTTGCGGCGCAACGAGGCCGCCCTGGCGCTGGAACGGTTTGTTCGGGCCCGGGAAGGACTCGGCGCCACCGTGCCGCCGGCGCGTTGGTTCTGGGGCTGTGCCTGGGCGCAGGCGTTGGGCGACGGCTGGACCGACGCGATTCAGACGCTGCGCGAGGGCGTGACGGCCTTCCCCGATCACCCGGTGCTGCGGACCACGCTGGGCGTGCTGCTCGAGGGGGTCGGTGAGGTAGGCGAGGCCGAAGCGCATCTCCGCCATGCCCTGGGTGAGGATCCGACAATCCCCCAGGTCTCGAAGAATCTGGGCGATCTGCTGTATCGCTCGGGCCGCTGGGAGGAGGCCGAAGAGGCCTATCAGCGGGCTGTGGTGTTGGCGCCGACTCTCGGCGACGACCTCTACTTCAAGCTTGGCAATCTGGCCTGTCGGCGGGGCGATCTGGCGCTGGCGCGCGACTACTGGGAGCAGGCCCTGACCATCAATCCGCATCATGAGCTCGCCCGGTCCAATCTGGCCGGGGCAGGGGCGGCATCGTGAGCGCCTCGCTGACCGAGTTGCGGCGAACTCACGCCCTGCTGGCGGCCCGGTTGACCGAGCCGCTCTCCACCGCCGAGCGCCTCGCCCTCAAGGACGAGATCGTGGCGTTGTTCCGCAGCAGCGAAGCCGCGATCGAGGAACTGCAGCAGTTCAAGGAATCCATCCGAGCTCTGGTCGACGGATTCAAGGCCCTGCCGCCGGTGCCGGGCGCCTCGGTGCGCCATGATCATATCGGCGCCACCACGGTCCTCGAGCGCGGCTGGAGCGCGCTCGCATCCGGCGAGTGGACCGCGGCCGAAACGTTGCTGCGCGAAGGCATTCGACGCGATCCGCAGTCGGTCGACGCCCAGGCGCTGCTGGGCTGGGCATTGCTGCGTCAGGAGCGCCATGACGAAGCCCTGCAGGGCTGTCTCCAGGTACTGGTTCGCGCTCCCGAGCACGGCCTGGCGCGGACCGCCATCGGGGCGATCTGCCTGCGCAAGGGGATCACCGGCGAGGCGATCGAGCATCTCAGTCGGGTGGTGCAGGGCAACGGTGATCCGCGTGCTGTGCTGTACGCCAACTACTGGTTGGGGGTCGCCTACCTTCAACGCGAGATGATGGCCGATGCGATTGAGGTCCTGACCCGGGCCGTCCGCGCCGGGCCCAACCTGGCCGAAGCCTGGGTTGAACTCGGTCGGGCCCAGTGGCATAGCGGCGATCACGCTGCGGCGTTGACCTCGTGGCGCACCGGCGGTGCGGTGCGTCACTCGCCCTTCGCGGCGCGGGCGGGTGAACTGCTGCAACGGGCCGACGCCGGGGAGGCGATTCCACGCGCGCCCTGGGATTGATCCTGGCCCTGGTGCAGGGCGCTGCACCGCCGGCCGCCGCGCCGCCGGCTGCCACGATCGAGGTACGCGCCCCGGAGGAGTTGAGCGGCCTGGCCAGCCAGGTGCAGGCGCTGATCGATCGCCAGCGCGAGTGGCTGGGATTGGGTGCCGTGGAACTGGCGCCGCTTCGGGTTGTTCTGGTGAGCGATGCCGATGGCTTCGCCCGATGGTCGCGGGGGCGCATCCCGCGCTGGGGTGCCGGCCTCAGCATCCCGGCGCGACGCCTGATCGTCATCCGCGCCAACGCCGGCGATCCGCTTCAGACCCTGCGACACGAACTGGCGCACATCGCGCTGCACAGTCGGATTCGGAGCCGGGTGCCGCTGTGGTTCAGCGAAGGCTATGCCGCACTGGCCGCGGGGGAACACGGTCGACTCGACGCGCTGCAACTCAATCTCGCCGTCGCGCTCGGGCGGGTCCCCAGTCTGGCTCAACTCGATGCCGCTCTGCGCGGTCGCGCCACCGAGGCCGGCCCCGCCTATGCCTTGGCCGCCGCCGCGGTGGCCGACATCGCGGCACGCCATCCCAGCGGCAGCCTGCGGCCGATGCTGCAACGCCTGGAGCAGGGCGAGAGTTTCGACAGCGCACTCGAGGGCGTCACCGGGCTGGCGCCGCTCGATTTTGCGGCGGCGTGGCGCCATGATCTGCGCCATCGCTACAATCTGCTGATCTGGTTGGCCGCCGGGGGAGCCTGGCTGATCATCGCCCTGCTGGTCGCGGTTTTGGGGGCGCAGCGCCGCCGCCGCGACGCACCGCGCCGGGCCGCGCTCGACCGGGACTGGACTCTGCCGCCGGCGGAGCCGGAGCTGGTCGAGCGGGATGACGATTCGATGACAACGGCGTTACCACCAGCCGACTGCCTTGACCGTCCCGCTTCGGGCGGCTAGCCTGTTACGGATCATGACAGAGCTTCCCTCGTCCGCATCGGCGTCAGCGCCGCTCTTTGGTCGCCGCAACTGGCTCTGCGGGGGCCTGGGGGTCGCGACGATTGTGGCGGGGTACCTGGTCCTCTCGGGCGGGGCTGCCTCGCTGGCGGCCGTGCTGCTGGTTGTCGGCTACGTAGTCCTGATTCCGATGGCATTGCTGATCTGATCGATGCCAACCCGGGCGAATAGCTCAGTTGGTCAGAGCGCCTGCCTTACACGCAGGATGTCGGGGGTTCAAGTCCCTCTTCGCCCACTGGCGTGCAGGGAGTGAGCGTCTGTCGCGTCCTCTACTGGTGAAACCCCTCGGAGGTCATGGGATGTTGCAACGTGTGTCGTCAGTGTCGCTGCTCGTGATGTGTCTCGCCGGTGGGATGTCGGCGCAAATTCCTCAGCGGGCCCGTCCGCTGGGAGCCCCGGCTCCCAATGCGCCGCCGCTGTTTGTCGCCAACCCCTACACCGGCGTCGCTGCCGATTCGCTGGCCGCGGTGACCATTGGCACCGGGCTGCGCGACCGGATGACCAAGAGCGTCGTGGGGCGCGACTGGAATGTGATCAGTCGAGAGAAGATGAACGAGGGCCTCGAGGCCTTTGGCTACCCGGCCGACGCCATTCTGACGCCGACCGGTGCACGTCTGTTCGCGCAGAGCAGCGGCATTCGCTATGCCATCATGCCGACGCTGAGCAAGCTGCCCGACGGCCGCTTCCACCTGGTCGCCCGCTTGATCGGTACCTATAACGCCAACGACATGGCGGGCTTCGTCGCGGAACGGGATCAGGAGGCGGGTCAGGATCTCGACGATTTCGGTTCCAAGATCGCCGATGAGTTCAAGCCGGCTCTCAAGGCGCTGCTCCAGAACGAGGATTGCAGCAACCAGATCTACACCGACACCAAGAAGGCGACCGAGGCGGCCGAGAAGGCGATGAAGACGGTGCCCGGGTTTGCCCCGGCCAAGTTCTGCCTCGGCACGATGGCGCTGCTGGCCGACTCGACCAGCGCCACGGCGGAGCAGCTCTTCCGGGACGCGATCAGCACCGACCCCTACTCGCTCGATTCCTATCAGCAGTTGGGCGTGATCTTCCAGAAGCGGGCCGACTCGGCCCAGGTGATCAGCACCTACCAGCAGATGCTGCGGCTGGAGCCGCTCAATCCGCTGCTGCGCGAAACGGCGTTCGACCTGTTCCGCGCCTACGGCAGTCAGGACGCGGCCGAGCAAGTGGCCGACGAGGGGATCCGCACCGATCCCAACAACACCGACTGGTACGATCTGAAGAGCAACGCCTGCATGGCGCAGTCGAAGTTCGCCTGCGCGATCACCGAGCTGGAGACGCTGTATTCGGTCGATTCCACCAAGGCCGACAGCGCCTTCTTCCGGAAGATCAACACCGCGGCGCAGTTCGGTGATGACACGGTGCGCTACGCCAAGTGGGCGGCCAAGGGCCTGGAGAAGTATCCCGACGACATCCCGCTGTTGCAGCATGGCGTGCGGGCCTTCGCGCAGGCCGGCGATATCGATCAGGCCATCGCCACGACCCAGAAGCTGCTCACTGTCGTTCCCGACGATCACGATCCACTGCGTGAGCTGATCGTGTTGCTCGGCAATGGCGGCCACGCCGACCGGGTCCGCGAGTTCGTCCCGACCGTCAAGGCCTCGGGGGATGAGGATCTGCAGAACACGCTGGGTAACGTGCTGGTGAACGCCGCCAGTAAGCTGATCCAGACCGACATCGTCATGGCCGACTCGCTGTCACAGGCGGCGATCGATGGCGGCACGACCGATCAGAACCTGCTGTCCTACGCCAATTACTTCATCGCGGTGCATGTGCTCGATCAGATCCGCACCATGTCGCTCTCGGTCCGCGAGGCGAAGACCTGCGAAGCGGCGACCGAATACCAGACGGTGCTCGAGCGCGGCAAGCTGGCCCTGACCGGCGCATCGCTCAACAGCGACACCCGGATTCAGGAGTACGCCACAGGGGCACTGACCAGCGTCGAGTCGGAGCTGGGTGCGGTCGCCCAGATGTCCGAGGCCTTCTGCAAGTAGCCCACTTCCCAGAACCGGCCCCCCTCGCTACTTTGGGGGGCTGGTTTTGAGGGGCTGTAGCTCAGTTGGTTAGAGTGCCGCACTGTCACTGCGGAGGTCGCGG
>CBFGTB010000076.1:0-11462 GCA_965651715.1 uncultured Gemmatimonadales bacterium
CGGGAATCGACCCACAGCGCATCGACCTTGGCGGAGAACACATCGCGGACCAACGCCCGGGTGAGTGACGCCTCCCGATGCAACAGCGCCGGAGCCTTGCGGACATAGTGCTGCTTGCGCTTGACCTTGTTCCAGAGTGCGAGCAGCGATTCCACTTCCCGGCGGAAGTGGTCCTCAGTGACTCCCTCCGCCACCGTGCGAACGATCATCCCACCGGCATCGGGCGGCAGATGGCGCGACACCATCTCCCGCAGCCGAACGCGCTGCTCGCGGCTCTCGATCTTGCGGGACACCCCGACCTTGCTTGAGTAGGGCATGTAGACAAGGAAGCGGCCGGCGAGCGAGATCTGCGCCGTCACCCGGCTGCCTTTGGTGGAGATCGGCTCCTTGGTGATCTGCACCGGCAGTGTCTGCCCCTTCTTGAGCAATTCGGCAATATCGGGCACTGCCGATCGCCGCCCGCCCACTTCGCGGCGGCCGCCTTCGCCCCGGCGTCGGCCTGCGGCAGGGGTCCCATCGGCCAAGGTCAGCTCCGCATCGTCAGGTGCCTCGATGCCGTCGGTTTCGGCGCTGACTTCCGGTTCTTCGTCGTCTTCAGGCTCGAGCAGATCCGAGGCATGAAGAAAGGCTGACTTCTCCAGCCCGATATCGACGAATGCCGCCTGGAGGCCCGGCAACACCGCCTCGACCCGGCCCAGATAGATGTCGCCGACGCTGCGACGATTGTCGGGGCGATCGACCAGCAGTTCGACGAGTCGATCGTCCTCGAGAATGGCGACCCGGGTCTCGCGTTGGGTGCCGGAAATTAGGATCTCGCGCTTCACGGAGTTCTCGTACGGGACGCAGTGGCCAACACCACAGTGATCCCGCGGCCAGAAGGTGGGGGTATCGCCACACCCGGACATCCAGTGATCCCGTTGCGCAACGGGCTCCTCTCGAGGTCAAGAGCCCCGGCCGATCGAGCGGACACCTCGGGCCACGGGACGATCGCGAACAGATCGGGACGCGATGGTCCGATGGCGCGCGAGGGCGTCTCGACGGACGGGGCTGTTGAACCCGGAAATCGGCACGGGCCGACTGGCGCGGGAGGCGGAAGTGAACCAACCTGACAATCGATGCGATCCACCATGCCAGGGTGCCCCGCCACACGGCGGCCACCACGAGGGCATTTCGGGAATGGATTCGCATGGTCGAAAGCTATGCGGCAGGTGGACTTGCGGCAATGCGGCCCGGCGCTCAGCGCCGCCGCGGTGCGACCCGCTCCCTTCGCTCGGTCTGCCCGTTTGGCTATCATTGGCGGGCGCGACGACCGCCCTCTCTCTTGCTCCCGGCTCGCTGATGACTCCCTGCCCCTCGCTGCTGCAACGTTCGGCCCTGCTGGGCCTGCTGATGGTCCTGGCCGGCTGCGGCTCTGACCCGGTTGGTCCGCTCGCCGGTCCGCCGACGATCCTGTCGTTCGCGACAGCTCCGACCGAGGTGGTGGTCGGCGAGCATGTGGCACCCGCCCCCCGGGTCCGCCTCACCGACGCCGCCGGGGTGCCGGTGGCCGGCGCCGTGGTGCGGTTCGACGTGGTCAGCGGCGGCGGTGCCGTGATCGGCGATTCGGCTGTGACGGGCCATGACGGGACGGCGGGCCCGACGGCCTGGACACTGGGTCCGACACCGGGGCGCCAGGTGCTGCGGGCGCAGGTCCCGGGGCAGCCGCTCAGCAGCCAACTTGAGGTGTTTGCGACACCCGGGGCTCCGGTTTCATTGCAGTTGCTCACCGACGGGACGCCACTGCACGCGCTGGTCGGACGGCCGGTTCCGATCGCCCTCCAGGTGCGTGCCCGCGACGGTTTCAACAACCCCACCCCCGACGAAGTCATCACCTGGCGAATCGGTTCCGGCGGTGGCCACCTCGAGGGATCGCCCACCAGTCGGACCGATGCGGCGGGCATCGCCGCGGTCGACGGCTGGGTGCTGGGTCCCACCCCCGGCCCGAACACGCTGATCTATCGAGCCAGCAGCGGGGTCGAGGGCGTGATCACAGCAACCGCTGTCGCCCTGCCGACCCAGTTCGCTGCTGTGTCGCCGCTGGTCCAGAGCGGGATCAGTTCCTTCCCCGTTGCCCGGGTCCCCCAGGTCATCGTGCGCAATGATGCCGGCGAGCCGGTCGGCGGCGTGCCCGTGCTGTTCTCCCTCGCCGGCGCGGGAGCGATCAGCGGGGCCTCGACGGTGACCGGTCCGAACGGTGTGGCGGCACTGAGTGATTGGCGACTGGGCCCCGACGGTCAGGCCACGGTCAGCGCAACTGTGCCCGGCACCAGCCTCGCGCCGATCGAGTTCCGGGCCACGGGGACGGCGGCGGCGTTCACCATCGACCTGCGATTCACCACCGCCATGCCCGCGGCAATGCGCGATGACTACGTCGCCGCCGCGACCCGCTGGATGGAGATCATTCGCAACGACCTGCCGGATCATACCGTCCATCTGTCAGCGTTCCAGTTGAGCACCTGCCCCGCCACCCCGCCCGACATGGATGAGGTGGTCGACGACATGGTGATCTTTGCGGCAGCCATCCCGATCGATGGCCCCGAGGGCGTGCTGGGCCGCTCCAGCAATTGTGTTGTGCGCGGCGGCTTCGGTCATCCGGCCATCGGCGGCGTGGAGTTCGACATCGAGGATGCGGAGCTGCTGGTGGCCGACCACCAGTTCACCGATGTCGCGCTGCACGAGATGGGGCACGTGCTCGGCCTCAATGCCGGCGATTGGGGGGATCACGGTCTGATCACCGACGGCTCAACGCTGGACCCGATCTACACCGGAACGGCGGGCCGGGCCGGCTTTGCCGCGCTGGGGCTGAGCTACAGTGGTACCCCGGTGCCGCTGGAAAACATCGGGGACCAGGGCACCGCTTTGCACCACTGGCGCGAATCGGTGCTCACCAGCGAGCTGATGACCGGATTCATCGAGCCGGTGGGCGACCCGATGCCACTGACGGTATTGACCATCGGCGCGCTCGCCGATCTGGGCTACACTGTCGACATGAGCCGGGCCGACCCGTTCGTGCCGGCGCTGCGCGCACCGGTCGAGGCTCGCCGGCGCTCTCGCCCGCTGGGCGAACAGGTCTTCGGGCCACGGTGGCGGCTCCAGCCGGACGGCACTGTCACTCCAATCCCCTGAGCTCCGGATCGCAGTTATCACAGCCGGCGCAGCGTCGGAGCGGCTCACCGAACCAGTCCAGCAGCGTCTCACGGCGGCAGCGCCGGGTGGTCGCATAGCGCTGCATCGCCTGGAGGCGGTGTTCGGCTTCGCGGCGCCGACGCCGCACCGGCGCCCAGTTTACCGCCCCACGTTCGGGGTGTAATTCCTCGGCCAACCGATCGGCCGACGCCACCAGTGCGGCCGGGTGGCGATCGCGCAGGGCCGGTGTGCGCCAGAGCGATTCGACGACCCGTTCATCGGGGTAGGTCTGTTCAAGTTGATGCCGGGGAAAGATCGCGTCGCCGGGATGCGTGAACATCAGACAGCTCGCCACGGCGCCGTCGCGACCGGCGCGACCGGCCTCCTGATAGTAGGCCTCGGGCGATGCCGGCGCCGTCCAGTGCACCACCAGGCGGACATCGGGTTTGTCGATACCCATGCCGAAGGCTGACGTCGCAACAACCGCGCTGAGGGAATCGTCGAGGAACCGATCGAGCGTGGTGCGGCGCTCGTGGGCGGCCATTCCGGCATGATAGGGGGCGGCGGACACACCGACATCGCGAAGCACGTGAGTCAGCCCCTCGACCATGTTGCGGGTGGGGCCATACACGATGACAGTGCCGCGCGCCCGACGAACGGCGCGCACCAGTCGGCGCAGTCGGTCGCCGGTGTTGTGTACCCGCTGAACCTGAAAGCGCAGGTTGGGTCGATCGAACGAGCCAACGATCGCGGCCCGATCATCACGCAATCCCAGCGACCTGATGATCTCATCGCGCACCGCCGGCGTGGCCGTGCCGGTGAGTGCCGTGCAGGGCGGCTGTCCCAGTCGGTCTCGCGCCACCCCGATCCGGCGGTAGGCGGGGCGGAAATCGTGACCCCACTCGACCACGCAGTGGGCCTCGTCCACCGCGATCCGATCGACCCTGATCCCGCGAGCGACCATCTGGTCGACAAGGCCTGCCAATCGCTCCGGTGAGATATACACCAGCCGGAGCGCTCGGCGTGCCATCCGCTCCAGCACCGCGGCGCGCTGGTCGGCGCTCACCTCCCCCGCCAGCATTGCTGCCGCGATCTGTCGCGACTCGAGCCGCTGCACCTGATCCTGCATCAGCGCAATCAGCGGCGAGACCACGATCGTGGCTCCGGGCACCGTCAAGGCGGGCAGTTGGTAACAGAGCGACTTGCCGCCGCCGGTGGGGAGGACGGCCAGCACATCGCGTCCGGCGATGACGGGGTCGATCACCCGCTGCTGGAGCGGGCGCAGCGCCGGGAATCCGAAATGGGTCGCGAGCAGGGCATCGACGTCGGTGGCCATCACTCAGAATGGTCACCGACGCGATTCCCTCACTCATGATGGTACGATCAGCGGCACATCCCGACGCCGCAGAGGAGTGTCATTCCGCGCGGGGACGGGTCACAAAGCGGAGCAGCAATGACAGCGCCACGGCGACAATGGCAATCCAGGTGAGGCGACGGTCGTCGCGGGCGATCGCCACGATCGCGAGGAGCATGGCGATCACTGCGGCGGCAGTTCGCAGTCGGGCTCGGGTCATCGCGCCAGGAACTCCGCCACCGTGCGCCGGAAGTCCTCGGTCTGGCGCGAGAGCGCGTTGACGCGGGCACCCAGCATGATACCGTCATCAAAGTTCAATCGATCGAGATCGGTAAACAGATGCTTGGTGAGTGCGGTCGCCGTCGGTGACCGGGCCGCCAGCTCAGCCAGCAATGTGTTGGCCGCCGCATCGAAATCGGCATCGGGAACGACACGACTCACCAAACCGAGCCGGGTCGCCTCGTCGGCGGTGATCACCCGACCGGTGGCCACCAACTCGAAGGCCTGCTTCTCTCCCATGGCCCGCCGCAGCATGGTCATCACCATCGCCGGCACGAATCCTCGTTCAATTTCGGGATAGCCCCAGCGACTCGACTGCGCCGCCAACACCAGGTCAGCGGCCGTTGCCAATCCGGCGCCCCCAGCCAGCGCCCGACCGTGGACCAGCGCGACGACGACCTTGGGCAGGCGTCGCATTGCCAGGAAGACTTCACCCAAGCCGAGCGCATCACGTTCGTTGTCGCTGGTGGACTGATTCACCGACGCGAGCAGTTCGGCGAGATCGGCGCCGGCACAGAAGTCGGGCCCGCGACCTCGCAGGGCCACAACCCGTACCTCGCTGTTCAATTCAGCATCGACGAGTGCCTCGACCAGCGCCTGAATCATGGCGGCCGACAGGGCATTGCGCTTCGCCGGCCGGTTCAGGGCGATCGTCATGACCCCCTCCGCGACGCTCACCTCGACATCGGCGCTCATCGGGCCAGCTCCCGGGCGCGTCGCGCCACAGTTCGGGTGACCGGAATCTCCATCCGGAGCAGCGCGGTGGAATAGACCTTCCCCTGGGCATCGGTCTTGAGCGAGAGCGTTCCGCCGCCGTCGAGCGCCCCGTGCAGGATGAAGTTGAGCGCCGAGAGATTGGGCAACTCGTATCGCTCCACCCGCGCCACCATCCGGCCGAAGTGCCGGGCCACCCGCCGCGCGGTCACCTGCTGTTCCAGCACCGGATAGAAGGACGGATCGAGGGCGATCAGTCCAACATTGGCGGCATCGCCCTTATCGCCGGAGCGGGCGTGTGCCAACCAGCGCAACTGCATGACTGTCGCTGCCATCAGAGCCACTCCACCGCAACATGCGGTTCAATGAGGGAACGGTCGACAAGGGCCGGCCAGTAGGCCACGATTTCCTCGACCTGAGGCCGCCCGCCGGCAAAACCGGTCACGCTGGGCGGGCCGGTCAGAACCAGCGGCGCGATCTCCCGGGTAAAGCGCTCGACCGGGGCGCGGTTGCGACTCCGCACACCGATCCGCCACATGACTTCGGCGATGTCGGGATCGGGATCCCCGGCCAGGCGTCCGTGGGTCGCGTTGACGCCGATGTACTCGGTCAGGATCTGTTCAAACTCCAGGTCCAGGTTGGCCAGCCGCTTGCGCAGAATCCGGTCGGCCGCGCGAGCCTTGTCCCAGGCATCGGGCCAGGCGTAGACCAGGCTGCCAATCGCCTTCCAGCCGTAGAACCAGGCGATCGAGACCTTGAGGAAGTCGGTGCGCGGCCCGCCCCGAATGCCGCTGACGCTGACCCGGTTGCGTCCCGCCTGCTCAAGATGGATGGTGGTGAAGTCGGCAACACCATCCGGCGTGATGTAGGCGCGCGGATCGCCCATCTCGTAGACCAGTTGTTCGCTGACCGAGGCGACATTGACCACGCCGCCGGTGCCGGGATGCTTGGTGACGACGAAACTGCCGTCGGCGCGGGCTTCGACAATCGGGAAGCCGACATCCTCGAGCCGTTTGACTGAGCGCCAGTCGCGCAGCAGATTGCCGCCGCTGCTCTGGGCGCCGCATTCGAGGATGTGGCCGGCCACAGTGCCCGCCGCGATGCGGTCCCAGTCGTCGTGGTCCCAACCGAACTCATGGACCAGTGGCCCCAGCGTCAGCCCGGTGTCGGTGACCCGACCGGTGATGACGATGTTCGCACCGGCATCGAGCGCCGCCACGACCGGTGCCATGCCGAGATAGGCATTGGCGGCGCGGACCTCGCTCCGGACGGTCTGCAGCGGCTGACCGGTGTCCATGTTGGTGAATGACTCTCCGGCCGCGATCAGACGATCGAGCTGCGGCATCAGGTCATCGCCGGCCACGACGGCGATCCGGATCTTCTCTCCCAGTCCGGCCGCATCGGCAGCCTGGCGCACGGCGGCGGCACAGGCCTGCGGATTCACCCCACCGGCGTTCGAGACGACGGTCACGCCGCCCGCGATCTCGGGCAGGATCTGACTGACCATGGTCACAAAGTCACGGGCGTACCCCATCGCCGGATCGCGACTCCGCTGCTTCTGGAGGATCGACATGGTCACCTCCGCCAGGTAGTCGAGCACCAGATAGTCGATGGCGCCGCCGCGCACCTGACGCAGCGGGGCTTCAAGCCAATCGCCCCAGAACCCCTGCCCACTCGCGATCCGTACCACGTCACGCGATCCCATTACGGCTCTCCTTCCCCGCGACCGGGGACCAATGTGCGCTGCCAGACGACTCCATCATCGGTTTCCATGCGCAGCCGGAGGACCTGGTGATCCGATCCGACGGCTTCCGCTCGGCTGCGATCCCATGGCGCAGCCACCATCGCCCGCTCCCCCGGCGCCAGTCGAAGCTGAGCGGGGTGGAGCATGACGGCGACTGGCGTCGCGCGTTCAAACCGCAGCCGCAGCCGCGCCTGCCAGCCGGTCATCCCGGCGGTGTCAACAGCCGCCGGCGCCAGAACAACGTACACCGAATCGGTCTCCCGCTGCGGCGGCAGCGCCAGACGCAGGCGCCCGACGCCGTAACTCATGGCCGTCCCGGCCAGCCAGGCACCGGCGCGATCCCGCACGGTGATGCCCATGTCGCTGAGCCGCTGCCAGAGCGCGGCGGCGATCTCGACGTCGACCACCAGCCGATCAGCCCACCGGGGAACCGCCAGCGCCAGGCGGCGGGGTCGCCACTCATCATCGGCGATCGAGCTGACCCGTTCGGTGCCGATCAGCTCGGCCGCGAGGCGCACCCCCACCGGCTGGGAGCCGGGGTTGCTGACCCCGATCATCACCGAGTCAGCGACGGCTGCGGCATCGACCCGGACCGGGCTCTGGCGCACCGTCATCCGGGCCGCCACACTGCGGGTGCCCGGCGCGACCACGGCGAGTTGATAGCGGCCAGCCGATACGTTGCCGCCATCGAACATCCGGGTGACTTCGGCCGCGTCGCTGCCGGGTCGTGCCACCCGGCTCCGCCATATGGTGCGGCCATCGTTCCGGTGCAGCACCACCAGCGGCGCGACCTGCCGCGACAGGCTTTCGACATGCAGTTGCAGCGCCCGTCCGCTGTCGATCACCACGGCTTCGCGCGCCGTTTCGCCCGGCTGCATCGTCACGACCGTCGGTTTGGCGACGCCGAGCGCAATCGGGTGGCTGATGGTCACCGGCACGCGCAGCACCACGCCGCGCTCGGGATGATCGGCATCGGCGACCAACAAGGTGCCCGATCGAATACCGGGCGTCAGCAGGGCCTCCGGATCGAGCCGCAAGGCAATCCGGCGGCCGGCCACCGGCAGCTCCTGCTCGCGCCCCGCCTCGACCCGCAACCACGGGACGGTCGTCCAGAGGCGCAGCCTCATCGCCTCGGCGCGATCGCGTCGCGCGATGTCAACGGTGAGCCGTTCCGGCAAGACCGGCCCATCGAACCAGAGCGCATCGTGGCTGGATCCATCAGGTGCCGTCGCCGCCAGGACCGGCACCTCATCGTTTCGGGAGAGCCACTCCTCCGCCGCCACCATATCGGGCACGCCGGCGCCCTGATCAATCGCCGCCGCGAAGGGGATCGGGTGAGCCGTGGCGCTCAGGGCACGACGGATCAGCAGTCGATCAACCGGGCGCCCGGTCGCCACCATGCTCGTGGCCAGTCGGGCGGCGAGCCCCGCGACATGCGGAGCGGCCATCGAGGTACCGGTGCCCTCTTCCCGACCACTCAGAAATCGCGGCACCGCTGACCACGCCGTTCCGGGAGCCACCAGCTCCGGACCGGGATAGCGACCGCCGCGCGATGAATACGATGCCATCGGGTCGCGCGCGTGACGGCTCGGTCCCACACCGGCAAAGACCAACGGGGCCGTGGCGCCGACAGCAATGACCCGTTCAGCCCGCGCGGGGACGCCGATCGTGCCGAGTCCAGGGCCATCGTTGCCGGCGGCGACAGTCATCACCACCGCGGGATGGGCCGCCAGTATCCGATCGACAGCCTGATCGATCGCCGAGGTTCCTGCGCCACCGCTGCCGATCCCGAAGGAGAGATTGATCACCAGTGGCATGTCGTAGCGGTCGGCCGTGGCGATGGCGTAGTTCACTGCGGCGAGCAATGCCCCGCTGGTCGTGACACCGCCCAGACCGCGGGCGGCGATCTTCATCCCCAGCAATCGCGCACCGGGTGCGACACCATCGAATCCTGTCACACCGTGCAGATCATGCCCGGCGGCAATGCCGGCGACGCGGGTGCCGTGCCCGTCGGCATCGAACACCAGATCGAGCTGCGGTTGCAACCCATCGTCGCTCAGGTTGACCGCGACGCCGATCGGCGGAGGTCGACTGCTGTCCCGCGACCAGCCGAACCACTGCTGTCGTCGGGCGAAGTCCTCATACGGGACCTCATCGTCAAGCCGGCCGTCAAGATCGGTGTCGACCAGCGCCACAGTTCCGGTCGGGCCGCGTGAGACGACCACCAGCAGCGTGTCACCCACGACGCCATTGCCATCAAGATCGGCCCCCGGCCCGGCCCCCCAGCGCCGCTCCGGTACCCGACCCACCCACACCGGCCGCTGAGCCAGTGCGTCGGCGCCACAAAGCGTGTGCCGGCCCGCATGGAGGCAGCCCTGTCGCACGGCACTCGGTTGCAGTTCGATGCGGCCTTCGCCGCTGAAGTCGCGCAGGTCGAGCAGCTTGACGCCGCCGTCGCTGGTGCGTTGCAGACCGGCTACCGACGGATCGATGCCACTGTCGAGAATGGCGATGATCACCCCGCGCCCGTCGATGTCGGGGTGCAACTCATTGGCGAGATCCACAGCGGTGGCGTGGAGCGGCATCAGACCGGCGCGGTACGCCGCGACAGCCGCCTCGAACCGAGCGGGATCGATGACGCCGTCATTCCGCTGATGAGGCCGTGGCGCCGAACCGACCCGAGGCGACACGGCGCAGGCCGCCGCGACCAGAAGGACTGCCGCACCGGCGCGCCGCATCAGCTCATGGGCGGGAGAACGAAGGGGCCGAGATGCGGTCCGGGATTGTGAGCCATGACCCGCAGCAGGAACGCCAGCGTGGCCCGAGTCTCCTCCGGGGCAATCAACGCATCAACAAATCCGCGAGCCGCCGCATACCGGGCATCGAGCTGGGCGTCGTAGTCCTCCCGCATCTCGCTGATTGACCGGGCCACGGCCGGATCGAGTTCCTCGCCCGTGGTCCGGGCCTGATCGATCGCGCTGCCGTGAACCGCCATCACGGCGCTCTCGCCTTCCATCACCGCCATCCGGCCGGTGGGCCAACTGACAATGAAGTCGGGATCGAATCCCTGACCGGCCATGGCATAGTAGCCGGCGCCGGAGGCGTGATTGATGGTGAGGACCAGTTTGGGCACCCGGGCGGTTGCCATCGCTTCGACCATGTCGGCCCCGGCCCGAATGATTCCTTCGTGTTCAGCATCCGGCCCCACCATGAAGCCGCTGACGTCCTGAATGAACAGCAGCGGCAGCCCCTCGCGATCGGCATTGGCAATGAAGTAGGCCATCTTCTCGGCCGACTCGGCGTAGATGATCCCGCCGAAGCGCGGCCGCTCTCCCTCGCGTCCCTTCACCAGGCCGCGATGATTCGCGAGGATTGCCACCGGGCGCCCATCGATGCGTCCATGACCGCAGAGGACTTCCGCCGCACACTCGGCCTGGAATTCATCGAAATGACCACGGTCGAGGATGGTCTCGAGCAGATGGCGCATATCGTACGACAGCCGATGATCGTGGGGCAGCAGGTCGTAGAGTTCGGCCGGATCGCGGCGCGGCGGCTCAGCCGCCGCCACCGGCGCCGGGACAGCATGCTGCGGCAGGCGGCCGATATACTCGCGAATCCGCTCAATGCACTCGGCGTCGCCGCTGGCGCGATAGTGGGCCACCCCGCTGACGGCGGTATGGGTGCGGGCACCGCCCAGCAGTTCGCCGTCGACCACCTGCCCGGTCGCGCCCTTGACCAGATTGGGCCCTCCCAGGCCCATGAACGACGTCCCCTCGACCATGAAGATCACGTCGGACAGCGCAGGCAGATAGGCACCACCGGCGATACAGCTCCCCATCACCGCTGCGATCTGGGGAATCCGGAGATAGCGCCGCATCAGCGAGTTGTAATAGAAGATTCGCGCGGCACCATACTGTCCCGGAAACACCCCGCCCTGATAGGGCAGGTTCACCCCGGCGGAGTCGACCAGATACACGATCGGAATCCGCTCGCGCATCGCCACTTCCTGCGCCCGCAGAATCTTGGTGATGGTCTCGGGCCACCATGCGCCGGCCTTGACTGTGGCGTCGTTGATCACGACCACGACATCGCGGCCCGCCACCACGCCGATACCGGTGATGACACCCGCCGCAGGCGCCTCTCCCTGATACTGGTCCGAGGCCACCAGCAGGCCGATCTCGAACCAGGGTGTATCCGGATCACGCA
>CBFGTB010000077.1:0-11146 GCA_965651715.1 uncultured Gemmatimonadales bacterium
TTCGTGGCTGCGGCAGTGACCGACGTGATCGACGGCCGCATCGCCCGCGGCCGCGACCTGATCACCGACATCGGCAAGACCCTCGATCCGCTGGCCGACAAGCTGCTGCTGCTGGCCACGCTGGGCCCGATCTGGTGGATCACCACCCAGCGTCAGGCGCTCTACGACATTCCGGTCTGGGGCTCGATCCCGCTCTGGGCCTGCCTGCTCTTGATCGGGCGCGAAGCGGCGATGACACTGCTGCGGATTCGGGCCCAGCGCCGCGGCGTGGTGATCGCTGCCGGCTCGGCCGGGAAGATCAAGGCCTCGCTGCAGAATGTCTTCATCGGTGGGACGCTCGCCTGGTTCGCGTTCCGCGACGCGATCGTCCCGTTCGGTTGGCAACATTCGGCGTTCGTGACGTGGTGGAATTCGTTCCACGGCGGCTTCGTCGCCGCCACACTCGGGATCGCGATCACGCTGACCATCTGGTCGTTCGTGATCTACCTGATCCAGTATCGTCGGCTGTTCCGCTGAATCCCGTGCGTCCTGCTGTCGATCTTGTCACTGTCGGCACCGAGTTGCTGCTGGGCGAGACTGTCGACACCAATGCGGCGCGACTGGGGCGCGCGCTGGCCGGGCAGGGCTTCCCGATCGGCCATCACGCCACAGTGGCCGACAGCGATCTGGATATCCGCCGCGCGGTCGAGGCGGCGCTGGGGCGCAGTCAGGTAGTGATCGTGACGGGCGGGCTGGGGCCCACCCGCGACGACATCACCCGCGATGCGGTGGCCACCTTGCTGGCGCGACCGCTGGCCTTCGATGCCGCAGTGTGGCAGGGACTGGTGGAGCGACTGGCGGGCACCGGGCGGACGCCGAGCGAGAGCAATCGGGTCCAGGCGATGGTACCGGCCGGTGGTGTGGTGCTGCCCAATCGCCGCGGCACCGCCCCGGGACTGTGGATCGACGATGAGCGCGGTCTTGTCATTCTGCTGCCCGGTGTGCCGCTGGAAATGGAGTCGCTGCTCGATGAACAGGTGCTGCCGCGGTTGGTGGAACGGTTCGGTGCGGCGGCGGTCCAGTCGCGCCAGCTCCGCACCGCCGGGATCGCGGAGTCGCGTCTGGGCGAGATTCTGGGGCCGCTGGAGCACGACATGCAGCCCGTCACGCTGGCCTATCTTCCCGAACAGGCGGGCGTGGATCTGCGGCTGACCGCGTGGCAGCTTCCGGTCGATCAGGCGGTGCCGCTGCTCGACCGGGCCGAAGCCACGGTGCGCGCCGCCGTGGGTGAGTTCATTTACAGCGAGGGGCGGCAGGATCTGGCGGCCGTCGTGCTCGATCAGCTTCGCCGTCGGCAGCTCACCCTTGTCACTGCCGAATCGTGTACCGGCGGCATGATCGGCGCCCGCATCACCGCGGTACCGGGGAGTTCAGCGGTGTATCTCGGCGGCGTGGTCAGCTATGCCGACCGGATCAAGATCGAGCAGTTGGGTGTCGCCGCCACCACCCTGGCGGCTCACGGCGCGGTCTCGGTCGAGGTGGCGGGAGAAATGGCGCGCGGGATCGCCGAGCGATTCGGGGCGCAGGTGGCGCTGGCCGTCACCGGGATCGCGGGACCGTCGGGCGGCAGTGCTGCCAAACCGGTCGGAACCGTCGCCTTCGGGTGGTGGGTGGCCGGCGAACTGGGCACTGCCGTGCGTCACCTGGTGGGCGACCGCGAACAGGTGCGGATCCGGGCCACCCAGGCGGCGCTGCTGGGATTGTGGCAGCGACTGGGGCGCGAGTGACGGGGTGGCAGAGATCTTCTGCCAGATTGTCCCTTTCATTCGGCACGGCGGTTGCCTTGCTTTCAGGGATCACCGAGTGAGGGAGTGACTTGACTTGATGACCGAACATTCCACGCCCCACGCGGGCGAGCCGGAGCAGGTGCCATCGCCCGACGTGGCTGAGCCGCAGGCCGATGGAACGCCCGATCCCACCGACGATGAACTGGCGGAGGCGGGCACTGCCGCCGACCAGCCGGCAGTCGACGACCGGCTGCTGCGGCTGGCGGCGGAGTACGACAATTATCGTCGCCGGACCACCCGGGAGAAGGCGGAGTCGTTCGATCGGGGGGCCAGCGCCTTTGCGGCCCGGCTGCTCGACGTGCTCGACGATTTTGACCGGCTGAGCGCGCTCGATCCGGCAGCTACCGAATCGTCGGCCTACCGCGCCGGGGTGGAGTTGATCCTGACCAAGTTGCGCAAGGAGCTGGAGGCCGGCGGTCTGGAGCGACTCGATCCGGTCGGGTCGCCGTTCGACCCCGAGCTGGAGGAGGCCGTGGCGTTGGCGGGGACCGACGATGCCGCACTCGACGACGTGGTCAAGGCGACCTTCCAGGTGGGCTATCGCTTCCGTGGCACAGTGATCCGCCATGCCAAGGTCCAGGTCTGGTCGATCGACGGGTCGATCTGACCATGGCCGCACAGGACTTCTATCAAGTCCTCGGGGTGTCGGAGAAGGCCGACGCGGCGGAGATCAAGAAGGCGTATCGGAAGCTGGCCAAGCAGTACCATCCGGACGCCAATCCCGATAACCCCAAGGCGGCTGAGCGTTTCAAGGAGATCTCCGAGGCGCACGGGGTGTTGTCGGATCCGGAGCAGCGGGCGAAGTACGACAGGATGCGGCGGCTCGGCGCCTTTGATCCGCGGCCGAGCGGCCGTCCGGCGGGGGCCAGCCGGACGCGCGGCGCCGCACCGAGCGAGGAGTCGTTTGAGTTCAGCGACATCGGCTCGTTCGGCCTTGGCGACATTTTCTCGTCGATCTTCGGCAAGCGACGGGCCGAAGAGCAGCGGGCGCAGCCCGAGGCGGCCGAACTCACTGTCACCGTCCCGTTCCGCACGGCGGCGGTGGGCGGCAAGGTACCTGTGACGCTGGCGATGAACGACGTCTGCGCCCTCTGCGGTGGCAAGGGTGGCGCGCCGGGATCCAGCTATCAGCCCTGCAGCGAGTGCAACGGCCGCGGGACCATTTCCTTTGGCCAGGGCGGTTTTGCTGTGAACCGTCCCTGTCCGGTCTGTCGGGGACGGGGGACAGTTCCCGCGACGCCCTGTCCCCAGTGTCATGGCCGGGGAGAACAGCGGACCCGCAAGGAACTGCTGATCACCGTGCCGCCGGCCACTGACACCGGAACCCGGGTGCGGCTCAAGGGGCAGGGGGCGCGGCGGTCGCCCGGCGGTGCACCGGGTGATGTGCTTGTCACGTTCCAGGTGGAGCCCGATCGCTTCTTCAGTCGCGATGGCCTCGACATCCACTGCACCATCCCGATTGCGCTGAGCCAGGCGGTGCTGGGCACCACGGTTCAGGTCAGAACTGTGGCCGGCACCAAGGTCAAGCTGCGGATTCCGGCCGGCACCCAGCCGGGCAAGAAGTTCAGGATGCGGCGTCAGGGCCTGACCAAGAGCGGCCAGACCGGCGATCAGATCGTGACTGTGGCGGTGCGGATCCCGGAGAACCTGACGCCGGAGCAGGAAGCCAAGTTCCGCGAATTCCAGGCGGCGCGGCAGGGGTAGCGGGGCGCCGCCCGACTACCCTCCCATCAATATCCGCTGGCTGGCGCGCTCGTCGTCGCCTTGGGCGGGCTGTCGCTGGCGGTAGCTGCCGTCGGGCAGCAGATCCCACGCCTGACGATTGTCGCGCAACATCAACTCAAGCATGCTGCGGATCGTGGCGCGGTGGGCGGGGTCGGCGATCGGCACCATGACCTCGACCCGCCGCTCGAGATTGCGCGGCATCCAGTCGGCCGATGAGATGTAGACCTCTTCCCGGTCGTCACATCCGAAAACCATCGCGCGCGAGTGTTCGAGGAACCGCCCCACAATCGACATCACCCGGATGGTGTCGCTGATCCCCGGCATGCCGGGCCGCAGGCAGCAGATGCCCCGCACGATCAGGTCGATCTCCACCCCCGCCTGCGCGGCCCGATACAGCGCCTGGATCACGTCGGGATCCACCAGGGCGTTCACCTTGGCCAGGATGCGACCGCGGCGCCCGGCCAGGGCATGGTGCCGCTCGCGATCGATCGCAGCGAGCACTGCCGACTTGAGCCAGCGCGGCGCGACCACCAATCGCTGGTAGTGATCGGCGACGGCAAAGCCGGTGAGGACGTTGAACAGCGCCGTGGCATCGGCGCCGATGGCGTCGTCGGCGGTGAGCAGGCCGAAGTCGGTATAGATGCGGGCGGTTTTCGGGTTGTAATTGCCGGTGCCGATATGAACGTACCGGCGGATGGCGTCGCCCTCCCGCCGCACAATCAGCAGGACCTTGGCGTGGGTCTTGAGGCCGGCGTCGCCGTAGCTCACATGCACGCCGACGTCTTCAAACCGGCGGGCCCACGAGATATTCGCTTCTTCGTCGAAGCGCGCTTGCAGTTCGACCAGCGCCGCCACCTGCTTGCCGCGTTCGGCGGCGTGGGCCAGCAACCGGGCGATCTCCCGGTCGGTGCGGTAGAGCGTGATCTTGATGGCCAGGACATCGGGGTCGTCAGCCGCCACGGCGATCAACTGCTCGACAGTGAGCTGGAACGAGTCGTAGGGGTGGTGCAGCAGGACATCGCCTTCGCGGATGGCCGCGAAGATGTCGTGGTGAGTGGCCAGCTGCTCCGGCACAGTGGGCGCGAAGGGCGGGTCGTGCAGCTCGGGCCGATCGAGGTTGGCCAGGGGGAGCAGGTCAGTGGCGTCGAGCAGGCCATCGATGGCAAAGACGTCGGCCGAGGTGAGTGCCAGCCCGTCACCATCGCGATCGTCGTTGAATTCCTCGATCAACAATCCGCGCAACGTCTCCGGCATGTCGGCGTGGACTTCGAGACGCACCACCTCACCGAAGCGACGATTCTGCACTTCCTCCTGGATCAGTTCCAGCAGGTCGTCGGCTTCATCGAGGTCGCTCTGCCCGGTTTCCAGCGTCATGTCGGTGTTGCGGGTAATCCGGAACAGATGCCATCCCATCAGCGTGACACCGGGGAAGAGCATCTCAAGATGCGCGCCGATCAATTGCTCCAGCGGCAGATACTGGTCCGCCGCCTGCAGCGGCACCCAGCGCGGCAGCAGCCGGGGCACCTTGACCCGGGCGAAGCGCTCCTCGCCGTGATCGTCAATCAGACTGACCGCCAGCGAGAGCGACAGATTGGAGATATGGGGAAAGGGATGGGCGGGATCCACAGCCAGGGGAGTCAGGACCGGGAACACATGGGTCTCGAACCACTGGCGCAGGTGATGCTGCTCGGCGGCGGGCAGGTCCTGATAGCGCCGATGGATCACAATGCCCTGATCGGCCAACGCCGGCAGGATGGTGTCGCGCAGCGCCGCGGTGTGCTGGGCCATCAACTCGCGGGCGGTATCCCGAATGGCGTCGAGCTGGCGACTCGGCGCCAGGCCGTCGGCACCGCTTTCGGCCAGGTGAGCGGCCACCTGCTCCCGGACGCCGGCCACCCGGACCTGAAAGAACTCGTCGAGATTACTGGCGAAGATCGCCAGAAACTTGACCCGTTCCAGCAGTGGCGTGCGCGGATCGAGAGCTTCGTGGAGCACCCGGCGGTTGAAGGCCAACCACGACAACTCACGGTTGAGATAGTAGGCCGGGCGACGGAGATCGCCCGGTGGCGAGGTGAGGTGCTGCGAAGTCGGATCCGATGTCATCGACACGATGCCCTTGGGCTCAGGCGATCGCCACGGGCGGTGCGGGGAGGCGTTACGCCGCGCGGGCGATGACCCCGCCGCCCAGTACCTGGGCATCATGCCCATAGCAGACCCCGGACTGTCCGGGAGCGATCGCGCGGACCGGAACATGGAGCGTGAGTGTCACGGTCGTGTCACTCGCGGCGGTGACGGTGGCCGGCACTGCCGCACTGCGATAGCGAAGCTGGACGTCGCAGTGATCGCCCACCTGGAGCGGCGTCGCCAGCCAGTTGCATTCCTCAAGGGTGACCTCGTAACCCAGCAGATCGTCGGCGTCGCCCACGATCACGTCGCGACTGGCCGGATCGACGTCCAGCACATACAGTGGCCGGGTGCGTCCGCCGGGCAGACCGCGTCGCTGGCCCACGGTGTAGCGGGCGAAGCCGCTGTGCTGGCCGATCACCTCGCCGCCGCGGGTCACCAGGTTGCCGGGCGACAGGGCCGGGGCGTCGGCTGGCAGTTCCCGCTCCAGCACCGCGACATAATCGCCGTCAGGCACAAAACAGATGTCCACGCTCTCGGGCTTGTCGGCTGTCACCAGGCCCAGACGGCGGGCCGCAGCGCGGGTCTGCTGCTTGGTATAGCTGCCGACCGGTGTTTCCATCCGGGCCACCACGGCCCGGTCGATGCCCCAGAGGTAGTAACTCTGATCCTTGTTGCGATCCTCGCCGCGGTAGAGGCGGCCATTCTCGGCTCGGGCGTAATGCCCGGTGGCGATCCGGTCGCAGCCCAGCGCATCGGCGTGGGCGAGCAGATCGCGGAACTTGGTGAACGAGTTGCAGCGGACGCAGGGAATCGGCGTGCGGCCGTGGGCATACTCATTGACGAAGTCGTCGATCACCTTGGCCGAGAAGCGATCCTCGAGGTTGAGGACGTAATGCGGAATGCCGAGCCGGTGGGCGACGCTCTGGGCGTCGAAGATCGAGTCGAGCGAACAGCAGGGGCGGTCGGGTACATCGCCCCCATGACAGAACAACTTCATCGTGGCGCCGATGACGTCGTAGCCCTGATCGACGAGCAGGGCGGCGGCGAGCGAGGAATCCACTCCGCCGCTCATGGCGACAAGGACCCGCTGGCGATCAGGCACGTCCCAGCGCCGTGTTGAGGGAGCGAACCCGCTCGACCACGGTGGGCATGACCTCGATCACCCGATCGATGTCGGCGGCGGTGGTCTCGTGGCCGAGCGAGAACCGGACTGTGCCCAGCGCGAGGGCGCGGTCCACTCCCATCGCGATCAGCACATGTGACGGTTCGATCGTGCCGGTGGAGCAGGCCGAGCCGCCGGAACAGCAGATGCCGGCCATATCGAGGTGCATCAGCAGCGATTCGGCGTCGGTGCCGGGAATCGAGACCGACAGCACGTGCGGCGCGCGCGGGGAATCGGCGGCGTTGATATGCAGATCGGGCAGCGCGGCGCTGAGGCGTTCGGCCAACTGATCGCGCAGACCGCCGATCCGACTGACATGCTCGGCCAACTCGCGACTGGCGATCATCGCCGCGCGTCCCATGGCCACCGCGCCCGCCACATTTTCGGTGCCGGGGCGGATGCCGAACTGTTGACCGCCGCCGTGGATGATGGCTTCGATGATCTTGCGGTCGCGCACGATCAGGGCGCCGATTCCCTTGGGGGCACCGATCTTATGGCCGCTGATTGAGCAGAGTGCGGCGCCGACGGCCGCCAGGTCGAGCGGGATCTTGCCGAAGGCCTGCACCGCGTCGGTGTGCAGCGGCACGCCGGCGGCACGACAGCGCTCGCCGATCTCAGCCATCGGCTGCACCACGCCGGTCTCGTTATTGACCCACATCACCGACACCAGGCAGGGTGAATCGGCGAGGGCGCGGTCGAGGGCGGCCATATCGATCAGGCCGCGGCGGTCGACCGGTAGAATCGTTTCGCGGCCATCGACGCGGGCCACGGCATGGGCCGACGCCAGGGCGGCCTTGTGCTCGATGGCGGTGGTCACCACGTGCATCTGTCGTCCGGCGGCGCGGGCGGCCAGGGCCGCACCGAGGATGGCCAGGTTGTCGGCCTCGGTGCCGCCCGAGGTGAAGATCACCTGATTGGGTTGGACCCCCAGCGCTTCGGCTACCTCGCGCTTGCCCTGTTCGAGGCCGGCGCGTGCGCCGCGGCCCACCTGATGGGCCGAGGAGGGATTGCCCCAGCTCGACTGGAGGAAGGGCAGCATGGCATCGAGGATTTCGGGGCGAACCGGGGTGGTCGCGGCGTGGTCGAGATAGGTGGTGGCCATAGGCGGAATCTAGCAGGGGCGGGGCGGGCTGTGTCGGGGAGTCAGGTGGCGACGCCCATGGTGACGATATCGGGGACGGCGACTGTCTCGAGGGTCCACCACTGTTCGCCGTAGCCACACCGGATCAGCGAGCCGCTGTGGGCATCCTGGGTTCGCACCAGCTCGAAAAAGGGCTGGCCGGTGGGATGCAGTTCGCCGCCCTGAAGCGTCTCGGGACTCCACTGCGAGGCAAAGCAGCGCAGCGCCGCGATCTTGCGGTCGATCTGATTGGTGGTGTCGACCACGAAGGTGGGGGCGACCCGATCCTCGCGGTAGCTCAGACTGAAGCAGAGCTTGTCGGGGCGATGCTTGTCGCCGTCGGCCGGGTAGTTGACAAGGCCGGAGAGGAAGCAGGCGTCGCGCACCAGTTCGGCGGTGAGCCGGTGATCGGGATGGCGTCCCACCGGATAGTGGGTGACCACCGTGCGAGGGCGATGACGTCGAATCGCCTCCACCACCGCTCGGCGCATGGCGTCGCTGTGGGCCAGCTGGCCATCGGGAAGTCCGAGGCTCTCACGATGGGCCACTCCCATGACGGCCGCTGCCTGCGCGGCCTCCTCGGCGCGGAGTTCGGGGGAGCCCTTGCTCCCCAGCTCGCCCCGGGTGAGGTCCACGATGGCCACCCGATGGCCCCGATCGACAGCGCCGATCAGGGTGCCGCCGGCCAGCAACTCGGCGTCATCGGGGTGGGCGAACAGGGCCAGCAGATCGGCAGTGGGCATGGTGGCAATCTAATGCGACAGCCACCATGCCCCGGGGTTATTCGTAGCGGAGCGCCTCGACCGGATCGAGCCGGGCGGCCTTGTTGGCCGGATAGAGGCCGAAGAAGATCCCGGTCACTGCCGATGCGGCAAGGGCCATCACCACCGACCAGAGCGGAATCACCGCCGGGAGCGGGGTGAAGCTGGTGATCGCCAGCGCGATCAACGCGCCGAAGATCATGCCGACCACTGCACCGATCAGGGTGAGGGTGGCGGCCTCGACAAGGAACTGGAACAGGATCTCGCCGCGGGTCGCTCCCAGCGCCTTGCGCACGCCGATTTCGCGGGTGCGTTCGGTCACCGAGATCATCATGATGGCCACCACCCCGACACCGCCCACCATCAATCCGACGCTGGACAGCGCCAACATGACCAGGAAGAACCCCTGGGTCATCGAGTTGAACGAATCCAGAAAGCGATCCCCGGAGACCAGGTCGAAGGTGTTCTCCTGGTTGGGCTTGAGACCCCGATCGATCCGCAGCGCCATGGTCACCTGATCCATCGCGTCGCTCTGCGTCGCCGCCTCGGTGGGGAAGACCATGATGCTGATCCAGCCCCGATCGAAGTTGCCCACCTTGGCGAAGGTGGAGTGCGGCATGATGAACTTGGGATCCTTGTTGTCGGCAAACAGCTCCTGCGGATCCTGGTAGAGTCCGACCACTGTGAACGGCAGGCCGAAGATCTTGATGACCTTGCCCACCGGGTTGCCCCGTTCAAACAGCGCGTCGGCGGCAGGGCGGTTGATCACGACAGTGAACGCGCCGACCGCCGCATCGATGTTTGTGAAGTTGCGACCGTCGATGATCTCGCCGCCCTCGACCCGCATCCAGGAGGGGTCCATCCCCTGGACATAGACATCGGTCAGGGTGCGGTCCCGGTGGGTGATGGTCGAGACACCGCCTTCGCGGACGTTGACGTCTTCGATGGCCGGCAGTTGGCGGATCAGCTCGGCTTCGTGACGGCTGAGCTGCGGGCGGCGCTGCCAGGGCTGCTCGCTGCCGTCATTGATCTGAATTCCTTCGCGGAAGTAGCGCATCACCACGAAGCTCTTGGGACCGGCCCGCGAGACGATGTCGGTCACGCCGCTTTGGATGCCGGAGATCATCGAGGCCATCGCGATCACCACCATCACACCGATGGCGATGCCCAGAATGGTGAGCGCCGCACGACTCTTGTTGGCGCGCACCGCATCGAAGGCCAGGGCCATGCCTTCGGCCGCCCGGCTGAGGATATTCCCGCGTCCCAGGGTGCTCATTCGTGCCTCATGGCGGCAACGGGATCCAGACGCGAGGCCTGTCGGGCGGGCATAATGCCGGCGATCATGCCGACCAGCACACCCAGCGAGACGCCGAGCAGGATTGACCACGGCGCGACGGCGGCGGGCAGCGGCGTCAGGGCGCGCACCGCGAAGGCCAGCAGCAGGCCGGTTGCGATGCCCAGCAGGGCACCGGTGAGTGACAGGGTCGCCGATTCGACAACGAACTGGGCCATGATGTCGCGTCGCTTGGCGCCGAGCGCCTTGCGCACGCCGATTTCACTGGTGCGTTCGCTGACCGACATCAGCATGATGTTCATGATCACGATGCCGCCGACCACCAGTGAAATCGCCACCAGGCCCGGCAGCGCCAGAAAGAGAACGGCGGAGATTTTCTGCCATCCCTCCAGCGCTCCCTCGGCGGTCTCGAGGTAGAAGTTGTTGGGTTCACCGGGCTTGAGCCCGCGCCGGGCGCGCATCAGCGCTGTGACTTCGTCCATGGCCAGCCGCATCGAGGGGATGTCGGCGGTCTGAATCAGAAAGTCGTCGAGGATATGGGGGCGGTTGACCAGGCGCCGGGCCGATGACGTGATCGGCGTGAGCACGAACTTGTCGAGCGAGATACCGAACAGCGTCCCCTGGGGCGCCACCACGCCGATCACGCGATAGGGCAGGCCGCCCAGCGTGATCCGTTCGCCCAGCGGATCGCGGCCATCGAACAGCTTGGTCGCCAGTTCGGCGCCCACGACGGCGACGTTGGCGGCAACCTGGACCTCCTGGGGCGAGAAGGCGCGTCCTTCGGCGATGTCATAATTCTTGATCGCAAAGAAATCGGCGTCGACGGTTTCGACCTGGATGCCGGTCGCCTCGCGCCCCTTCCACGCCACTGTCAACTGATTGAACCCTTCGCGGGACATCAGCGCCGGGACACTCAGACGATTGCGCAGGTACTCGGCGTCGTCGTTGGTGATCCGGGGCCGCCGGTTCCATTCCCGCCACTCTTCGCCCGCCACGTCGCCGGTCATGATGTTGGGGCGCTGGCGGACATGGAAGGTGTTGATGCCCACCAGCGCGCCGGCGAACTTGTCGGTCATGTACACGTTCATGCCCTGCACGATCGACACCACGGCGATCAGGAACGTGACACCG
>CBFGTB010000078.1:0-10993 GCA_965651715.1 uncultured Gemmatimonadales bacterium
TGTTGCGCCATCGACTGCTGCAGTGTGCTCGCCACGTGTTGAGCGCGCAGGACTTTCTCGAAATCGAGACGCCGATTCTTACCAAGCCGACGCCCGAGGGTGCGCGCGACTATCTGGTGCCGAGCCGTGTCCATCCGGGCGAGTTCTACGCCCTGCCGCAGTCGCCGCAGATCTATAAGCAATTGCTGATGATTGCGGGATACGACAGGTACTTCCAGTTGGCGCGCTGCTTTCGCGACGAGGATCTGCGGGCCGACCGCCAACCGGAGTTCACCCAGATCGATCTTGAAGCGTCCTTCGTCTCGGCCGACGACATCATGGCCGTGGTGGAATCGGTGCTGGTCGCGCTGTGGCAGGTCGCCGGCCACACAATCGAGGCGCCATTCCCCCGTCTCACCTGGCGCGAGGCGATGGAGCGCTATGGCATCGACAAACCCGATCTGCGCTACGGCCTGGAGATCGAGGACCTCAGCTCTGCGGTCGGAGACGATGCTGCCGGATTTCTGACCGAGGCGCTGGGGCGGGGCGATCGGCTGCGCGGCATTCGGGCGCCCGATCTGGCGCAGCTCAGTCGGCGCGAGATCGATCGACTCACGGCCGACGCGAAGGCGGCCGGAGCCGGCGGCCTGCTCTGGCTGCGCCGCACCGATGCCGGCTGGGAGGGGCAGGGCGCCAAGGCGCTGGGCGGTTCGTTCCTCGCGCAGGTGAGCGGCGAGCCCGGCAGTCTCTGGCTGGGCGTGGTCGGGCCGGATGCCGTCACCCATCCGGCGCTGCACGCCGTGCGGACCGCGCTGGCGGCCCATCCCGCCTCGCGCCGTCTGCGCGAGCACGCCTTCACCTGGGTTGTCGATTTCCCGCTGTTTGAACAGCAGCCCGACACCGGCGAATGGATCTTCACCCACCATCCGTTTACCGCGGCCCATCCGGAGGATCAGGATCGACTCGGGTCGGATCCCGGTTCCTGCCGCGCGCAACACTACGACGCGGTGTACAACGGCACGGAATTGGGGTCGGGTTCGATCCGGATCACCGATCCCGAACGGCAGGCCGCAGTGCTTGAACTGCTCGGCTTGGACCGCGAGGAGCAACGCGAACGTTTCGGCTTTCTGCTCGACGCGCTGGCGGCCGGTGCGCCGCCGCACGGCGGCTTTGCGCTCGGCTTCGATCGAATCGCCATGTTGCTCGCCGGCGCGACCTCGCTGCGTGATGTGATTGCCTTCCCCAAGACCGCTCAGGCGCGGGCCCTGCTCGAAGGGGCCCCGGTGGCCGTGTCGGCTGCCGACCTGGCGGCACTGCACCTGCACCCTCGCGACGACGGGCCGACCTCATGAGCGACGACGCCCGCCATCATCTGTCGGCCGAAGGCGCCGATCCCCTGCTGTTGGCCGGCGTCAACGACGCCAATTTTGTCGAGTTGCAACGCGCGCTCGGGGTGCGGGTGTCGCAACGCGGCGATGCTGTCACGTTGGTGGGGCCGGTGGAGGCGATTGAGCGGGCCGTGCCGGTGTTGCAGGGCATGATCGATCTGGCCCGCGCCGGCGAGAGCATGGCGCCCGACGATGTCTTCCGGGCCGCCACCGAGGGCTTCAGCCCCAACGATCTGGGAACGCCCGGCGATGTCGCCAAGATCGTCCTCCCCGGGATGCGCCGGGCCATCGTGGCCAAGACGCCGGGGCAGGCCGAATATCTCGCCAAGATCAGTGACCATGATGTCGTGGTCGGCATTGGGCCCGCCGGAACGGGCAAGACCTATCTGGCCGTCGCCAAGGCGGTTGAAGCGCTGGCGCGCAAGCGGGTCAAGCGCATTGTGCTGGCGCGGCCGGCAGTCGAGGCCGGCGAATCGCTCGGCTTCCTGCCGGGCGACATGCAGCAGAAGGTCGATCCCTATTTGCGTCCGCTGTACGATGCGCTCGAAGACATGATGCCAGCGGAACGGGTGCAGAAGGCGCTCGAGACCCGGGTCATCGAAATCGCACCGCTGGCCTACATGCGGGGGCGCACACTGGCTGACGCCTTCATCATTCTCGATGAGGCCCAGAACGCGACCGGCGCCCAGATGAAGATGTTCCTCACCCGCCTGGGCGTGAGCAGCAAAGTGGTGGTCACTGGCGATAAGACCCAGATCGACCTCCCGCGCCGGGAGGAATCGGGCCTGGTGCAGATTGAACGTATTCTGACCGGCATCGACGGCATCGCCTTCCACCTGCTCTCCGACGCCGATGTCGTCCGTCATCGCCTGGTGAAGGATATCATCCGTGCCTACGCTGAAGATCAGGCGGGATGACGACGCACGAGACTGTGACGATTGCGGGACGGCCCGGCCTGGCGCGCGCCGACGTGCGCCGCATTGTCGCCGCCGTGCTGGCGCGGGAGCAGCGTCAGGCTCTGATCTCGATCACCTGTGTCGGGCTGACCGCGATGCGGCGGTTGAATCATGCCTTCACTGGACGCGATGCGCTGACCGACGTGTTGGCTTTCGAGTTGCCACAACCCGATGGCAGTGTGGTCGGAGATATTTATCTCTGTCCCGGCATGGCGGCTCGCGAGGCGCGGATCCGGGGGATGCCGCGGCGGGAAGAGCTGGTCCGCCTTGTCGTGCACGCCACCCTGCATGTGTTGGGGTATGATCACCCCGAGGGCGACGAGCGCGAGGCGTCGCCGATGTGGCAGCTCCAGGAATCGTTGGTGGCGGTGTTGTTGTGATCGGAGTGATTGAGAGCTATCTGCCCGAACTGGCCGGGCTGGCGATGCTCTGGGCCGGACTGGTCGCGCTGGCGGGCGAAGATGTCGGCCATCTGCGGGCCGCAGTTCTGCGTCCCGACCACTCGGCTGAGCTGTCGTCGGAGCGGGTGCTTCACGTGCTCCACGTGGCGGCGCTGACCCTGGCCGCCGTGCTGGCCGGTACCGCCACCGGCTGGTGGGCGCTGTCGCGTCCGGCCGGGATGCTGCGAGTCGCGCTGGCCGCGCTGCTGGTGTGGGCGATTGGTGATCTGGCCCCGCGGCTGTTGGCCGCCCTGGCCCCGGAACTGGTGCCCCATGCGCGTCGGGTGGTCCTGGGCAGTGCCCGGTTGTTTGCGCCGCTGCTGTGGATGGCGCGACGGCTCGATCTCCACGCCGGCCCGGGGGATGTCGCCGCGTCTGCACTGCGGACGATGGCGACCCACGAGATGGCGATGGGGGTGTTCTCGCTCAAGGAAATGACGGTGGCCGAAGTCATGACGCCGCGGATCGATGTGGTTGCGGTGGATCAGGATGCCAGCTACGACACAGTGGTCCATACGCTGCGCCACAGCGAACATGCGCGTCTGCTGGTGACCGATGGCCATGCCGATGCGGTCGTCGGCGTGATTTACGCCAAGGACGTCCTGTCGCATCTCAGCACGGCGGCAGCGCCGGACGGGCCGTGGCAATCGTGGATTCGACCGGCGGCGTTCGTGCCGGAGGGTAAGACGCTGGAGCGGCAGTTGCGCGATTTCCAGCGCGGGCCGGGCCACATTGCCGTGGTGGTGGATGAGTACGGCGGCACGGCCGGGATTGTGACGTTGGAGGATATCCTCGAGCAGATCGTCGGCGAAATTCAGGATGAATACGATGTCGACGAGGTAGTGCCGCTTGAGCAGCATGCCGATGGGCATCTGACGGTGCAGGGCGGGGTGGCGCTGGCGGTGCTCGAAGCCGAGCTGGAACATGACTTTGAACGCGAA
The DNA here is from genome assembly GCA_965651715.1 of uncultured Gemmatimonadales bacterium. Taxonomy (GTDB): domain Bacteria; phylum Gemmatimonadota; class Gemmatimonadetes; order Gemmatimonadales; family GWC2-71-9; genus Palsa-1233. Next base: position 3,705 of record CBFGTB010000078.1, read on the forward strand.
GACGTCGCCACGGTCGGCGGGCTGGCGCTGGCCGAACTGGGGCACGTGCCCCGCAGTGGCGAACGCTTTGTGCTCGACCGCTGGCGGTTCGTTGTCGAATTGGTGATTCGGCGTCGGGTGCGCCGGGTGAGTGTCTGGCCGATCGAGGAGCCGGATCCGACCGGGGAGGACACGCCATGAGTTGGGCCTTGCTGGTGGTCGGGCTGCTGCTGGCCAGCGTGGGCAGTGCCGGCACCGCCGCGCTGGTGACCACCGCCCGGCGGGAGCTGGCGGCGGCGGTGTCCCGTCGCCTGCGCGGGGCGAGTGAGTCGTTCGACTGGTTCGCCGAGACCGACCATCTGGTCGTGACGGCAATGGCACTGGTGTCGCTCGGTGTGATCCTGATCGGGATTGCCATTCCCGGACTGTTCACCACCGCGACACTGCCGCAGTTGGGAGTGCTGCTGCTGTTCCTGGTCGTCCCGGCCACCCTGCTGGGGGGCTCGTTGCTGCCGCGCTGGCTGACGGAGCCGCGGGCTGAGCAGGTGGTCGAGGGTATCCGGCCGCTGTTGCGGGCGGTGCGCTCGATTCTGCGGATCGTCCTGCCCGGCGGCCGCCAGGCCTTGAGCAGCGACGTGCATGCCCTGGCACGCGAAGGGGCGGCCACCGGTCTGGCGGCCGGGGAGGAATTCGCCCTGGTCGGCGGCGTGATGACCTTTGCTGAACGCCCGGTCCGCGAAGTGATGACGCCGCGCACCGACGTGGTCGCCATCGCCGAGACGGCCAGTCACGCCGAAGTGCTGGAGATCTTCGCCACCAGCGGCTACACCCGCTTGCCGCTCTACCGCGGCAGCCTCGACGACATCGTCGGAATGGTGCATGCGTTTGACCTGTTCAAGGTCTCACCCGACGATCCGCTGCCGGTGCGACCGGTGGCCCACGCGCCGGAGAGCCGATCCGCCGCCGATGCCCTGCTCGATATGCAGCGCGAACGACGTCACTTTGCGGTGGTGGTCGATGAGTTCGGCGGAACCGCCGGCATCGTGACGCTCGAAGATCTGCTTGAGGCGCTGGTGGGGGAGATTTCCGACGAGGACGATGCCGAAGTCGTGGCGCCGGTGCTGCGCACCGAACTGCTTGAGGTCGATGGCGCGACGACGGTGGCTGATGTGGCCGAGCAGTTGGACCTCGACATCGGTGCAACCGGCGCGTTGACGATCGGCGGTTTGCTGGTGGCCCGTCTCGGCCGGATTCCCCTCACCGGCGAGCGCTTTCGAGTTGCCGGTGTGGATCTGGACGTGGTCGAAGCGACACCGGCGCGGATCGAGCGGGTGCTGATTCGCCGCGGCACCCCGCCGCCTCGGGTCGACCTGGATCGGGGGCGCGGATGAGCGGCCTGCCCACGGGACATCGCGACGAATTGGTCCGCCTCGCTCGCGAGGGACGGACCGAGGCCTTCATCGCCCGCGCGCACGAGCTGGAGCCGGCCGATCTGGGCGACGTGCTGGCCGCGCTCGATGAGGATGAACGGATTGCGCTGGTGCGGGTCCTGCCGGCGGAACTCTCCTCCCAGGCCCTTGTCGAAATGCCGGGCGACGCCCGGGCCGATGAAACGCTCGCCGCACTCGAACCCGGCCAGGCCGCCGATATCGTCGCCGCTCTCGACGATGACGATGCCGCCGACATTCTCGGCGGGCTCGACAAGGAGCAGCAGGAACGCATTCTGGTCGAGGTTGAGGGACGGGCCGACGTCGATCGGCTGCTGCGCTACGACGAGGAGAGTGCCGGCCGATTGATGACCAGTCGGTTGATCACAGTCACCGATCTCGACTCGGTCGCCCTGGCGCTCGAGGCGGTTCGGCGCCAGGCGGAGGACGTCGACGACGTCACAGAGATCTTCGTCGTCGACACGGCCCGACGCCTGGTCGGAGCCCTCTCGTTCAAGCAATTGGTTGTCTCAGGACCGAACCACCTGGTCCGCGACGTCATGGACGACAGCATCATTCGGGTCGGCGCCGACGTGGATCAGGAGGAAGTCGCGCGCATCATGGCACGGTACAACGTGCCCTCGGTCCCGGTGGTCGATCCCCGCGGTCGGCTGATCGGTCGGGTCACCTACGACGACGTCATCGACGTGGCCGAAATGGAAGCCACCGAAGACCTGCTCCGCTTCGGTGGCGTCTCGCCCGACGAGGAGTTGGGCGGCCGCTGGACCGGCGCGGTGCGCAGCCGGTTGCCCTGGCTGTATATCAACCTGTTGACCGCCTTTCTGGCGGCGGCCATCGTGTTTCTGTTCCGTGACGCCATCGAAGCCCATTCGGCCCTGGCGGTGTGGATGCCGATCATCGCCGGCATGGGGGGCAATGCCGGCACTCAGGCTCTCGCGGTGACCGTGCGCCGCCTGTCACTGCAGCAGGTTCCCCGGGATCGGCTCCGTGCCATGATCGTCAAGGAACTGGCCGTGGGTCTGGTCAATGGCGTGGCGATCGGCCTGGTCATTGCCCTGGTGGCCGTGCTGGTCGGCGAACCGGCCCGGCTCGGTCTGATCGTCTTCCTGGCCATGAGTGGCAATCTGGTCGTGGCGGGCTTCGCCGGGTCGTTTGTGCCGACCCTGCTCGAACGGCTGGGCGCCGATCCCGCAGTGGCATCTTCGGTCTTCGTCACCACGTTGACCGATATGTGCGGCTTCGGGCTGCTCCTGGGCCTGGCCACCCGCGTGCTGCTCTGAGACCGACTTCCCCGGCTGCCCCGGTCGCTGGCTCGGGTGTAGGTTTCGACATGGATCACCGCGCACTGCTTGACGAACTGGTGGCAGGACGGGTGGCAGCGCTGGCCCGGGCCGTGTCGCTTGTCGAAAACGGAAGACCGGGGTTCGAAGCGTTGCTGAGCGCTCTCCACCCCCGGCTGGGTCAGGCCCGCCGGATCGGGATTACCGGGCCGCCGGGTGCGGGGAAGAGCACCCTGGTGATGCAACTGGTATCGGCCTGGCGACGGGCAGATCTGCGGGTGGGTGTGATTGCCGTGGATCCGACCTCACCCTTCACCGGGGGGGCCCTGCTGGGTGATCGGATCCGCATGGAAGATGTGGCGCTCGACCCGGGCGTGTACATCCGATCGATGGCGACCCGGGGGTCGCTGGGTGGGTTGGCGACGACGACGCGCGAGGTCGCCGATCTTTTCGATGCCGCCGGCTTCGATCGCATCCTGATCGAAACAGTTGGCGTCGGCCAGTCGGAACTCGATGTCCAGCGGATGACCGACTCGACCATCCTGGCGCTGGTGCCGGAATCCGGCGATGGCATCCAGGCGCTCAAGTCGGGTGTGATGGAGGTCGCCGATCTGTTCGTGGTGAACAAGGCCGATCGGCCCGGCGCTCCCAAGCTGCGGCGGGAGATCGATCTGGCGCTCGACCTGCGGATGGGACGCGCTTCGCGAGGTGTGGCGGCGCACCACGGCGCCCGCGCCGGTCGGATCGATCCGGTGGGTGTGGTGGATGAGACGGCGTGGCGTCCCCCGGTCCTCGAAACCGTGGCCGTCACCGGCGACGGTATCGACGCCGTCGTCGACGGCCTGGATCGGCATTGGGAGGCACAGCGCAGTACCGGTCGGTTGGACCAGCGTCGACGCAGCCGCCTGAGCGATCGGATTCATGCGGTTGTCAGTCGCCGGATCGAGCGTTGGCTCTGGCGCGACAGCCCGGCGCCGGACATTGTGGCGACGCGCTTGTCGGCCGCCGAAGCCGGCGAGACCAGTCCCTACGACATTGCCACCGAGGTGGTGCGCGCGGTGGGGCAAGGAGTTGTGGAATGACAGTGAAGACCGAGGACGACCTCGCGCTGACGCAGGCCGCTCAGCGGCAGGAACTCGAAGAACTTCGGGCGCGGACCCGGGCCCTGGAAGCCGCTCTTGCCGCCAGCACATTGCGGCAGGATTCCGACTTCACGTCGCTCTCGGGTCGGGAACTGGCGCCGGTGTACACCGCCGCCGATGCCCGCGGGCCGGGCGACCTGCCGGGCGAATTCCCCTACACCCGCGGCATCCATCCCAGCATGTACCGCGGTCGACTGTGGACCATGCGGCAGTTCGCGGGTTTCGGCACGGCCGAGGATACCAACCGCCGCTACAAGTTCCTGCTGGAGCGCGGCCAGACCGGGTTGTCGGTGGCCTTCGATTTCCCGACCCTGATGGGATACGACTCCGATCATCCCCGCAGTGAAGGGGAGGTGGGCAAGTGTGGCGTCGCGATCTCGTCGCTGGCCGACATGGAAACCCTGTTCGATGGGATCCCCCTCGACCAGGTGTCGGTGTCGATGACGATCAATGGTCCGGCGGCGATCCTGTTCTGCTTCTTCGTGGCGGCGGCCGAAAAGCAGGGGGTACCGCTGGCACAACTCCAGGGGACGGTCCAGAACGACATCCTCAAGGAGTTTGTCGCGCAGCACGCCTGGATCTATCCGGTGGAGCCGTCGCTCAAGCTGATTGTCGACATGTTCGAATGGGCGGCTGAGCATACGCCGAAGTGGAACTCGATCTCGATCTCGGGCTACCACATTCGGGAAGCGGGATCCACGGCGTCGCAGGAGCTGGCCTTCACGCTGCTCAACGGTTTCACCTATGTCGAGCACGGCATCGCGCGCGGTCTCGACGTGGACCGTTTCGTGCCCCGCCTGTCGTTCTTCTGGGATGTGCACAGCGACTTCTTCGAAGAGGTGGCCAAGCTCCGTGCGGCGCGCCGGATCTGGGCGCGTCACTTGCGCGAGCGGTATGGTGCCCGCGATGAGCGTTCGCTCAAGATGCGATTCCACTGCCAGACCGCCGGGGTGTCGTTGACCGCCCAGCAACCGCTCAACAATGTCGCGCGGGTCGCCTATCAGGCCATGGCGGCGGTCCTGGGCGGGACGCAATCGCTGCATACCAACGCGCTCGACGAGACTCTGGCGCTGCCGACCGAAACGGCGGTGCGGGTGGCGCTGCGCACGCAGCAGATCGTGGCGTACGAAACCGGTGTGGCCAATGTCGCCGATCCCCTGGGCGGGTCATGGTACGTCGAGGCGCTGACCGATCAGCTTGAGGCCGAGGCCGAAGCCATCTTCGCCCAGGTGGCCGACATGGGCGGTGTTGTGGCGGCGATTGAGGCCGGCTGGTTCCAGCGCGAGATTGCCGCGTCGGCCTCGCGCTTTCAGGTCGAGGTGGAGACCGGCGGGAAGACCATCGTCGGTGTCAACGCCTTCATTGAGGAGCACGAGGAACCGATCGAGATTCTCAAGGTCGACGATACCGCCGAGGCCGCCCAGCGTCGCCGCATGGCGGAGCTGCGCACCCGCCGCGACGACGCGGTGGTGGCCGAGCGGCTGCGCGCACTGGATGCGGCGGCGCGGGCCGATGTGAACGTCATCCCGGCCATGCTGGACTGCGCCCGGGCTTACTGCACGCTGTTCGAGATTCGCGAGGTGCTCGAGTCGGTGTGGGGCGCCTATCGCGAACCAGTCTTCTTTTGATCCCACGGGAGGCATTATGGCTACGGCACGATCCCAGTCCGCCGACGCTCTGCTCACCCTGAAGCCGGGAGCGGATCCGGTCGTGACCTGTTATCTCAAGATCGAGCCGCGCGATCGGGTCCGCCGGAAGTATCTCACCAAGGTCAAAAATCGGGTCAAGGCGTTGGAGTATGCCTTGCCATCGCTGGGGTGGGAACGGCGTCAGGAGGAGGCGATCCGGTCGGACTTGAAGCGGATCGTGACCTGGCTGAGCGATCCGGCACAGTTGCCGACCTCGCCGGGGGTGGCGCTGTTCGCGTCGAAGGGGCGCAAGCTGTTTGAAGTGCGTCCGCTGCCGAAGGTGCATCGCAGCCGACTGGCGGTGGATCGGACGCCGCTGGTGCGGGAGCTGGCCGCCACCGAAGAAGAGTTCGGACGCCTGACCACCGTGGTCCTCGATCGCACAGTGGCATTGATCTGGGAGGTGACGGCCTGGGGTGCGACGATGATTCGCAAGGTCGAGACGCCGATTACCCGTGGGGCGGGTTCCCGGGCCGATTGGGCGGCGGAGCACACCTATCAGAATCGAATTCAGAACGAGAAGCGCCGCCACTTCGAAGCCGTCGCCCGGGCACTGTTCGAGATTGATCGGCGCAGCCCCGGACATCAGATTGTCCTGGCGGGCGCCGGCAGCGATGCGGCGGGGTTGGAGCCCTATCTGCACAGCTACGTGGCCGATCGGTTGATCGGTTTGGCGCGGCTGGCGATCAAGGATGCGACGCCGCAGGCGGTGCATCAGTTGACCATGGACGTGCGGGAGGCCCAGGCGCGCGCCTCGGAGCAGCGGCATGTCGACGAGATGACCGAGGCGCTGGGCAGCGGCTGGGCGGTGCAGGGCATTGCCGATACCCTGGCGGCGCTCGCCCACGGCAAGGTCCGCCTGTTGCTGGTCGATGCCGCGGCGACCCAGGCGGGGTTCCGGTCACTGGCGACCGGACGGCTGGCGCTCGGCGCTGTCGAGTTGCGACCGGATGGCGAGGTGGTCCCCACGCTGGATGTGGTCGACGATGCCATCGAGGAAGCCCTGCGGCAGCGCGTTGCTGTCGACGTGGTGCACGATCCCGAGGCGGCAGCCCAGCTCGATGGGTTGTCGGCCCTGTTGCGTTTCAAGTGAACGGAGAGTCGGAATGATGACAGAACATCTGGCCCGGCCGATCCGGGTCCTGGTGGCCAAACCGGGGCTCGATGGCCATGATCGCGGGGCCAAGGTGGTCGCCGCGGCGCTGCGCGATGCCGGCATGGAGGTCATTTACACCGGTCTGCATCAGACGCCGGAGATGATTGCCACGGCGGCGGTGCAGGAGGATGTCGACGTGGTGGGGCTGTCGGTGCTGTCCGGCGCGCACATGACCCTGTTCCCGCGGGTCCGCGCGTTGCTGGCTGAGATGGGACGTCCCGACATTCTCGTCACGGGCGGAGGCATCATTCCCGACGACGATATCGACGCGCTGTCCGGGCAGGGCATCGGACGCCTGTTCGGGCCCGGCACGCCGACAGCCGAACTGATCGAGTACATCAGGACCTGGGCGCAGACCGCGCTCGTTGATTGATCAGTGGCGTCGCGTGAGGGCCCGGGACGCCTCCGGGAGCTGACGAGTGCCTATCAGGAGCTGGCGGAGCGCCTCCGCGCCGGCGGCGGGCCGGCGCGGATCGAACGGATGCACCGACGCGGCCAGCTCGCCCCGCGCGAGCGTCTGGCAGCGCTGCGTGATCCGGATACACCCTGGTTCGAGATCGGCCTGCTGGTGGCCTCGGACCGGTATCAGGGAGAGG
>CBFGTB010000079.1:0-10982 GCA_965651715.1 uncultured Gemmatimonadales bacterium
ACCAGCGGGCGGTACAGCGCGGCCCAGGCACGCCCCAAGGGATCAGCAACCGGGTCCTGCCAGGCCTCGATGTGACCGTCACTCAATCGGACCGTGGCGATCGCCGCCGGTGTCGCCGCCTGAACGATCCGTCCGGCGAAAGCCGTGGTGACACTGTAGGGCGCGCGCACCGCAGTGGCGGCTCCCAACGCCAACCAGGCGGCCTCCTGACCACTTGCCACCACGCCGACCAGCCGCCACGTCAGGTGGGGCGCCGCAGCCGCGAGCCGAGTGATCGGATCCCGCTGCCAATCGATGGCAGCGACGTCGCTGGTGAGCAGGGCCGGTTGCTGGAGCGCCCAGGCCATGGCCGCTCGGCGGAACCAGGATCGGGACGCCACGCCGTTGGCGCTGGCCCGCCATCCGGTGGCTCCCGGGTAGGAGATGGCCGTGACGAGGTGGGGCGGACCGACCGGGATGGGCGCTCCGGTCGGCGCCACTGAATCCCCGGCGATCGACTGGATGGCCACCACCCCTTCCTGCTCCTGGCGCAGCACAGCAGTCTGCCAGGCGGGTGTGGCGCCCGACAGCGGTGACGCATGCAGCAGCCGCTCGCCGTTCGCCGGCATGATGCGCTGCAACGCCTCGGCGTCCCAGATGTCCCGTCCCGCAGCGGAGCTGCTGTCGTCCCGGTCGGTCACCGGGGCGATGTGATAGAGCCGTTCACTCATTCGCCGGTGGGCGTCGGCGTCATTGGCATCACGCGTGCCGGCTGCAACGACGACAGGTACGATGATGCGCTCAGCCATTCCGGCGAGCAGCAGCACGGTCCAGCCGGCCAACAGCAGCGCGTGCCGCGAGCGGAGCGCCCACCGGCCGGTCATGATGGCGACGGCGAGTGTGGCGCCGGTCAATGCCCAGGCCGCCAGGACCCTGACATTGAGCGCCGCTGCCCCCAGCGTGGTCGCCTGCTCGACGACCAGGTGATAGGGCTCCAGCAGATACCCCCAGCCAATGACCACCGCGAGCAGCACCAGCAGCGCGCCGAGATGACGCTGAGCATCGGAGTGCAGCACGACGCGTCGGGCGGTGATCGTCACCGCATCGATGATCACGTGACAGGCTGCGACAACGATCAGGGTGATGACGACCACGACCAAGGCGGCATGGTGCGCCAGATCCCACAGCGGCAGGGTCGAGAGATACCACCCCAGATCGCGCCCCAGCACGGGATCGGACATGCCGTAATGGACCCCGTGCCATGCCAAGGCCACCCGCGCGGTCCATGCCGTGCTGCCGCTCGCCACGGCCAGGGTCAGGATGACTGCGGCGAGCGTGACCCACCGCAGCGGCAGCAAGTCATGAACGACGAGACCGGCCAGTCGACGTTGCTGGTGGACCCGGCTCCGGGTACGCCGGATCAGGGCCGCGTGACAGGCCATCCATGCCAGGGCGGCGAGCGTGGTGGCTGCGGTGAGGGCCAATTCGAGCCAGCGCCACCGGCGGGCGGTGGCGGCGGCGGCGGGTGACAGGGCCGCCAGCCACCAGGCTGGAACCAGGAACTCCACCAGCCGTCGGCCCAGGATCAGGAGCAGCGCGCCGGCGGCCGCTATCCCGAGCCACCGCCGGGCGCGGGGGGTCATCAGTTCAGCCGGCGACGCCGTGGGCGGCGAGCCAGTCCATCACTTCCGCTTGGTGGGCATCGCGTGCCTCGGGCGTCATCGCCTCGAAACGGAGAACCAGCACGGCCTGGGTATTCGATGCGCGGCAGAGTCCCCAGCCGTCGGGCCACTGGATCCGCACCCCATCGATGGTATTGACCGGGTAGCGGGCACCGAAATCCGCTGCTGCTTCGGCCACGAGAGCGAACTTCCGACTCTCCGGACAGGGGATCCGAATCTCCGGCGTCGTGAAGGTGGTCGGCAGGTCGGCCAGCAGCGTCGCGAGGCCGCCCGGCCCCCGGCTGACGATCTCCAGCAGACGGGCGGCGGCGAACAGCGCGTCGTCGAAGCCGTACCAGTCACCGCCGAAGAACATGTGGCCGCTCATCTCACCGGCGAGCGGAGCGTGTTCTTCCTTCATCTTGGCCTTGATCAGCGAGTGACCGGTCTTCCACATGATCGGTCGAGCCCCGGCGGCACTCAGCGCGTCGGGAAGCACCTGCGAACACTTGACGTCAAAAATGACGGCCAGTCCCGGTCCAAAGCGGCGGACCGCATCGCGCCCCAGTACCACCAGGAGCTGATCCCCGAAAATCGGGCGGGCGGTTTCGTCCACCGCCCCGATCCGGTCGGCGTCGCCGTCAAAGGCGATCCCCAGCTCGGCCCCGTGCGCGCGCACGGCGGTTCGCAGATCGACAAGGTTCTCCAACACTGTCGGATCGGGGTGATGATTGGGGAACGTGCCATCGCTCTCGGCGAAGAGTGGAATGACGTCGGCACCCAGGCGCTGCAGCGTTTCGATCGCGATCAGCGACGACACACCGTTGCCGCAGTCGACCACCACCCGCACCGGTCGATCCAGTTGATGATGGGCGACGATCTCATCGCGATAGCGCCCCAGAACTGAACTGTCGCTCGCCTGGTGCCCCGCCCCGTCGCGGTAGTCCTCGGTCATGATCCGCTGATAGAGATCCAGCACTTCCTCGCCGTGCAGCGCTTCCTCGCCCAGCACGGTCTTGAAGCCATTGTATTCCGGCGGATTGTGGGATCCGGTGACCTGCATGCCGCCGTCGACCTGGAGTGCGCGAATCGCGAAGTAGAGGGCCGGCGTCGGCAATTCCCCGACATCAATTGCGGTGGCACCGGTCGCGGCGATACCGGCGCGCAGGGCGCGCGCCAACGCGTCGCCCGACGGGCGATTGTCGCGCCCGACGACCAGGGTGGGCGCGCGACCGATCCGGTGCCACGCCTCGCTGGCGACCGCCCGGCCGAGATGCTCGGCGAAGGCCGGAGTCAGCTCCGTCTCGACCAGGCCGCGAATGTCGTACTCCCGAAAGATGGTGCGCGGAACCTGCACGGAGCCTCCCGGGTCAACGGGTGAGCATGGGTGTCACCACCTGGCGGAGCTGGACCGCCTCGTGGGTCGCAAAGTCGAGCACGGCACGGGGCCAGACCCCGAGAATCAGGATGGCGACCACGGCCAGCGCCACCATCACCTTCGCCGCAGTGGGTACCTGAATCGTCTGGTGAGCGGAACGGGTCCGGGTGGGCTTCAAGGTCATCGCCAGGACCACCGGCAGGTAATAGCCGATCGAGACGCCGCTCGCCAGCACCGCGATGACCGGCAGGACGACATTGTGTTCCCCGAGCGGCGCCGCGATGACGTACCATTTGCCAATGAAGCCGAATGTCCCCGGGAAGCCGAGCAGCGACAGCATACAAATGGTCAGACTGAGCGATGCGAAAGGACGCACCGAGAACAGGCCTTCGAGATCGCTGATCAGCGCGGTCCGTGCGCCGGCCCGCTCGATCGACGCCAGAATCGCAAAGGTGGTGATGATGGTCAGCGCGTACGCCAGCAGGTAAATCAGCACCGCCGCCGTCCCTGCATCCGAATGACTCCACAGCGCCAACAACAGGTAGCCTGCGTGGGCCACCGAACTGTATGCCAGCATCCGCTTGATGGATTGCTGCGCCAGCGCTGTGAGATTGCCGAGGATCATGGTCGCGATCGCCAAACCGGCCAGCACCGGACGCCAGACCTCGACCGCACCGGGCAGGGCTTCGGCCAGCACCCGCGCCAGGGCGAGGAACGCGGCCGCCTTGACGCCGGCCATCATGAAGGCGGTGACCGGTGTGGGGGCGCCCTCATAGACGTCGGGGGCCCAGGCGTGGAACGGCACCGCTGCCACCTTGAACGCGAAGCCGATCAACAGCAACGCGATCCCGGCATTGGCCATCAGATTGGGGCCTTCGGCCGACAACTGGGCCCCGATCAGGTTGAAGTTGAACTGGCCGGTGGCGCCGTACAGCAGCGCAATCCCATAGAGCAGGAACCCTGAGGCGAACGCCCCGATCAGGAAATACTTGAGACCGGCTTCGGCCGATGCCCGTCGGGTGCGGTCGTAGGCGGACAGCACGTAGACGCCGATCGACATCACCTCGAGTCCGAGGAACAGCGTGATCAGATCCGCGGCGCCGGCCAGGAGCATCATGCCGACCGTCGACAGCATCATCAGGACGTAGAACTCCGGTGCCAGAATCCCCTGCCGCTCGAGCCAGCGGAGCGCCATGACGGTTGCGCCGAAGGCGATCGCAAGCAACAGCGCATCGCTGCTGAAGCGGAATGCATCGAGGGCGACCACCTGGGGCAGGCCCACCGCCGTCGCGCCCCGCAGCGCCATCCAGCCGGTAGCGCCCAGCGCCAGCAGGTAGCCCACCAGTGACAGTGCGCCGGCCCGGCGGGAATCCGCGCCGGTCTGGTGGCGCCATGCCACGACCAGCAGCACCACCAGCGCCCAGCCGCTCAGGATCACCTCCGGCAGCAGCGCCAGCAGCGCACCGCTCGGCTGGCTCGGGTCGATCGGCATCACGGCAGCCTCCCGGTCAGTGAGCCGGCGTCGAGCGGCCGGACGGGCGGCAGATCCGGCTGGACCATCTCGACATAGCGCCGCGCCGCACTCTCGGTGCGACGCAGGATGGGCGCCGGATAGAGGCCGATCCAGAGCATCGCCGCGATCAACGGCGCCAGCACGGCGATTTCACGGCGGGACAGATCGCCGATGTTGTCATTCTGGGGATTGGTCAGCCGGTTGAAGAACACGCGCTGCGCTGCCCAGAGCAGATACCCGGCCGAGAAGATCACCACGGTGGTGGCGAACACCACCGCCCAGGGATAGCGCTGGAACGAGCCGAGCAGCACCAGGAACTCGCCTACGAAGCCATTCAAGCCCGGCAGTCCGATCGATGAGAATGCGGTGATCACGAACGCCGTCGCCATCATCGGGGCCACGCGAGCCAGGCCGCCGAAGTCGGCAATTTTTCGAGTATGTCGCCGCTCATAGAGCATACCGATGATGAAGAAGAGCGCACCCGTGGACAGACCGTGCGAGACCATGACCATGATGGCGCCCTGGACACTCTCGACAGTGCTGCCCCAGATGCCCAGAATCACGAACCCCAGATGGCTGACCGAGGAATAGGCGACCAGCCGTTTGAGATCGGGCTGGACCATCGCCACCAGCGCGGCGTAGACGATGCCGATCACCGCCAGGGTCGCCATGACCTGGCCGGTGCCGCTGGCCAGCGCGAAGCCCGGGAAAAACGGGATGGCGAATCGCAGAAACCCGTAGGTTCCCATCTTGAGCAGGATGACCGCCAGATCGACCGAGCCGGCCGTGGGCGCTTCGGTATGCGCGTCGGGCAGCCAGGTGTGAAACGGGAAGATCGGCACCTTGACGGCGAAGGCCAGCGCGAAGGCGGTAAACAGCCACCCGCCCCACGGCCGCAGCACGTCCTTGTACTCCAGCAGATGGACGTAGGAGAACGACCAGACCCCGGAGGCATCGGCGGTGAGTTTGACCATCCACAGGATGGCCACCAGCATCAGCAGTGAGCCGACGAAGGTGTAGACCACGAACTTGGTCGCTGCGTACAGGCGGTTGCCGCTGCCCCAGACGCCGATCAGGAAGTACATCGGGATCAGCAGCAGTTCCCAGAACATGTAGAACAGGAACAGGTCGAGCGAAATGAATACGCCCAGCATGCCGGCCTTGAGCGCGAGCAGCAGGGCGTAGAATCCCCGCTGTTTGGTTTCGATCCCGCGCCAGCTTCCCCACACGACCAGCGGCATCATCACGACCGACAGCAGGACCATCATCACCGAGATCCCGTCGATGCCCACCCGATAGCCGATGCCGAACGGGGCGAGCCATGGCAGATCGGTGACGAATTGAAGTCCGGGGTTGGCCGGATCGAAGGCCCACCACAACCCGAGGCCCAGCACGGTTTCGCACAGCGCCACGATCAGCGCGATCCAGCGGGCGAAGCGCACCGGAAACAGCAGCACCAGCGGCATGGCCAGCAGTGGCAACCAGAGCAGGACGTGCAGGATCCAGCGATCGTAGTGGATGGCGTCGAGGAACAGATTCATCGCTCAGCCCCCGACCAGCGCGCGGATCACCAGGATGGCGCCCACGGCAAAGAGACTGACGTAGAGCGCGACCTGACCGTTCTGGAGTCGGGAACCCAACCAGCCGAGGCCCTGGGTGACCCTGACCGTTCCGCCCACGGTGAGCCGGTCGATCAACAGCACGTCGATGGTCTGCCACAGCACGGTGCGGGAGAGCCACATCACCGGACCGACGACCACCCGGTGATAGAGCTCGTCGATGAAATACTTGCCTGCCAGCAATCGCCCCAGACCGCGTTCGGGCGGCGCGGCGGCCGGCAGCGGAATAGCCGCTCCGTTGGTGGCCCGATAACCCAGCATCAGGCCGAGCAGGGCGATGGCCACGGCGCCGCCCAGCAGAATCCATTCGGTGCTGGCTGCCAGATGCGGCACCGGGCTGAGCAGTGCCGTTGCGCCGGCGGTGACCGGTTCCAGCCAGGCCTCGAGTCGCTGTCCCCCGCCGAGCAGCGCCGGCGCGTTGAGCGCTCCGCCCACCACTGTCAGCAGACCCAGGATGACGACCGGGACGGTCATGATGGTCGGCGCCTCGTGCAGGTGTTCGGCCGTGGTCGTCGAGCCGCGGAAGCTGCCGAGGAACGTCATGGTCATCAACCGGGCCATATAGAATGCGGTACACAGCGCTGCCAGCAGTCCCAACACCCAGGCGACGAGATAGCCGGGCGCAAGGCTGCCGCGGACGAAGGCGGCGGCCAGGATTTCATCCTTGGAGAAGAATCCCGCCAGCGGCGGCACGCCCGCGATGGCCAGTGTGGCGATGGCCATCATCGCGAAGGTCCACGGCAGCCGCTGCCGCAGGCCGCCCATGTTGCGCATATCCTGAGCGTCAGCGGCATCGTGGCTGGCGTGAAGGCCGATATGCATGGCGTGAATCACCGACCCGGCGCCGAGGAACAGTAGAGCCTTGAAAAAGGCGTGGGTGACCAGGTGGAACACGGCTGCTGTCCACGCGCCCGATCCCACGGCGAGAAACATGTAGCCGAGCTGCGAGACGGTCGAGTAGGCGAGCACCTTTTTGATGTCGTTCTGCTTGAGTGCCACCGTCGCGGCAAAGAACGCCGTGGCGGCGCCGATCAGCGCGACCACCATCATGGCGGCGGGGGCCAGCGCGAAGAGCACCCCGGTGCGCACCACCAGATACACGCCGGCCGTCACCATGGTGGCCGCGTGGATCAGGGCGGAGACCGGCGTCGGACCGGCCATGGCGTCGGGCAACCAGGTGAACAGGGGAATCTGGGCACTCTTGCCGGTGCAGCCGAGGAAGAGCAGCAAGGTGATCGCCAGGGCCATGCCACTGCCCGACGCGAGGCTCTGGGGCGCCACCTCGGCGATGGTGGCGTAGTCGAGGCTGCCGACCGACCACCAGAGCAGGAACATCGCGACCAGCACCGCGAAGTCGCCGACCCGGTTGGCGAGAAAGGCCTTCTTGCCCGCCTCGCTGTTGGCGTCGACTTCGAACCAGAAGCCGATCAGCAGGTACGACGCCAGGCCCACGCCTTCCCAGCCGATGAAGGTGACCGGCAGCGAGGTCCCCAGCACCAGGATCGCCATGAACACGACGAACAGATTCAGATAGGCGAAATACCGGGCGTAGCCCGGGTCGTCCTGCATATAGCCGATCGAGTAGAGATGGATCAGCGACACGACGCCGGTGATCACCAGCAGCATCACGCTGGAGAGGCGATCGAACTGGAACGCCAGGTCGAGATGGAGTCGATCGGAGACGGGCATCCACTGCCACAGCAGTAGTCGGAATCCTTCCGGCTGCTGCCGAACCTCCAGGAACACCGCGATGGCGACCACAAAGGCCGCCAGCATCACGCCGGGGCCGACCACCGATACGGTTCGCTTCGCGCTCGGTCGGCGGAAGGCGATCGCAGCGTTGATCAGCGCACCCAGCAGCGGCAGAGCAACCACCAGCCAGGCCAGATGTGCCACGCTCAACCCTTGAGGAGGTTCATGGTCCGGAGGTCGACCGACTGGGTATGTCGATAGACCGCGAGGATAATGGCCAACCCGACGGCCGCTTCGGCCGCCGCGACGGTCATCACGAAGAACACCATCATTTGCCCGCCGGTGCCGTGGACGGTGGCCAGGGCAACGAAGCTGAGGTTGACGGCATTCAGCATCAGTTCAATGCACATGAAGACAACAATGGCATTGCGGCGGAGCAGCACTCCACCGACGCCGATCGCGAAGAGAATGGCCGAAACGGCCAGGGCAGGACCGAGCAGCATCAAAGCCTCTTCTTGGCGAGAACGACCGAGCCGACCACCGCCACCAACAGCAGAATCGAGGTGACCTCGAACGGCACCAGGTACCCTTGGAACAGCGGCGTCGCCACCGCGCCGACCACACCGCGGTCGGCGACCGCTCGCTCGAGTTCCTCACCTTCCGGGAACACCAGGGCGGGATCCGGCTGGGGCATGGCGGAGAATTCGTTCGCCAGCCGCTGCCGATCATACCGACCGATCGGGAGCAGTTGCAGCAGCAGCACCGCCGCCAGCAGGGTCGCCGGGACGGCCAGCCAGCGGCGGCGCAGCGTCACGGCCGATTCACCCACATTGAGCAGCATGATGACGAAGAGAAAGATCACCATCACGGCACCGGCATAGACGATCACCTGGATGGCCGCGATGAACTGGGCATTGAGCAGCACGAAGATGCCGGCCAAGGCGAACATCGCCGACACCAGCCAGAGCGCCGCCGTGATCGGGTTGCGTCGCGTGACGCAGAGCAGTGCCGAGCCGATCGCGCAGACCGCGAAGACCCAGAAGACGACAGTGGCCAGGCTCATCTACTCGCCCCTCGGATCCGACGGATCCCACAGGGTCGAGACGGCATGGACCTGCGCGGTGAGACGTTCGTGATCGTAGACGAAGCGATCGCGCGAGTATTCCGCGTTCTCGAAATGCACTCCGACGTGGATCGCCTCCTCCGGACAGACTTCCTGGCAATAGCCGCAGAAGACACAGCGGAACTCGTCGATCTCGTAGATGAGCGGGAACCGGTTGCCCTGCTCGTCCTCCCCGGGCACCAGCTTGATGCAGTTCGCCGGACAGATTTGGGGACAGAGGCCGCAGGCGACGCACTTCGATCGCCCCGCTTCATCGGTCATCATCCGATGGGTGCCCCGCCACCGGGTCGCGATCCGCCAGTCGTCGGCGCTGCGCACTTCGGGGTACTGCATCGTGACCCGCGGCTGCAGCATGTGGCGGAAGGTGATCGCCATGCCCTTGAGGGTCGCGCGAACGTAGGACACCCCACCGGCCGGACGGGGCAACACTTTGACGCCAATCGCCATGGTCAGTTCTCCTCAGCCGCCCGCAGGCGCGGACGGGCGTTGACGCCGTACATGATCCGGCCGCGATCCAGGCGGAAGAAGACCAGCCAGGCGATGACGATGTTGAGCGCGAAGAGCACGCCACCGCGCAGCGCCGCCGACTGACCGGGCAGCCACTGATCCACCGCCCAGATGGCGGTCGCCGTCACCAGGATGTACCCGAGCGCCAACGGCAGCATCACCTTCCAGCCCAGCGCCATCAGTTGATCGTAGCGGAACCGCGGCAGCGTCCAGCGAATCCACATCACGAAGAAAATCCAGAAGAACATCTTGGCGAAGAACACCGCATGGGTGGCCAGCGTCTGCCACAGCCCCCCTTGCTCATCCCAGTGGGTGAAGGGAATGTCCCAGCCACCGAAATACAGCGTCGCCACCATCGCGGCGATGGTCACGATATGGGCGTACTCCGCGATCATGAACATCGAGAACTTCATCGCGCTGTATTCGGCGTGATATCCGGCCACCAGCTCGGCCTCCGCCTCCGGCAGGTCGAACGGCAGCCGGTTGGTCTCGGCAAAGCCGGAGATCAGGAACAGGAAGAAGGACAGGAACAACGGCGCCACGAACCAGAGCCCCTCCTGTTGGCGCGCGATCAGTTCGGGCAGCGTGACATTCCCCGCCAACAACAGCACCGGGATCAGCGACAGGCCGAGGGCGACTTCGTAGGAGACCATCTGGGCGCTGGCCCGCAGACCGCCCAGCAGCGAATACTTGCTGTTCGACGACCAGCCCGCCAGCGCCAGGCCGTAGACGCCCATCGACGAGAACGCCAGGATGAACAGGAAGCCGATCGGCAGGTCGGCAATCGCGATGGTGAGCGGCCCGTGATAGCTGATCTGGCCGATCAGCGGGAGAGTCCAATCGACAGCAATCGGCAGCGGCGCGGCCAACGGCACCACCGCGATCAGCGAAACGGCCGGCATGAAGGCCAGCGCCGGTGCCAGGATGAAGAGCCATTTGTTCGCCCCGGCCGGCAGCGTTTCTTCCTTGATGAAGTTCTTGATCCCGTCGGCGGCCGGTTGCAGCAGGCCCCACGGACCGACCCGATTGGGACCGGGCCGATTCTGAATCCAGCCCGCCAACTTGCGTTCCATCAGGGTCAACATCGCGACCAACAGCAACACCAGGCTGAAGATGACCAGCATCTTCACGACGGCGAAGAACAGAAAGCCCTTCAGTTCGGGCGTCATGCGCGGCCGTTTTCGTCCGCAAGACGGGCAGCTTTACGTCTGCGGTCAGAAAGGGTGGGCCACCAGCGCCGCGCAAGATGGTTGTTTACAGCGCGTCCGCTACACCGGCCAGTCGGTCGTCATGCCGGCCGCCATGGAAGTGCTGCAAAATGGCCTGACGCTCACCTTCACCGCCCCGCTCGATCGAACCGCGGCCGAAAATCCCGACAACTACAGCCTCGAACAATGGAACTACAAATGGTCGGGAAGCTACGGTTCGCCCGACTTCAAAATTTCTGAGCCGGAGCGTCCCGGCCACGATCCGCTGACTTTGCGCGGCGTGCGATTGCTCGACGACGGCC
>CBFGTB010000080.1:0-10865 GCA_965651715.1 uncultured Gemmatimonadales bacterium
CTTCGCGAACTGGCGGCGGCCCATCGCGGCCGCAGCGAGTTGATCACCATCGCCACCTCACCCGGAGGGCGAGCCGTCGATGCGCTCCGGGTCGGGCCGAGCGATCGACCGGCGCTGCTGGTTGTCGCGGGAGCACACGGACCGCAGTTGATCGGTTCGAGCATTGCGATGGCGGCCGCTCGCGAACTGCTGGCCGATGCCGGCGCGACCACGCCGACAGTCTGGTTCATCCCGCGTCTCAATCCTGACGCCGCAGAGGCGATGTTCGCCGCTGTTCGGACGGAGCGGACCAGCAACGACGCCACCGGGTATGACGACGATCACGATCAGAGCGTCGACGAGGATGGCGTCGATGACCTCGATGGCAATGGGATGATCACCAGCATGCTGGTGGCCGACCCGACCGGCAGCCTGATCGCCGACTCGGTCGACCCGCGCCTGTTCCGGCGGGCTGCTGCCGATTACGGCGAAGTCGGTCGCTATCGGATGATGCGCGAGGGACGCGACGACGACGGTGACGAGCTGTGGAACGAAGATGGACCGGGCGGTATCGATGTGAACCGCAACTTCAGCTTCGCCTATCCGCATCACGGCAGCGAAGCCGGTCGCGATCCCTTTGCCGCCCCCGAGGCGCGCGGACTCGCCGAGTTCCTCATGGCTCACCCCGAGGTCGCGGCGGTGTACGTGGTCGGCCCGCAGGACAATCTGATGACGCCGTGGGAGAATCGGCCCAACCAGGGCGTGCAGCGCCCCGACGGCAGCCGGGCGCAGGAAGGGACGAGCCAGGGCGGTCCGCTGCACTCCATTCTGCGGCAGGATCAGGCCACCTTCGCCGATATGTCGCGCCGCTTCCAGCAGATCACCGGACTGACCTCGGGCTCGGCGGGCGAGGCGAATGCCGGCGATGTGCTGAGCTGGGCCTACTACCATTTCGGCCGCTGGGCGTTCGGGTCACGAGGCTGGTGGGTGCCCAAGGCCGAAGCCGACTCCGGCGCCCGCGGGTCGCGCGGGGGCGGCGGCAGCGATGCCAACGCCGCCGAGCGCAATGCCCTGCGCTGGTTCGCTGCTCACGACATCGATGCATTCGTTCCGTGGCACCCGGTTGATGCTGTGACGGCGGGCGGCGAACCGGTGCAGGTGGGAGGATTCAAGCCGGGGGCCTTGCTCAACCCGCCGGCCGGGGTCGAGTTCGACAGCACTGTCGCTCGACACGGCCGCTTCATTCGCGAACTGGCCGGGATGTTGCCCCAGATCGGTCTTCGCGATGTCACTGTGACGCAGCTGGGCGATGGGCTCTACCGGATCAGTGCCGAAGTGATCAACACCGGCCGGTTGCCGAGCACCACGGCCTTGGCCGCGCGGCTGCGCAATCCCCGGCGGATTCGGGTCGATCTCGATCTGGCGGGTACCACCCTGGTCAGCGGTGACGCGATGCAGTTGGTGGGTCCGCTCGCTGCCGCCGGAGGTCACGGCAGCGAGCTCACCTGGACCGTGGCCGGTCGGCCCGGGACCGCACTGACGCTGACGGCCGGCTCGCCGGTCACCGGCACGATCACCCAGACTGTGACCCTTCGGTGAGGCGCGCGATGCATACCTTTCGTTATCTGATGCCGTTGGTCGCCGTGGTCGCTGTCGGCTCGCTGTCGGCGCAGGCCGAGTTGGGCAGTCTGGCCGCAGCGGGATCGCCGGCGAATCCCAAGGTCCCGATGATGTGGGACCGGTTCTATGACCATGCCGCGCTCGGTGAGATCGGGCGTCGGCTTCAGGCGGCGCATCCCAATACCTGTCGTCTGTCGTCGATCGGGAAGAGTCATGAGGGCCGCGATATCTGGCTGATTACTGTCAGTGATTTCACGACCGGCGATCCGGATACCAAGCCGGCGATGTACATCGACGGCAACATCCACTCCAACGAAGTGCAGGGCACCGAATTCGCCCTCTACACCGCGTGGTACCTCTGCGAGATGCAGGGCCAGAATCCCCGGATCGACTCGCTCCTGGCCGCGCGTACCCTCTACATCGTCCCGACGATCAACCCGGATGGGCGGGAAGACTTCATCCACCGGCCCAACACCGCCTCGAGCCCGCGGACCGGGGCCGTGCCGCGCGATAACGACGGCGATGGAGTGGTCGACGAGGATCTGTACGACGATCTCGACGGCGATGGCAGCATCACCCAGATGCGGCGTCGCTCGGCGTACGGGACGATGATCTCGAGTCCCGAGGAGCCGCGGATGATGATCCGCGCGGCGCCGGGCGAGCAGGGGGAGTGGGAGATGCTCGGCAGTGAGGGCATCGACAACGACGGTGACGGCCGCATCAACGAGGACGGCGTTGGCGGCTATGACCCCAATCGCAACTGGCCGTGGCGCTGGCAACCGCAGTATGTCCAGGGCGGTGCGGACTTCTATCCGACGTCGCTGCCCGAAACCCAGGCGGTGGTCGATTTCGTGACGGCGCATCCGAACATCGCAGCGGCGCAGAGCTTCCATAACAACGGCGGCATGATCCTGCGGGGCCCGGGTTCGCCCCAGGACGAGTACCGGCCGCAGGATGTGCGGGTGTTCGACGAGCTGGGCCGGGTCGGCGAACGAATCCTGCCGGGCTATCGCTACATCGTCGTCTGGAAGGACCTGTACATCGTCTGGGGTGGCGAGCTGGATTGGTTCTACGGCGCGCGCGGCATCATCACGTTCTCAAATGAGCTCTGGAACGACTTCAAGCTGTTCGAGACGGCCGAGCGCGAGCGCAACCGCTACGACAATCCCAGTTACGAATTTGATCGGCTGCTGCTGCTGCGGGATGGCTTCGTGGATTGGAAGCCCTACAACCATCCGCAGTATGGTCCGATCGAGATCGGGGGCTTCAAGAAGACCTTCGGACGGACCGAGCCGGGCTTCCTGATGCAGGCCGAAGCCCACCGGAACATGGCCTTCTCGCTCTACCA
This sequence comes from uncultured Gemmatimonadales bacterium, assembly GCA_965651715.1. Lineage (GTDB taxonomy): Bacteria > Gemmatimonadota > Gemmatimonadetes > Gemmatimonadales > GWC2-71-9 > Palsa-1233. Next base: position 2,948 of record CBFGTB010000080.1, read on the forward strand.
GGTGTGGCAGCTTCCGCTGGTGGAGGTCGATTCAATCGCCAGTCGGCCGCTGGGCAACGGGTTGACCGAGGTGACGGCGTTCATCGCGAATCGGCGCCTGATCCCGACTCACACCCAGCAGGATCTGGAGAATCACATCTCGCCGCCGGATCTGGTCCGCCTGACGGGCGCCGACGTGTTGGCCGGTTTCCGGATCACCAACGAGCGGACCGGGGCGAGTGAGGAACAGGTCCGTGACCCGGCGACGCTGCGCTTGGCCAACATCGCGGGTCACGCTGTCGAGCGGGTCAAGTGGATTGTGCGAGGCGCCGGACCCTACACCGTGACGGTGACCTCCACCAAGGGAGGCAGCCACAGCCTCAGTTCGCGCTGAACTGAGGCTGCGGCCCCGGCGCGGGTCTCAGCGATGGAAGGCGTCGGCCCGACGGATCGTCGCGCCGACGGTGCGGACCGCCTCGACGTAGAACCCGGCCGGGACCCGGTCGGGCGAATCCCCGGGACGATGGTAGTCCGGGTGGTCTTCGACCCCGAAGTAGAGGAAGGGGATCCCCTTGCGGTGGAAGGCGACGTGGTCTGACTGGGTCGTCCAATCCTCGCCTCGCCCCGCCGCTTCGGTATCATGGCCCCGGCGCACGGCGATGGCGGCGCAGGCGGCGATATCGGTGGCGATGGGGACCAGCGCAGGATAGCGACCCGGGCCCGCCAGATAGATCTCGTTGTGATCGTTGCGCGAGACCATATCCATGTTGATGTTCAGATCGACGCGATCGAGATCCAGACCGGCCGAGTCGACCAGCGCGCGGCTGCCCCACATGCCCCGCTCCTCGCCGTCGACGGCGGCGAAGATCAGGGTGTGGTCGGTGGGGTGATCCTGGAAATAGCGGGCCAGTACCGTGAGGGCCGCGGCGCCGCTGGCGTTGTCGTCAGCGCCATTGTAAATCGAATCGCCGTCGACCGGACGACCGATCCCGACGTGATCGAAATGGGCGGTGACCACGATGTAGCGCTCGGGCGTGGCGCGTCCCGGGATGACACCGATCACATTCCACGCCTCATGGACACCGCTGAGGCGCCGCGATTCCGGCACCGCAATCCGCTGGAGGCGGCCGAAGGGCAGGGTGCCGAGGCCGATCGCGTCCATCCGGGCGGCGAGGTAGTCCCGGGCCTTGAGATTGCCGGGTGAGCCGATCAGTCGACCGGCCATGGAATCGTCGGCCAGCCGGAACAGGTCGCGCAGCAGCACCACGCTGTCGATGCTGACCGGGGTGGGACAGTCGAGTGCCACCTGACGGGGGGCCTCGGCGGCGTGGACCGTGGGAGTGGCCGGGGCACAGGCGTCGAGCGATACCAACAGCAGGGCAGCCACGACGCAGGCGCGACAGGAGCGGAGCAGGGAAGGTTTGGTCATGGCGGGAATCTAGCGACCCGGCCAACGGGGCGGGCGCCCTCCCCCCCGGTGGGAGGGCGGGGTATATTTCCCCGCCACCGATGGCTCGTGACCTTCACGCGGAGTTGACCTATGCGTTGGGCGCCCGTGGCAGTACTCCTCCTCGTCGCTTGCAGCCAGCCACCTCAGCAGCAGAACTCCGAATCCGCCGCGCCGCCCGCAAGTGCGGCCAAGCAGACCGCCGCCCCCACCGCGATTCCGTCACCGCTGTCGCACGGTGAGGCCCCGGTGGGGCACGATGCCGTGCCGATGGAACGTCGGGCAGCGGCTCCGCCCCGCTCCACCAGTCGGCTGCATCGGGTCCGGATGACCGCCAGCCACGTGGTGCATCACATCGCCCCGGGCGTCGATTACGAAGCATGGGCCTTTGACAGTGTCGTCCCCGGACCGGTGGTTCGGGTCACGGTGGGCGATACTGTGATCTTTACCCTTGTCAACATCTCGCCCATGCCGCATTCGATGGATTTCCATGCGGCCGAGATCGCTCCGAGCCGCGCCTTTGTGAACGTCAATCCGGGCGATTCGCTCTCGTTCACCTTCGTGGCACGCGTCCCGGGTGCCTTCATGTATCACTGCGGAACCGCACCGACCGCCGCGCATATCGCCAACGGCATGTATGGCGCCATCGTCGTCGATCCGGTCACCCCGCTGCCGCCGGCGCGCGAGTTCGTTCTGGTGCAGAGTGAGTTCTATCTCGGCCCGCGTCCGGCCGACAACGGTCCGCGCCGGCTCGACTGGAACAAGATGTTGATGCTGGCGCCCGACTATGTCGTCTTCAACGGCGCGGCGTCGCAGTACGCCACCGCGCCGATTCAAGTGGAGCCGCGCGAGCGCCTGCGGTTCTACGTCGTCAATGCGGGGCCGAACCGTGTCTCGGCGTTCCACGTGGTGGGCGGGATCTTCGACCGGGTCTATGCCGGCGGGTTCGGTGCGCCGATCGAAGGGATCCAGACCTACAGCGTGCCGGTGGGTGGTGGTGCCGTCTTTGAGACCCATCTGGCCGAACCGGGACTGTACCCGTTCGTCTCGCATGCCTTCGCCGACGCCACCAAGGGCGCGATCGGTATCCTGCGCGCGGGCGATGTGCAGGGTACCATGCGTCACTGAGGAACGGACAGGGAGGGATTCGAACCCTCGGTACGGTTGCCCGCACGCCACGCTTCCAACGTGGTGCCTTCAACCACTCGGCCACCTGTCCCTGGGGCGCAAAGGTAGCGGGGGGAGCGCGGCGGCGGAACCTGGGCGGGTCGTCGTCCGTACCATCAGGAGAACGATCCTCGCGTCCGGAGCACCTGACCATGCTGATTCGCCGCCCGCCTGACATTGCCGCCTCGGAGGTTACCCCGGAGTCGTGGTACGTGAACCGCCGCCAGTGGTTGGCGGCGGTTGGAGTGCTCGGCGCCAGCCTGGTGCCCTCCTCGCTGTCGGCCTGCGCCCGGGAGGTCCCGGTGGCCCCGCCCGACGACGATCCGACGCCGTATGACAAGGCCACCAGCTACAACAACTACTACGAGTTCGGCACCGGCAAGAGCGATCCGAGTCGCAACGCCGGCTCGCTGCGCACCACGCCCTGGTCAGTGGAGATCGCGGGTGCGGTGAAGCGACCTGGGACGATGCCGTTGGAGACGCTGGTCGCCGGTCTCGATGTGGTCGAGCGCACCTATCGGATGCGCTGCGTCGAGGCCTGGTCGATGGTGATCCCGTGGCAGGGCATCATGCTGCGCGATCTCATCAATCGGCTCGAACCCACCAGTGCCGCCAAATGGGTTGAGTTCACCACCGTGGTGGATGCCGCCGCGATGCCCGGCATCAAGACAGTCGATCTGCCGTGGCCCTACGTCGAGGCGCTGCGACTCGATGAGGCGATGCATCCGCTGACACTGCTGGCCACCGGCATGTACGGCAAACCGTTGCCGAATCAGAACGGGGCGCCACTGCGGTTGGTGGTGCCGTGGAAGTATGGCTTCAAGGGGGCCAAGGCGATCGTCAAGATCCGCTTCGCCGAGACGATGCCCCGGACCACCTGGAACATCATCCTGCCGCAGGAGTATGGCTTTTACGCCAACGTGAATCCGGCTGTGGATCACCCCCGGTGGTCTCAGGCGCGCGAGCGCCGGATCGGCGATTTCTTCAAGCGGCCGACGCTGCCGTTCAATGGCTACGCGGACCAGGTCGCCTCGCTCTACAGCGGAATGGATCTGCGGGTGAATTTCTGAGCGATGCCGCGACGTGATCCGATCGACCGGTATCTGCGCCCGCTGGTGGTGGTGGCGGGCGTGGTGCCCGGCTGCGTGATTGCGAGTCGGCTGCTGCGGGGCGACTACGTCAATCCCGCCGAAGCCCTGGAGCATGCGACCGGTCTGACGGCGCTGTGGCTGCTCCTGGGATCGCTCATGGCCACACCGCTGCGGCGATTGACCGGTCGGCCCGGCTGGACCCGGTTGCGCCGCCCGCTGGGATTGTGGGCATTCGGCTACGCGCTGATCCACCTGTGCTGCTATCTGGTCTTTGATCAATCGTTGTTGTGGCGGGAAATCGGTGGCGACATCCTGGAGCGGCCCTACATCACAGTCGGCTTCGCCGCCTTTGTATTGTTGCTGCTGCTCGCGCTGACATCGCCCGAGCGGGTGATGCGTCGCCTCGGCGGTGCCCGCTGGCGACGGTTGCACCAGGCGGTGTATTGGGCGGCGGTGCTGGCGGTGTTCCACTTCTTCTGGCTGGTCAAGCGCGATATCACAGCGCCCTTTCTCGCGGCCATGACACTGCTGTTGCTGCTGCTGCTGCGCCGGCCCCCTTCGGCCGCGCGGTCGCGGTCTCCGGCTCGCGACCCGGCCGCTTCCCGACTAGGTTCCGTGGCGTGATGCGCCTGCTCCGGACTCCCTGGCTCGCAGCCCTGCTGCTCCTCGCCTCCCCGGCGATGGCGGGTGTTGTGCTGCCGGCGCTCCATCCCTGTCCGGTGCAGACCGCGACGTCCGACGGCTCGTCCGGACACCAGCACGGCCATTCCGGTCACGACGAATCGGGTCAACCCACCTGTACCTGCGTCGGGAGCTGTCACGTCCCGGCCCTGGTCGATGCTCCCCAGCCGCTGGGCGCGATTCGCGCGCAGCACAATCGGGTGGCGCCGCTGCCCGCCGTCTCACCCGAGACGGCGTCGACAGGCGTCCTGCTGCCGCTCGATTATCTCCCTCCCATCACGGCTCCTCCGCTGTCCTGATCGGGCGCTGTCCGCGCCTCCGGAACTTCATCGGGCGGCCCCCACCGGGGGGTCGCGAGTCGATCGACCGATCGGCGCCTCAAGCGCGCCGGGGAGGAAGGCTGTTCATGAGTGCACTTACCGCGCGACGCGGTGGTGTGTGGGCGATGACCCTGCTGCTGGCTGCCGCGCCGCCGCTCGCGGCGCAGACGGCAGGACGGGTGACCGGCGTGGTGCGCGACAGCGCCAACCAGGCGCCGCTCAGCGACGCCCGGGTCACACTGCCGACGCTGGGTCGCTCCACCATCAGCGACAGTCGCGGCCAGTTTCGCTTGCTGGGTCTGCCGGCGGGTCAGTACCCGTTGGTGACGCAGCGTATCGGATTTGCGGCTGATACCGTCAGCATCCGGATTGAGAACGGGCGGCAGCTCGAGGTCACTGTCACGCTCCACGCCGCGGCGGCCGTTATCGCGCCGCTGGTGGTCAGCGCCACCCAGGAAATTCAGAACCGCAACGAGGGATCGTTGACCATCGACGGCCTGAGTGGCACGGAGATCCGGGAGACGCGCGCGACCCATCCGGCCGGGATTCTCAACCGGCTGGCCGGGGTGCATGTGTCGGAAACCTCGGGTGAGGGTCACATGATGGCCATGCGACTCCAGGTGACGACCGCGCCGATGTATCTCTATCTCGAAGATGGGATCCCCACGCGGGCGACCGGGTTCTTTAATCACAATGCGCTCTACGAAGTCAATCTGCCGCAGGCCGGCGGCATTGAGGTCATCAAAGGGCCCGGCAGCGCGCTCTATGGCAGTGATGCGATTGGTGGCGTGGTCAACGTGATGACCCGGCCTGCTCCGCTCACGCCCAGCGCCGAGGTCAACCTTGAGGGCGGCAGCCACGGGTATCGGCGGATGTTGGCCACCGGCGGGACCGGCTGGAATTCCGGGGGCGTGCGCGCTGATGTCAACCTGACGCACAACGACAACTGGAAGGACGCGGCGCCGTTCGACCGGCAGAGTGCCACGCTGCGCTGGGACCAGATGGTCGGCGGCTGGAGCACCCGGACCGTGCTCACCGGGTCGCGGATCGATCAGCAGGATGTGCCGGCGGTCAACCACGAGCTGTATCAGACGCGACCCGGGACCAACCTGGCGCCGATCGCTTATCGCACCGCTCGGGCGGTGCGGTTGTCGTCGGCGTGGGAATACGAATCGGGTCACTCGCTGCTCAGCATCACACCCTACGCTCGATACAACACCATGGGGCTGTTGCCGAGCTGGCAATTGACCTACGACCCACAAGTGTGGCAGACCGATAACCGCTCGATCGGGCTGCTGCTGCGCTACCGCCGCGATGTCGCACCGTGGCAGGGGCGCGTGATCGTCGGGGTCGACGGCGATCTCAGTCCGGGCAGCTTTGTGGCCCACCAGGCGATCACCGAGCGCAGCGGTCCGGCCGGGCGCTGGGCCTCGTACACAACCGGCCCGCGCCAGTATGACTACGATGTGCGCTATCACGGCGTGGCGCCCTGGATCCAGACCAGTTGGACGCCGACGGCCGCGCTGCATCTGGACGCCGGGCTGCGGGCCGACTTCTCGGGTTACAACTACGAGACGCACCTGGCGCCGATCGCGACTGGCCGTCACCGGATTCCACCCAACACCGACGTCAGTTACCGGCATCTCAGCCCCAAGCTTGGTCTGTCGTGGGAACTGGATCCGCGGCTGAGTCTTTACGGGTCGTATCGACGCGGCTTTCGGGTGCCCTCATTCGGACAATTGTTCACCCAGAACAGTGCCGAGAACACCACCGATCTCAAGCCGGTGACGGTGACCAGTTGGGAAGCGGGTATCCGCGGTCAGCTCGGCGCGCGGATGGTGTATCAGGTGGCCGGGTACGTGATGACACTGCGCGACGACATCCTCACCTATATCACGCCGGAGAACACCCGCGAGGCCCGCAATGCCGGCTCGTCGCGCCACCGCGGCATCGAACTGAGCGCCGGACTGGCGCTGAGCCCGACACTGCGGCTCGATCTGGCGTGGTCGATCGCCTCGCATCGCTACCTCGACTGGACCCCCGAGGCGGCGCGCGACGATCGCCCGGCGGTCTCCTACTCGCACAACCTGATCGAACAGGCGCCGCGGACACTGGGGGCGGCGTCATTGGGATGGTCACCGCGCTGGTTGGGGGGCGGTCAGATCGCGATCGAGTGGTCGGAAATGGGACGCTATGCTCAGGATCCGGCCAACAGCCATTTCTACCCGGGGCACCAGTTGCTGACGTTCAAGGCCAATGCGAACATCCAGCCGCATCTCGAGCTGTTCGCCCGGGTCACGAATCTGACCAACCGGCGCTATGCCGAGCTGTCGAGCTACGATGTGTTTCAGGGCGACACCTACACACCGGGTGCGCCGCGAACTCTGGTGGGAGGAATGCGCTATGCCTATTGAACGGTCCTGGTCCCGCGGTCCGCTGGTGGTGGCGGCCCTGATCGCGGTCGCAGCCTGCGGCGAGTCGCCGGGCGACGCTCCTGCCTTTGCTCCGGCGGAGTTGGTTTCCGCGGGAACCAGCCACGGAGCGACGCCGATGTTGGCGGTGATGCCCGACGGTGGACGGGTGGTGTCGTGGGTGGCCGTGGCCCCGGGCGACAGCGTGGCCGCACTGCATGTGCGGTTGAGTACGCCCGCAGGCACGACCCGGACCGGGCTGCTGCACGACCCGTTGGGCGGCATTGAACCTCATGGCGAGGCACCGCCGGTGGTGGTGGCGGCCGACGACGGCGAGTTGTACGCGCTCTACACCGTCGGGCGGGAGATCGGCGCCCGCTTTCCGGTCAGCGCCCTGCGACTGGCGCGCAGTTCCGACGGGGGCGTGAGCTGGAGCGCACCTGTCACTGTCAACGAGGGCGCCACCTTCGGCGCGCAGAACTTTCATGCCCTGCTCACCGGGCCCGCCGGCGCGGTGCATGTGGCGTGGTTGAGTAGCGCCGACAGCGGCAGCGGCGTCTGGTTGCGCAGCTCGGCCGATGGCGGCCGGACCTGGCAACCCTCTCACCCGATTCATCTGGGGCCGACCTGTCCCTGCTGTCGAACCGGTCTGGCCCGGGGGCCGGACGGCACGCTGTACGCCTCGTGGCGTCGGATCTATCCCGGCAACATTCGCGATGTCGTGGTGGCGGCATCACACGATGGCGGCCTCACCTGGGACGAATCGGTTCGCCCCCATGCCGATGATTCCGATCCGTTCCGGCAGTGTCATCCGGACGACGA
>CBFGTB010000081.1:0-10339 GCA_965651715.1 uncultured Gemmatimonadales bacterium
ATGCGTCGATCGTTGCGACTGGCCATCCCGCTCTCCCTCGTGCTGGCGGCCTGCCAGGGTGATGCCTTTACCGCGCATCCCGATGTCGCCGCCCGCGCTGCGGGACAGGAGTTGACGGCCAGCCGGGTCGCCGAGATCATGACCAGCGTCAAGGGCGTGCCGATGAACGCCGAGGCGGCCAACTTCATCGCCCGGCTGTGGAGTGACTACACCCTGTTCGCCCAGGCCATCGCCACCAACAGTCTCACCACCGACTCGACTCTGGTGGCCAATGCGATGTGGGTCGATGTCGCCGAAATCACGGCCGGCCACTGGATCGACAGTCTGATCGCCCGGCGGGCGGCGGTGACGCCGGAGCGGATCGACAGCGCCTACGCCGCCGATTCGGTGCGGGTGCTGCAGCACGTGCTGATTCAGGTCGACCCGTCGGCCACCGAAGCGGATCGGGCCGTGGCGCGGCGTAAGATCGACGGGCTCGCCCGTCAGATTGCCGACGGGGCCGACTTCGGGCGGCTGGCGATCGACAACACCGATGACGTCGGCACCAAGTCCGACAGCGGCTTCCTGCCGCCGGCGGCGCGCGGCGCCTTTGTGCCGCCGTTCGATTCGGCCGCATGGCTGCTGTCGCCGGGTGAGGTCAGCGGGGTGGTGGTCACCTCGTACGGCTTCCATATCATCAAGCGCGCCAGCGACGAGCAGGCCAAGACGCGGCTGGCGACCTGGCTGCAGGGGCCGCTGATTTCGGGCATGGAGCAGGCCTACTTCGCCGAGCTGGATTCGCTCAATCACATCAGTCTGAAGGGCAGCGCGGCAGTCAAGGCGCGCGAGGCGATCGCCGATCTGGACGGGGCCCGCGACGACAATGCCACCCTCGCCACCTATGACGATGGCGAGTTGACGGTGGCGGAGTTCGCCCGCTGGATTCAGGCCCAGACCCAGGACCCCACCCAGGGCCCGCAGCAGTTGCAGGCGATGCAGCAGTTGCCGGATTCGGCTCTGGAAATGGGAGTGCGGGTGGTGGCGAGCCGCTATCTGATGCTGCGCGATGCCGAGCGGAACAACATCCATGTCACGCCCGAGGAATGGACCACCATCAACGACCAGTTCCAGATGGCTGTCGATACGCTCAAGGCGCAGATCGGGCTGGGTGAGGACGTGATCGATCCGGCGGCCAGCGAGGCCGATCGGCGCCGGGCGGCCGCGCTGCGGGTCGACCAGTTCTTCGATAAGATGGTGACCGGCCAGTACCGGCTGCGGCTGCTGCCGGGCATGCTGTCGTGGACCCTGCGTGAGCACTCCGATGCGGCGATCAACGCCGCCGGCATCAAGCAGGCTGTGGATCTGGCCGAAGCGACCCGCGCCGCGCAGCAGGCGGGCGCCGATTCGACGTCGCAGGCTCCGGCCGTTCAGCCGCCGACCATCACGCCGGCGCCGGGTGGACCGCCGGTGCCGGGCGGCGAGTGAGCATGCTGCGATACGGCATCGCGGGCGCGCTGCTGGCGCTCGGCGCACTCAGTGCGCCCGCGATGGCGCAGGATCCGGGGCCGGGGCCGGCGGCCGCCCAACCGATCGATCGGGTGATCGCGGTGGTGGGGCGGGCGGCGCTGACCTACACCCAGGTGCAGGAGGAGTACTACGCCCGGCTGCGCAACAGCAATCGGGAGCCACCGACCGATTCGCTGGTGATTGCCCGCGAAATGGCGATGCTGGTCGATACGATGATCGACGCCGAGCTGCTGTTCCAGGAAGCGCTCAACGACACCACCATCAAGATTACGCCGCTGGAAGTCACCGATGCTGTCGATGCGACAATGCGTCAGGTGCGCTCGCAGTATCCCAATGAGACAAGCTTTGCCGCTGAACTGCGGCAGGCCGGCTTTCTCGGCATCGAGGACTACCGCCGCTGGCTCACCGATCGTCAGCAACAGGAGATGATCCGCACCGCGTTCAAGGCGCGTCTCACCGAACGCGGTCTGCTCGATCCGATTCAGCCGACCGAGCGCGAAGTGCGGGCCTACTACGATGCCCACCTCGATCAACTGCCCCAGCGACCGCCGACCCGATCGATCCGGCAGATTGTGATCGCCCCGCGGCCCGACCCGGTGGCCAAGGCCCGGGCGCGGCAACTGGCCGACTCGTTGGTGCAGGAGCTGCGTGCCGGGGCCGATTTCGCCACGGTGGCCAAGCGGTTCTCGCAGGATCCCGGGTCGGCCCAGCAGGGCGGCAGTCTCAACTGGGTGCGACCGGGCGTGATGGTGCGGGAGTTTGAACGCGCGGCGTTCGCGCTGCCGCTGGGGACAATCTCCGATCCGGTCGAATCGGTCTTCGGCTATCACATCATCCAGGTCGAACGGATCGAGGCGACCGAGCGGAAGATTCGTCACATTCTGATCTCCGCACCGATCGACTCCGCCGGAGCCGCCGCCGCACGGGCATTGGCCGACTCGGTGCGGGCTCTGGTGGTCGCGGGCTTCTCTTTCGATTCACTCCAGGGGCTCTATCACGACCCGGCCGAACTGCGGAGCGAGCGCGGCGTCGAACTGGCACCGCCGCTGCCGCAGCCCTACATCACAGTGCTCACCCCGGCCGACAGCGGCGACCTGACGCCGGTGTTCGAACTGCCGGTGGCGATGCCCTTCGCCAACAAGTACGCTCTCGTGATGGTCGATGCCGCCGCGCCGGCCGGTCCGCCGCCGTTCGACCGGATGCGCGAGGTGCTGCGTCAGCGACTCGCAGCCGACAATGGGCTCGAGCACTACATGGCGCAGCTCCGCGAGAAGGCGTACATCGACAAGCGCGATCTGTGACAGCACCGGTCCGGCTCGCGCTGACGTTGGGGGATCCGCGCGGTATCGGGCCGGAGATTGTGGCCGCGGTGCTGGCGGAGCGCCCCGCCGCCCATCTGACTGTGATCGGCGCACGCGAACAGATTGCCGGGCTGCCGGCCGATCGCCATGAGCCGGTCGGCGCCTGGCAGACGGGACCGCGCGGGGTGGTGCGCACGCGGGCGGCTGCGGCGGGGCTGATCGCCGGACGGGCCGTCGAACGGGCGGCCCAGTTGGCCTTGGCCGGCGAGGTCGACGCCATCGTCACCGCCCCGGCCGAAAAGCACGCCCTGCACCTGGCCGGATTTCCCTTCCCGGGCCACACCGAATGGCTGGCCCATCTGGCGGGTGGGGTGGACGTGGCGATGATGCTGGCCAGCTCCCGGCTGCGGGTGGTGCTGGTGACGACTCACATCCCGCTGCGCGATGTGCCGCTGGTGCTCACTCCCGATCGAGTGGTGCGGATCGGTGAGGTGACCCGGGCCGCCCTGACGCAGTGGTTCGGTCTGGCCGAGCCGCGCCTGGCGCTGTGCGCTCTCAACCCCCACGCCGGCGAGCAGGGACTCTTTGGTGATGAGGAGCAGCGCATCCTCGCCCCGGCGGCCGCCCGACTCGATGCGACCGGGCCGCTGCCGGCCGACACCGTCTTTGTGCGGGCGATGCGCGGTGAGTTCGATGCCGTGCTGGCCCCCTACCACGACGTCGGCATGACGGCCATCAAGGTGGCCTCGTTCGGCGAGGCGGTGAACGTCACCCTGGGGCTGCCCTTCGTGCGCACCTCGCCCGATCACGGCACGGCATTCGACATTGCCGGCACCGGGCGGGCTGATCCCTCGAGCATGCGGGCCGCTGTGGCCCTGGCCATCGACCTCGCCACGCGGAGTCGGAGAGAATGACGTTCACGGTGTCGGTGCTGATCCCGGTCTACAACGAAGTCCGCACCCTGGAGACGCTGATCGCCCGGGTGCGGGCGGTGCCGATGACGAAGGAAATCATCTGCGTCAACGACGCCTCAATCGACGGCAGCGCCGAGATCCTTGATCGCCTCCTGGCCGAGGGCCAGATCGATGGCCTGCATCATCAGTCGATCAACCGGGGCAAGGGGGCCGCGATTCGTCAGGCGATCGGCATGGCCCGCGGTGACGTGCTGGTGGTCCAGGACGCCGATCTGGAGTACGACCCGGCCGAAATCCCGACTCTGTTGGAACCGATCCTCTCGGGGCGGGCCGACGCGGTGTTCGGCTCGCGCTTTCTCGGCGGACCGCACCGGGTGCTCTACTTCTGGCATTCGGTCGGCAATTCATTGCTGACGCTGGTGTCGAACATGTTTACCGATCTCAACCTCACCGACATGGAGACCTGCTACAAGGTGATCCGGACGCCGCTGGCGCAGAAGCTGGTGCTGACCAGTGATCGGTTCGGCTTTGAACCCGAGGTCACGGCGCGGCTGGCGCAGGCCAAGGCGCGGATCTGGGAACTGCCGATTTCCTACAGCGGGCGGACCTATGAGGAAGGCAAGAAGATCGGCTGGCGCGATGGCGTCGCGGCGTTGCTCCACATTCTCCGGTTCAACATCCTGCCGCCGCCCAATCGCGCGGTGCGGCGGCGTCACCGCTCGCCCTACGACGAAGGCCCCTGGCCCCGGGCCTAGCGGGTATCGGGCGCGTCAGATGGCGGGATCCGTTCGACGCGGACGGTGTCGACCCGCCGCTCATCCATCGCGGTGATTTCGAAGCGGTGGGTGGCAGTCGCCAGGCGGTCGCCCACCCGCGGCAACCGACCCAGTTGACCGAAGAGCCAGCCGCCCAGTGTGGTGTAATCCTGATCGTCGAGGTCGGCGTCGAAGCGGTCGTTGAAGCTGCTGATCGGCAGCGCGGCGTCGATGCTGACGCTGCCATCGGTCGCGGTGACTGTGGTGGTGACGTCGGGGTCGTATTCGTCGAGAATCTCGCCGACGATTTCTTCGAGCAGGTCTTCCATGGTGACCAGACCGGCGGTGCCGCCGTATTCATCGAGCACCACGGCGAGATGATTTTTCAGCCGTTTCATATCGGTGAGAACATCTTCGACCTCGCGGGTGCCGGGCACCAGCAGCGGGTCGCGCATGATCCGGCGCACCGGAGTGGAGCCGCCGCTGCGCAGTGCGCGGAGCACGTCCTTGGCCAGGACCACGCCGACGATATCGTCGAGCGAGGAGGTGTAGACCGGGTAGCGCGATCGTCCGGCGCCGGCCACGATCTCGGCCGCCTGATCCACAGTGGCATCGGCCGCGATGCCGACGATGTCGGTGCGGGGGGTCATCACTTCCTGGGCACTCTTCTCGCTGAATTCGAAGACGCCCTCCAGCATCCGCGCATCGCCGCGTCCGAGCGAGCCGCCCTCGCCTGACTGTTCGACAAGCATCCGGATCTCCTCGGGGGAGTGGAGCCGTTCATGCTCGCCTTCGACTATCACACCGCCCAGGCGGAGCAGGCGATTGGCGATGCCGTTCAACAGGGAAATCGGGTAGTGCATCACCCAGGTGAACCCCATCAGTGGCCAGATCACCCAGCGGGAGACCTCTTCCGGGTAGATCAGCGCGAACGACTTGGGAACCAACTCGCCCAGCACGATGTGCAGCGTGGTGATGATGGTGAAGGCCGTCGCCACGGCGGCGGTATGGCTGGCGAGCGGGGCCAGGATGCCCGGCGCGCCGGAGAACAGGCTGGCGAAGAGGTGAGCCAGGGCCGGCTCGCCCACCCAGCCCAGCCCGAGCGAGGCGAGGGTGATGCCGAGCTGGGTGGCGGAGATGTATCGATCGAGGTGTTGGATCGCCGCGAGGGCTCGGGTAGCTTTGCCGTCGCCTGCCTGAGCGGCCTCCTCAAGGCGGGTCCGGCGCGCGCCGACCAGGGCAAATTCGGCAGCGACGAAGTAGGCGTTGAGGAGCACCAGGCCCAGAACGGCGAGGATGCCGAGGGCGGTCGAGGTGGGGGCTGCAGGTTCCATGGTCCCCCAAGGGTAACGCGGGACGGCGGCCGCGGCACGGGGGCACATTGTCGGGGGCGGGTCCCCGGGGAGTCGGTGATGACCAGACGGCTGGAGTTTGTACTCGCTCTGACGGCGCTGTTCCTGGCCGTCGAGGTGGTCGGCGGCTACCTCTCCGGCTCGCTGGCCCTGCTGGCCGATGCCGGCCATATGGCCACCGATGTGGGGGCGCTGGCTCTGGCGGCCGTCGGGGCGCGGATTGCGCGGCGGCGGGCGCGGGCGGCCCATCGCTTCGGCAATTTGCGCTGGGAGGTGCTGGCCGCGCTGGTCAACGGCGTGGCGCTGTTCTCGATCGCTGTGATGATCTCGATCGAGGCGGTCGAGCGGCTCCGCACGCCGCAGCAGGTCGACGCCGTGCTGTTCGGCAGCGTCGCCCTGGCCGGCCTGGTGGTCAATCTGATCTCGCTGCGGGTGCTCCACGGCCACCATCACCACGACCTCAACGTGCGGGGCGCCTATCTCCACATCATGGGTGATGTGCTGGGCAGCATCGGCGCCATCGCCGCGGCGGTGGTGATTCGCACCACCGGCTGGCTGCCGGCCGACCCGATCATTTCGATTCTGATCGCGCTGCTGATCCTCGGCTCGGCGTGGCGGCTGATCCGGGAGTCGGGCGAGATCCTGCTCGACAAGGTGCCACCGGGCGTGGCAGTGGAGGAGGTCGAGGCGCGGATCATTGCGGTGCCGGGTGTGGACCGGGCCCATGACATCCACGTCTGGACTGTGGCCAGCGGCTTGCTGGCGATGAGCGCCCATGTGGTGGTGCCCCGGCTGGAGGATCACCCCGAGGCCCTGCAGCGGCTGGGCGAGGCGATGACCGCATTGGGTATCGGTCACGTCACCTTCCAGCTCGAAACCGGGGCGCCGTGCGACGGCGAAGACTGCGGTCATCCGAGCGCCGCCATCGACCGGGCCGACGCCGTCGCGAGCTGAGCGCCTTGCGGCAGGTGGGTGGGTCCCGTATATATGGCGCCCTTGGGCCGTGGTGGTCCGCGGAAAGGCCGTGAACAGGTGCAGATTCGTAACATCGCCATCATTGCGCACGTCGACCATGGCAAGACGACCCTTGTCGACCAGATGCTCCGGCAGGCCGGAGCCTTTCGCGCAAACCAGCAGGTGGATGAACGGGTGATGGACTCGAATCCGCTCGAACGGGAGCGGGGCATCACCATTCTGGCCAAGAACACCGCGGTGGAGTGGGGCGGCGTCAAGATCAACATCGTCGACACCCCGGGACACGCCGATTTCGGCGGCGAGGTGGAGCGGGTGCTGCGGATGGTCGATGGGGTGCTGATCCTCGTCGACGCCGCCGAGGGGCCGATGCCGCAGACCCGCTTTGTGACCCGCAAGGCGCTGGCGCTGGGGCATCAGCCGATCGTCGCGATCAACAAGATCGATCGCTCCGACGCCGAGCCGCTCCGGGTGCACGACGAGGTACTGTCGCTCTTTCTCGATCTCGAGGCCACCGAGGAGCAGCTCGACTGTCCCTTCCTCTACACCGTCAGTCGCAAGGGGATTGCGACCCGGAACCTCGATCGGCCGGGCGAGTCGCTCGATCCGCTGTTCCAGACCATTCTCGATACCGTCCCGGCCCCGACCGGCGATCCCGACGCGCCGTTTCAGATGCTGATCTCGACGCTGGACTTCTCCAGCTTCCTGGGCCGGATCGCCATCGGGACGATCGAGCGGGGCCGGATTCATGTGGGCGACCAGGTGGCCCTGCTGCCACTGGGCGAGCCGGGACTGGTGAGTGACCCGACCGGTGTCGATCGGGCCCGGGTCACCAAGCTGTTCACCTTCGACGGGCTGCAACGGATCGAAGTGCAGCAGGCCGCGGCGGGTGAGATCGTCGCCTTGGCCGGCTTCGAAGGCATTGAAATCGGCAAGACGCTGGCGGCGATTGATACGCCGGAGCGGCTGCTCGGCATCGCGGTGGAGGAACCGACAATCTCGGTCGACTTCATCGTCAACAACTCGCCCTTCGCCGGTCGGGAAGGGAAGTTTGTGACCTCGCGCCAGTTGCGCGATCGGCTCTTTCGCGAGCTGGAGCGCAATGTCGCGCTGCGGGTGGAGCCGACCGACAGTCCGGACACCCACACGGTCAGCGGGCGGGGCGAACTGCATCTGGGCATCCTGATGGAGACCATGCGGCGCGAGGGCTATGAGTTCCAGGTCTCCCGGCCGCGCGTGATTCTCCAGGATGGCCCCGATGGCAGCCGCCAGGAGCCGTACGAAGAGTTGACGATCGATGTGCCCGAGGAGTATATGGGCGTCGTCATGGAGAAGCTGGGACCGCGCCGGACCGAAATGACCGAGATGCGCAACCCCGGTCAGGGGACCGTGCGGCTCACCTTCCGGATTCCGTCGCGCGGATTGTTCGGCTATCGCAGCGAGTTCCTGACCGACACGCGCGGGACCGGCATGATGAGCCATCGGTTTCTCGACTACGGCCCCTGGGCCGGACCGATGGCCGGACGCAAGCGGGGCGTGCTGGTGGCCGACCGGGAGACGCCGGTGGTCGGCTTCGCGCTCAACAACCTGCAGGAGCGCGCCCAGTTGTTCGTGTCACCGGGCGAGCAGGTGTACGAGGGGATGATCGTCGGCGAGAATTCGCGGCCCGGCGACATGGACGTCAACGTGGGCAAGGAGAAGAAGCTCACCAACATGCGGACCACGGCAAGCGACGAGAATATTCAGCTCGAGCCGCCGCGGGCGATCACCCTGGAGTATGCTTTGGAGTACATCGACGAGGATGAGTTGATCGAGGTCACACCCGAGCATATCCGGCTGCGGAAGCGGCAATTGCAGGCCCATGAACGCAAGAAGGCCCAGCGTGCGGCGAACCGGGTCGCCGACGCATCATGATCATCGAACTACCCGGACTTACGGAGGTTACCATGTCGGCGTGGGAGGCGTCCCTCGAGGCCACGCTCGAGGAAGATCCAGTTCTCATGAGGCGGCGGTTGGACGACGACGAGGACGAGGAGAACGAAGACTTCGACTTTGATGACGACGACGAAGACGAGGACTCGGACGACGAGGATCTCGACGACGATGAGGACGACGAGGACGACGAGGACTACGACGATTTCTCGTTCGGCGACGACGAGGACGACGAGTAGGATCACGACTCCGCCGGCCCGGTGCCGGTGGAGTCTGGCGCTGCTCGGCGCGGTCGGCCTGATGGCCGGCTGCGGTCGGGCGGCGCCCCCGCGCGTGGCGCTGGCCTGCCCGTCGGCCGCGCCGCTTCAGGCCCTGATGGCCGACCAGATGGCGACCCATCCGGGCCTGGCCGTCAGCGATCTGCTCAAGCTGCTTCAGCAGGCCAGTCTCGGCGCCGAACACGCCGTGACGGACTCGGCGGCAGTGCGCCAATGGATGCAGCGCGAATGGGCCGATCTCGGTCCCGGTCCCGAGGTGCCCCTGATCGAACCGCTCGGCGATCCGGGCGAGTATGTCAGGATCAACCTGCGGCCGTGGCGCGATCGCGGCGGCGACCCCGACAGTCTGACCGAGCGCTTTCTGGCCACCGCCCGGGTGGTCGGCGATACCACCCGACTGATTTGCGCAGTGGATCAGGCGCTGGACGCGGCGCGACGCGGCCTGCTGCCGCTGTCGGCCGATTCACTGGCGGCGGCAAGCAAGGCGTGGCAGGCGGCAGGCTTCCCGGCCATGCATCACTCGACAGCCTATGAGGCGCGCTACCGCCCGGCCTATCGCGTGATCGCCCGCCGGCTGCTGCCCGAACTGCTCGAGACGCTGCCGCTCGCCGACGACAGCTCACCGACCCGTTGACCATGACCTCGCAGCCCGGCGTGCAATGCCCCCGGGGGTGACAGCGGCGATGATGTCGCTGCTCTACCGGGTGGTGGGCGGGCTCGCGGCTCTGCTGCTGCTGCGGGAGCTGATTTCCCGCTATCACCGCCGGGCCGTGGTCGCGAAGCTGCGCCGCACCTGGGGGACGGTCGAGACCGGCGATGCGGAGCCGGAGGAAGAATGGGCCGAAGCGTGGCGGTATCTCGACGCCGCGGCACCGTCGCCAACCGGCTGCGACCAACGCACCTGGCAGGATCTCGACCTCGACACCGTGCTGGCTCGGCTTGACCGGACCCGGACCGGACTGGGCACTCAGCAGTTCGTCAGGCGGATCCGGACCGGTGCCTCCTGGAATGATGACCCGGGCCTCGATGGCCTGGCGGCCCGGTTTCAGCAGGATGAGGCGCTGCGCGACAAGGTGTACGGTGTCTTCGCCCGGGTGTCGAGCCGACTGGGATACGGCATTTGGCGGATCACCACGCCTGGCGGGATCACTCTGCGCTGGTGGTACGCCGTTTTCCCGGTGTTGACGCTGGCCAGTGTGGTCTGCATCCTCGCCCTGGCCGTCACGCCTCGGGCGCTGATTCCGCTGTTCGTCCTGCTGCTCGCCAACCTGGTCGTGCGCATGGTGGTCGCTTGGCAGCTTCCGGTGGTTCTCACCGGGATTCGTCAGG
>CBFGTB010000082.1:0-10208 GCA_965651715.1 uncultured Gemmatimonadales bacterium
GAAGTTGCCCCACGCGACGACCGGAACGCCCGCGGCCCGCACCCCCTCCAACGTCGCCGGTGTTCCGGCCGGGATCTCGGCCAGCGGCAGGTAGAAGTTGCTGAAATCGACCCCACCCGTGACGCGACCGACAAGCGGCATGATCAGATCGTCGACGGCCGATGTCACGATTTTGCCAAAGGCGCCGCCGATGATCACGCCGACGGCCAGGTCCATCACGTTTCCCTTGAGGGCGAACTCCTTGAACTCGCTCATCATGCTCATTGGACGGCTCCGGTGGAGGACAACAGGCGGCGGGATCGTCCCGCCCGGACAGGTGCAGCTCCGGTGACTGTCCGGGGGGTCGGCGGACGGCACAGGGTACTCCTCATCAATCGGGGCGCCGGGATTTGAACCCGGGGCCTTCCGCTCCCAAAGCGGACGCGCTACCGGACTGCGCCACGCCCCGTTGTTGCGACGGCGCTTGAACTTACAGCGGTTCCAAACGAGCGGGAAGCGCCGCCGACCGGGTCGCGACGCGACCACAGCGGCCACCGCAACACCATCGCAGACGCGGCGGTGGGTATGATGGCGCGTCGAGCGCGCGGCCCATCACCCCGATATGCGCGACGCCGAGGCGGTCAGGAGACCACCTCGGCGTCATCGGATCCGCAGGAAGCAATGCGGCGTTCAGCGATGCCGCTTCCGTCGGCTCGCCGCCAGTCCCGCCAGGCCGGTCGCCATGAGCGTCAGCGTCGCCGGCTCCGGCACCGTCGCGCTCTCATCAAGCTCGAAGTTGAAGCTCTCAGCCGGGCCGGCCGCAAAGCCGTACGCCACGTTGTCGATCGCGCCGGAGAACTGAGTACCCGAGGCCCCATAGCCAAGGAAGATGGCAATCCCATCGACCCGCGCCGTGCCACCGAAGCAGGTGGAATTGAACCAGCTCAGCGACTTGTAGGATGCGGCGCGAGCACATTCGCCTGTCATCGTCCGGCCGTCCCACCAGAAGTTGTCGCCGGCAATGTCGGAGCTGTACCACGTGTCCGGGGTCGGGTTGCCGTAGCCGTTATAGATGCCCTCCCAGACCAGGTAGGAGGCTGAATTGATGTACAGGGCGAAGGCGACTGTGGTGTGGGCAGGTGTGGTCGAACTGCTGCCCACCAACCAATCGAAGGAGAGCGCGTCCAGATCGGCGAGATCGCCGAATGAGGGGCGGTCGAGCCACCACATCGATTCCGAGGTCCCCTCATCGGCCAGCCACAGCTCCGCCGACCCATTGCCGCTACGGGGGAAGGTATTGCTGATCACGGCGCTGGCCCCCGGCCAGACCGCGATGTTCCCGGCACTGTCGTAGGTATAGCCGCCCCAGCCCGCAGGGTTGCCAGGTGTGACCACGGTCTGGGCCGTCGCCGGCAATGCCACGACAACGAGTGCCAACAGAAGACGCCCCACCGACAGGCGAACCGACATGAATGCTCCCCGACCAGGTTCCTGGTCATCATGATGTGGCTGACGGCACCGCGATGCCGGCAGGATTGATGTTAAGGATTGGCCGGACGCAGAAATTGTGCGGCAACAACACCGACCGACAATCAGCCGTCAAGCCATTGTCCAGTAACGTGTTACCGGATCACGGCCCGGGCAGAATCGGGTTCCTGGCATGTGGCTGACGAGGAGCAACATGTCGCGCATGTTCAACAGCACCCGCCCCCGACCCTGGCACGGGTCAGCCGGATCGGGTCGGGGATGCAAGCTGCGCCATCAGCGCAGCGACGGCCCGCAATCGGTGTGAGATGCCGTCCTTGGCCGCCGCGCTCACCCGGCCGAGCGAATCCGCCAGGTCATCGGACCAGAAGACGGGGTCATAGCCGAACCCCTGCTCGCCCAGCCGACGTTCGAGGATCCGCCCGGGGAGGCTCCCGCTGGCCACCAGGTCCCCGGCCCGCCGATCGGCATGTGCCAGCACCAGCACACAGCGATAGGCGGCAGTTCGGTCCGCCTCGGGCCGGCCCGCGAGACGGCGCAGACAAAAGCACGTCGATTCCTCCGCCCGAGCCGAGATCGAGCACGGTCTCGCCGAGGCGAAGTTCGGCCAGCGCCGTCGGGTACCGCATCCCAGCGACGCGAGCGCCGCCAGGCCGGGAACGTCGACCAATTCTGCGGCCCCGTACAGGCCGGAGGAAATCGGGTCGGTGCTGTCTCCGTAGCACCCTCTGCCGCGACAGGAACCAGGCTCTCCGCTGGTCGCCTGTCGTGCCGCACGGCCGTACCGCTCCTGCACCGCCGTTTTGATATGGTCCGAATCCATCGAGACTCTGTCCGGAAAGGTTACAGGCTGATGTGGCGAACTCCGCCACCTTGCAATTCTGTGGTCACCGGAGCTGCGGGTCTCCGATCCGGCCCCCGCACACGCACCGTGCCGCTCAACAACACCGCGCCGCGGGCTTCCAGGCCGGCGCCGACATGGTGAGCGTGTCGACCAGTTCGTCGATCATGCCAGTACACAGGGAGTAGTACATCCACTGCCCCTCTCGCCGCACCATCGCTAAACCGGCCTGTCGCAGCACCTGCAAGTGAAAGGACAGCCGGGACTGGGCCGCGTCCAGCTCGGCCATCAACTCACAGGCGCATCGCTCCCCGCTCCCGAGCATCCCGATAATCCGGAGCCGGGTGGGGTCGGAAAGAGCCTGGAACCGCGTGACGGTGAGGTCGAGGTCTGGAGTCGCAGCCATCATGGCTGGAGTATATCAACGATCGTCGATACAGTTAAACGGCAGCGTCAACGCTGCCTGGCCACCGTCAACTACCGCTCCTGACTCGATCCCGCTACCCTTGTCGTCATGGCTCCGGGGACTCCTCTCTCGCGCACGGTCGCCCGACTGGTCGGATTGTCGCTGATGGTGGCGACGCTGCTGGCCCCCGCGGCCCGCGCCAGCGATGGACGCAGCTCGCACTGCCACCAGCACGCTGCAACCCACCCGACCGCCGCCCACAGCGGCGGGTTAGGGATGCACCACCAGTGCGACCACTGCCCGCCGACCGACTGCGCCAGTACAGCAGCCTGTGCAGCACAGGCGCTGTCAGCGGCACTGCACGTCGAGTCAGTGTCAGCCGTGACGCCGTCGGCGACCGGCTTGGCCGCCACGGTGGTCCGTCGGTGGTTGCCGTCGACCGGCTTCCCCCCACCCACTCCTCCTCCGCAGCGCTGATCCGCGGCTCGCTGCGCACCCTGCGCAAGCACTGCCGCATCACCGATCAGACATTCACCCACACCCCGCCCAAGCGAGGCGAGGGGATTCATCCGTGTTCGTCGCGACCGGCAGCACCACCTTGGCCGTCCGGTCGCCGCGTACACCGAGCACTAGCGCGGAGAGATACAATGTTGTTGCTCCAGAGGACACTGCGGTTCATCCTGATCACGGCCGCCATGGCCACCACCTGTACGCTACCGCGACCGCTCACGGCACAATCCGATAGCGGCGGGGTGCACCACATCCCCGCGACCACACCCGATGCCCCAACCGATCCGTCCCACACCATGATGACGACCCCGCTCAGCATCCCCATGGATCGAATGGCATCGGGGACGGCCTGGATCCCCGACGCGGCCCCGATCGCATCGAGCCACACCCGGATCGGTCGGTGGGATGTGATGATACACGGCGCCGCCTTCGCCCAGTACATCACGGCCGGTGGCACCCGCGGCGACGAGCAATTCGGGGCACTCAACTGGGGGATGCTGATGGCCAGCCGTGCCGTCGGCGGTGGGATGCTGCAATTCCGGACCATGCTGAGCCTCGATGTGCTCGGCGTGGGCGGCGCCGGCTACCCCTTGCTGCTTCAGTCGGGAGAATCATTCGCGGGCCGGGCCCTGCACGATCGCCAACACCCACACGATGTGTGGATGGAACTGGGTGCGCTGTATCAGCGTCAGCTCAGTTCCGAAGTCGCCCTGGAACTCTATGCCGCGCCGTCGGGCGAGCCCGCACTGGGGCCGGTGGCCTTCATGCACCGTCCCTCTGCCATGGATAACCCGCTGGCCCCCATCGGTCACCACTGGCAGGACGTCACCCATACCAGTTTTGGCGTCGCAACCGCCGGATTGTTCACCCGTACCTGGAAACTCGAAGGGTCATTGTTCAACGGACGCGAACCCGACGAGGACCGCTGGGGGTTCGATTTCGACAAGCTTGATTCCTATGCGGGTCGCCTCACCATCACGCCCAGTTCCCGGTGGAGCTTTTCCGCAGGTTACGGCCGACTGACCACGGCGGATGAAACGGCGCGCCGCCTGACGGCCGCTGTGCTGTATGGCAGCCCATTCCTGGCGGGACGGCAGTGGTCCGTTTCGCTGATCTACGGCGGGAATCGGCATGGCGGCGCGCCCAACTGGACCCACAGCCTGCTGGCCGAAACGAGCGTGGCGTTCGATCCGAAGCATACGGTGTTCGCACGCGCCGAGTGGGTACAGAAGGACGCCGCCGAACTTGTCCTCGCGGAGACGAACGCGGGCGCCGACCCCGAACGGGCTTTTGACCTAGCACAGGTGAGTCTCGGCTATATCCGGGAAATTGCCTCGGGGCGCGGTGCCACACTGGGGATGGGCATCCAGGCCGGCCTCGGCGTGGTGCCAGACGCGCTGGCACCGGTGTATGGCTCACATTACCCGCGCACGGCCGCGATCTTTCTCAGATTACGTCCGGCCCGGTCGAGCAGCGACTTGGCGCATATGCCATCGGCTGACGGCCACCACATCGGCGGCCAATACATCCACCAGCATCCGCGCGGCCCTGGCCCGATGAGACACGGCGTCCTTATGTGCGGCGCTCACCCGGCCGAGCGAATCCGCCAGGTCATCGGACCAGAAGACGGGGTCATAGCCGAACCCCTGCTCGCCCAGCCGACGTTCGAGGATCCGCCCGGGGAGGCTCCCGCTGGCCACCAGGTCGCCGGCTCGCCGATCGGCAGGTGCCAGCACCAGCACACAGCGATAGGCGGCAGTTCGGTCCGCCTCAGGTCGGCCCGCGAGCCGGCGCAGCAGCTCGGCGATATTCGCCGCCGCCACCTGCTCCTCAGTGCCGGTGCAGCCAGCCATCCGCTTGCTGTGGACGCCCGGCGCGCCGTCCAGAGCATCGACTTCCAGGCCGCTGTCATCGGCGACAGTGTCGAGGCCGGACCGGTCCCGAAACCAGTGGGCCTTGGCCCGAGCATTGGCCTCGAAACTGGCATGGACTTCGATCTCCTCCTCGCTCGGGTGGTAGCTCAGACCGATCTCGTCGGGAAAGACGATCTGACGATCGAGCGGGGCGAGCAGGCGGCGGAACTCCCGCTGCTTGCCACCACTCCGCGTGGCCACCAGCAGCGGCGTCACGAGGCGATGGCGCGCTGCTGAAGCTGGAACAGTTCGGCCAGCCCCTGGTCGGCGAGATCGAGCAATCCGGTCAGCTCACCCCGATCGAAACTGCCGTGCTCCCCCGTCCCCTGCACCTCCACATACGCGTCAGAGGCAAGCTTGACGACGTTGGCATCCACCTCGGCGTCGCGATCTTCGAGATAGGCCAGGTCCAGCCGATGTTCGCCGGCGACCTTACCCACCGAGACCGCCGCCACCCAGCGTCCGAAAGCCGACGGACGGGATGTCTCCTGCGCCAGCCAGGCGCAGGCGTCGTACAGCGCCACCGCCGCCCCGGTGATGCTGGCGCAGCGGGTCCCGCCATCGGCCACCAGCACGTCACAGTCGATCCTGATGGTGTATTCCCCGAAGTCAAAGTCCCGCATCGCCGCCCGGAGCGAGCGCCCGATCAGACGCTGAATCTCCTGGGTCCGTCCGCCGGCGCCATTGCGTTCCCGTCGGGTCCGTTCGGCGGTCGCCCGCGGCAGCATGGCGTACTCGGCCGTGACCCACCCTTGCCCCGATCCCTTGCGGAACGGCGGGACGCCGGCCTCCACACTCGCCGTGCAGTGCACCAGGGTGCCGCCGCTGCGGACCAGACAGGAGCCCTCGGCAAAGGGATTGGCCCGACGCTCCAGCAGGGTGGGACGCAACTGGTTGTTGGCACGACCATCAGGACGAGGCACGGATACGCTCCACGAGATGAGTACTGGAATGATCAGCGAGCAGCGGCACAATCACCACCCGACCGCCGCGGCGGCGCACCCGATCGGCGCCGACCACCGTGTCGGGACGATAGTCGCCGCCTTTGACGAGGACATCGGGCTCCAGCGCCGCAATCAGTTCGGCCGGCGTCGGTTGGGCAAACGCCACCACGCAGTCCACCGCGGCGAGAGCGGCGAGCAGGCGCATCCGATCGACAAGCGGCACGATCGGCCGGTCCCCTCCCTTGCCCAGCGTTCGTACCGACTGGTCATCATTGACCGCCACAATCAACCGATCGCCTTCGGCGCGCGCCGCTTCGATCAGCGAAATGTGCCCGGCATGCAGCAGGTCGAAGACGCCATTAGTGAACACGATCGTCCCCGACTGGTCCGCCCGCCACCGGCACGCCTCGGCCAGTCCGCGGCACTTGGCCTCGGTCGACGCCCAACTCAGAGCGGCGCCTCGCGGAACGGAGTGAAGGTCAGCACCTTATCACCCAACCAGGGGATGTGAACCGTCTCGGTATAGCGCGCCCGGATTTCGACCCGGGGTGGATTGGGCAGGCGCTTGATCGTGAGCGACCGCGTGGCCGCGGCCGGCAACTTGAGCGAATCGGCGCGCGCCACGATCCGGGCGCGCATGGCCGAGTCGGACAGCACAGCCGCCACGCTCCCGACGGTGTGGAACTCATCGGCCCATTGCTGATATCGGAACCAGGGCCGGCCGAACAGGATCCCCGCGTAGACGAACGCGACAAGGACAATCAGCGGCACCAGGCAGCCGAAGCGACTTCCCCCCCGGCGCGGATCAGTGAATGCTACCATTGCGACTGAGCCTCTTTGACCAGGGCGTTGATCAACAATTCCAGTGCGGTACGTCGTCCCTCGGCTTCACGACCGGGATCGTACTGGGCATCGGCGGGAAAGGTCTTCTGCTTGAGCAGTTCCGTTTCAGTATGTTGGTTGATCATCGACAGATCGACAGTCACCCGCAGCAGGCGCTTGCTCACCTCCACCGCTCCGGCCCGGTCCTGCCCCGCCGTCGTGCCGGTCCCGCGATATCCGATCGGCTGATCCGGCTCATACAAGCGGACCGTCCCGGTCACGATCACATCGGCCTGCGCCCCCGCCACAACCTGCAGGCCGAGGCGCTGCTCCATCGCATCACGAATGCTCTGATGCACCTGCTGGGCGATGGTGGGATCGGTGGTCTGATTCTCGAACGGCTGGATCGCGACGGTATGGATCTCGGTCGGCAGGCCGCCTCCGGCGAACCCGTAGGCGCATCCCCCGAGCAGGGCCAAGCCGAGCAGCGCGACTCTACGGCTCACGGTCGGGCGGGCTCCACACCGTTGCCGAGAGCGAGTCCGGCCTCCGGTGACGGGTGAACGTGAGATCCAATCGCGCCGGGCGCGACGGGACATCAAGCCGCGCGCTGACAATACGGCCCAGCGAATCGAAGACGGTATGCACCCGGCCGACCCGCTCTCCGGCGCGCCGCACGTCGGCCACCAGTTGGCGGGGCGCGCGCCGGGTCACGATGTAGTCGATGGTATCGCCGCCGCGCAGGTAGCGCCACGCGAAAACATCGGCGTCCTCCGCGACCTCAACCTGATCACCGGCTTCCGGACGTCGCACCTGCCCCAGCATGGCCCACAGCAGGGTGTACTCGGGCACCAACTGGGCGACATCTTCGGCCGGCTCGGCCCAGATGCCGGAATCCCCGACCACCATCGCGGCGCGCGCCCCGGACCCGAGCGGGCCGCGGACGTCGAATCGGAGCGAGTCCGGCGGTACGAAGAGCATCGAGCCCGGCCCGCTGGCTTCGCCCTGCGGATCCTGGAACCGCCAATGCAGGCGCACCTCGGTGGCCACATCGACGCGCAGCGAATCGAGCCAGGGGGCGATCGCAGCGGCGCTGCTGGGCTGCGCACCGACAGGCATGCGCGGGCCGGCAAGCCCGGCGGCGCAGCCGCTCAGCCCCAGCCCGAGAGCGACACAGGTGACAAGGCGAGAAGTCATGGACCGGAAAGTCACCCCGAATCGTGCTGGGCTCAAGGTGAGCCGACCCGGCTGATCGATCTGATGACGTCGCCCTGCTGAATCCGGTCGAGAGCGGCGAAGCTGCCGCTGACCCGGCCAAAGATGGTGTAGCTGCCGTCGAGATGGGGTTGGGGCGACAGATTGATGAACCACTGACTGCCCCCGGTGTCCGGCCCCGACAGCGCCATCCCCATCATCGGGCGCTGGTAGTGCAATCGATTGATTTCGTCGCGAATGGCCCACCCCGGCCCGCCCTCACCGGTTCCGGTCGGATCACCGGCCTGCACCACAAAATTGGGGACCACCCGGTGCCAGCGGATATTGTCGAAGTAGCGCCGATCGACCAGCCGCAGAAAATTCGCGACAGTGAGGGGCGCCTCCCGGGGCAGCAGCTCCACCGTGATGGTCCCCCGTCCGATGACATCAATCGCCACCTGAGGATTGCTGGTCGCCAACAGGTAACGACCCACCAGTCGGCGATAGTCTTCGAGCGACAATCCGGTTTCGATCGGGGCGACCGGACCCCACACGCCCGCCAGGGCCGGCAGTGACCGCGCCGCAGTGGCCCTCAGCACCGGATCGTCTGGCCGTTGCAGCAGCGCGCGCCGCGCCGGAGCAGCAAGCCGATTGATCACCCCGGGGTCGCGTCGCACCCAGCGCACCAGAATGTCGAGCACAGTGCTGCGGAGGGTCGCCTCTCCGGTCTGCCACGCGCTCACCAGCAGGTCGAGCTTCGCGTCGGTCGCGGTATCGGCCAGTATGGTGAGCGCCACACTCCGGAGCTGCGGGTCGCTCTCGCGCCAGGCACGCTCCGCGGCGGCACGCTGGGCCGACTCCGCTCCACTGTCGCTCGCCACCCAACCGCTCAGGGCGGCGGCCCGGACCCGCGGATCGGGGTCCTGGAGCGCGGCGATGAAATGGCGCGCATCGCCGGGCTTCACCCGGCGCCACGCCGCCAGAGCAGCGATCCGGTCGAGCGGATCTGCCGATGCCAGCCAGCGCTCTCCCCACGGGGCAAAGGCCGTCGGCGACAATTGGGCCAATGCTGTGAGCGCGGCCTGACGGACTCCCCAGTCATTCTCATCGGGATCCAGGGCGCGGACCAGATCGGCCACGCCTGCGGTATCGCCCGAACTGGCGAGTGCCGCCGCTGCCGCAACCCGGACTCCCCGATCCTCATCGCGGAGTCGCAGCCGCGCAGCGGCAGCGAGCTCGGGACTGTGATAGCTGGTCGCCGCCTGGAGCGCGTTGACCCGCACACCATCGTCGATGTCGTCGACAGCCCGCGCCAGTTCAGCCAGCACCGCCGCCGAATCCAGACTGGTCCGCGCCACATACCGTGCCGTGAGACTGCGCGCCGCCGCTGCACGGACGATGGCCGCCGGATCGCGCAGGCCATCCAACAACGGCTCGGCGGCGGCCGGATTCTGCAATCGTCCGAGCGAGTAGATCGCCCGCCACCGCATTCCCGCTCCGGTGTCGCGCGCCATCCGGATCAGGCCGTCGACCGGGGCACGCGCGCCGAGACGCCAGTAGTTGATCGCGGCGGCGGCACGCATGGCGTCACGGCGAGTCGGCGTCAGCTCCCCGACGCCGCCGAGCACGTCCCGAAGCACCCGCTGCGCCTCGTCACCTCCCAGCCGCGCCAGCGCGGTCGCCGCTTCAGCAAGCGCGTCATTGCTCAGACTGTCGCTCTGGCGCAGCCGGGCCACGATCGGGACGACAGCCGCCCGGTCGCCGAGCAGGCCCATCGCAAAGATCGCCGCCGTCACCACCGTCGGATCCGGATCATCAAGCCTGGGCAGCAGCAGATCGAGGCCGGCCGGGTCGCCGATGCGCCCCACCGATGTCGCGGCAGTTCGCCGCACCATCGGATCGGGATGCTCAAGTGCCGTCGCCAACGCGATCGGGTCAAAGCTGCGGCGGTCTTCGGCCATCAACAGCGGCGCCAGCACCTCCACCAGGGCGGGGTCCTGGGCGGCCACCGGTGCCGCAGCGCCGGCAAGGAACAGCGTCAGCGCCAAGGCGATCCGCATCACAGCCGCACCGGATCGGGACTGGGGATCAGCGCCGCTGCCACAGCCGCAGGC
>CBFGTB010000083.1:0-10191 GCA_965651715.1 uncultured Gemmatimonadales bacterium
TCCGATCATCGGAGGTGCGTCAAGCGAGCAAGCTCAGCTTACGCAGCCAGTGCCAGTTCAGAGTTGGCAGGTAAATCGTTTCCGAAGAGATTTATCAGGACCTCGGACCTGAGCACGCAGCGATGCCTTCTCCCAATCCGTCGAAGCCGATCGCCCCCGTTCATGCAATATAACGTCCCCGGGGGCGGTTTTCCACACGGCCCCCTCCCCCTCAGAGCCAGCCCCGCTTGCGACACCAGAGGTAGATCGCCACCGCCACTGCCACCATCAGCACCAGAACCGCCGGATAGCCGTAGACGAAGCGCAGCTCCGGCATATGGACGAAGTTCATCCCGTAGACACCGGCCAGGAAGGACAGCGGCAGGAAAAACGCCGAGAAGATCGTCAGCACCCGCATCACCTCGTTGGCCTTGTTCGACTCCATCGCCAGGTGAAGCTGGATGAGCTGGGTGACCTCGTCGGCGATCTGATCCACCCAGAAGGTGTAGGCCTCGGCGGCGTCGTGCATCTCCTGGAACATCGGATCGACCCGTTCGCCGGTGGGGGTCAGTTTACCGAGCACGGTGCCCATCTGCCAGACAATCCGCCGCGTCAGCCCGATCCGCCGCTTGAGATAGTGCATCTGGCGCATCGAGGGGGCCACCAGGTTGGGGTCGAAGATCCATTCCTCAAAGGCGTTGAGCGTCTCTTCGGTATGCTCCAGCGGCTTCTCGTAGGATTCCAGCGTCGCCAGCACTACCGCCAGCAGGATGCCCACGTGACTCGGCGCCTTTTCCTTCTCCGATTCCTTGGCTGTGCCGTTACCGAATCGGTCCCGGACTGCGGCAATTTCCATCAGATCGGTGCGATGGACTGTGATCAGCAGGCCGTCGCGAAAGAAGATCGCCACCTTGCGGGTGAGCTGCTGAATCGTGCCGGTCTCTTCGGGCGCGCTGTGGTCCCGGGCCCGCAGAATCAGGAAGGTCGTCTCACCGAATCGTTCGAGCTTGGGGAGGTGCTCGGGGTCGAGGCAGTCCTCGACTGCCATCCGCGGCAACTCATGTTCCCGGGCCAGCGCCAGCAGTTCGTCGCGATCCGGACCGATCACATCGATCCAGCGACAGGATCCGCTGTCCAGCACCTGCTGCTGCATCAGGCCGCCACCGACTCACCCGCCAGATAGTCGGCGAAAATCTGCTCGGCCGCCGCGAGGCTCTCCACCTGGAACAGTTCGGCCCGCAGCGCTGTCGCGCCGTGGACTCCGCGGGTATACCAGCCGAAGTGCTTGCGAAACTCGATCATGGTCCGGCGAGAGTCTCCCTGGAGATCGAGCGCCAGCCGGGCGTGCTCAAGCGCAACATCGAACCGCTCAGTCGGCCCGGCCGGTGCCACCGGACCGGTCCCGTCCAACAGGGCGCGCGCCTCGCGGAAGATCCACGGCTGTCCGAACGATCCCCGTCCGATCATCACCCCGGCGCAGCCGGTGTGTTGCCGCATCCGGACCACATCGGCCGCCGTCGTAATATCGCCATTGCCGATCACCGGAATATCCAGCGCCTCGACCACGCGCGCGATCTCGTCCCAGTTAGCCGAACCGGTGAACATCTGTGAGCGGGTCCGGGCATGGAGCGTGAAAGCGCGGGCGCCCGCGTCCTGCATCCGCAGGGCAATGTCGACCGGATCGCGCATCTCCTCATTCCAGCCGGAGCGGGTCTTCACCGTCACCGGCAGATGGGTCGCGGCGATCACCGCCTTGATGATCCGGGTCACCAGCGCCAGGTCACGCAAGCAGCCCGATCCGCCGTTGCGGGCGACGACCTTCTTGACCGGGCAGCCGAAGTTGATGTCGAGAAAATCCGGGGCGTAATGTTCGGTGACCAGGGCGGCCGCTTCGGCCATCGCCGTGACATCGCTGCCGTAGATCTGAATCCCGATCGGGCGCTCGATCTCATCGAACTCGCACCCCTCGAGAACCCGTCCAATCCGGCGCCGGATCCCTTCGGAGTTGAGAAATTCGGTCAGCACGACATCGGCGCCCATCCGACGACAGATGCGCCGAAACGGCGGCTCTGAGACCCCGGCCATCGGCGCGAGGAACATCGGGAAATCGGTCCCGACCGGATAGGGGAACTTCATCGCCGAAATCTACGTCACCGGCCGCGACGACGGGAGAGCGCGGCGTTGTCGTCGCTGGACGGACCGGGTATCGTTCCGCCATGAATCTGGCCGCCTATCTCAGCCCCGACGCCATTGGACTCGACCTCGCGGCCACCAGCCGCGAAACCGCGCTGGAAGCGGCCATCGGCCTGCTCGGGATTGGCGAACGGCAGCGGGCGACGCTGCTGCGGCTGCTGGAGCGGCGCGAGTTGCTCGGCTCGACGGCGGTCGGGCGCGGCCTGGCGATTCCCCATTGCCGGACCCTGGTGGTGACCCGGCTCCGGATGGCCTATGTCCGCCTGGGCACGCCCCTGGCGTGGCAGACCCCTGATCAGGAGCCGGTGCGGCATCTGTTTCTGATCGTGGCCCCGCCGGTGGAGGTGAGCAATCAGTATCTGCCCACCCTGGGGCGCCTGGCCCAATTCGCCCGCCATCCCGGCGCGCTCGACAGTCTGCTGCACGCCGCGACACCGGCTGACGTGCTGACCACCATCGCCCAGCTTACCGGTCGCTGATCACTCCCACTCGATCGTCGCCGGCGGTTTGCTGCTGACGTCGTACACCACCCGTCCCACGCCGGCGACTTCGTTGGCGATCCGATTGCTGATCCGCGCCAGCACCTCGCTCGGAAACGGGAACCAGTCCGCTGTCATGCCATCGCGGGAGGTGACGGCCCGCAGACCGATCACCTGGTCGTAGCTGCGGAAGTCGCCCATCACACCCACCGACCGGATCGGCAACAACACCGCAAACGCCTGCCAGATCTGATCGTAAAGACCCGCCGAGCGGATCTCGTCGATATAGATGGCATCCGCCTGGCGCAAAAGATCGCACTGCGCCGCGGTGACCTCGCCCAGAATCCGGATGGCGAGACCCGGCCCCGGGAAGGGGTGCCGTCCGACCATTTCCTCGGGCAGGCCCAGTTCGCGGCCCACCTGCCGCACTTCGTCCTTGAACAGCTCGCGGAGCGGCTCGATCAGCGTGAACGGGAGACGTTCGGGCAGGCCGCCGACGTTGTGGTGGGTCTTGATCGTGACAGACGGCCCCCCCGTGGGGGAGAACGATTCGATCACATCGGGGTACAGCGTGCCCTGCACCAGCCAGCGCACGTTGCCCGCCACCGCGCGGGCTTCCCGCTCGAAGACATCGATGAACCGGTGGCCGATCCGCTTCCGTTTGGTTTCGGGATCGGTCACCCCCGCCAGATCAGCAAGGAAGTCGGCGCTGGCGTCGATCACCCGCAGATCGATACCCAGATGGCGGCGGAAGGTGGCCTCGACCTGCTCGCGTTCGTGCAGTCGGAGCAGGCCATGATCGACGAAGATGCAGGTCAGTCGATCGCCCACGGCGCGATGCACCAGCGCCGCTGCGACCGAGGAATCGACCCCGCCGGAGAGCCCGCAGATCACCCGATCGCTGCTGCCGACCAGATCGCGAATCCGGGCGATCTCGCTGTCGACGAAGTGCTCAGGTGTCCATGACGGCGTGACGCCGCAGACCCCGAAGAGAAAATTGGCGAGGATCTCCCCGCCCCGCGGGGTGTGAGCCACTTCGGGATGGAACTGGACCGCATGCAGCGGCTTGTCGCGGTGCGACATCGCGGCAATCGGCGCATTGGCCGAAGCGGCAGTCACCTGCCACCCCGGCGGCACCGCGTCGACGTGATCACCGTGGCTCATCCACACGCTGGTCGACTCGCCGGGCGTGAAGCCGGCGAACAGGGCGCCGCCGTGAACCGTCACATCGGCTCGCCCATATTCCCGCCGGGTCGCGCCCACCACCCGGCCGCCGGCCAGCATCGCCAGCAACTGCATGCCGTAGCAGAGTCCCAGCACCGGCACATCGAGTTCCAGCAACGCGGGATCGGCGAGCGGCACTCCCTCGCCGTACACCGAGTTGGGGCCGCCGGAGAGAATGATCCCCCGCGGCTGCCACTCGCGGATCCAGGCGAGGTCGCGCGACGGCGGGTGAATTTCACAGTAAACGTGCTGCTCCCGGACCCGTCGGGCGATGAGCTGAGTGTACTGCGATCCGAAATCGATGATCAGAATGCGATCGTGGTCGGTCACGTCTCCTCGGCGGCAAAGGGCTGCACAACTTCGGTGGCAAACAGATCGCTCAGGCGCTCGCGCGGGCGGACGACGGCCCAGCGATCACCGTCCACCAGCACTTCGGCGGCGCGCGCCCGCGCGTTGTAGTTCGAACTCATGGCAAAGCCGTAGGCTCCGGCGCCCAGCACCGCCAACAGCGCGCCCGCCGGCATCGGGGGAAGCTCGCGCTCGAGTCCGAGAAAGTCGCCGGTTTCACACACCGGTCCGACCACGTCGGTGGGCGTGGTGGCCGCCTCCGGCGCCGTCACGGCGACGATCTGATGCCACGCCTGATACAACGAGGGGCGCATCATGTCGTTCATGCCGGCATCAACGATGGCGATCTCACGCCCACCGGAGCGCTTGCGATGGACAATGCGGGTCAGCATCACCCCGGCCGGCCCCACCACAAAGCGTCCCGGCTCAATCTGAATGGTGCACCCGGTGGCCGCCAGCGGCGCACGAATGGCATCGATCCACTCCTCCGGTGCCATGGGGGACTCATCCCGGTAGCGGATTCCAATGCCGCCGCCAATGTCGAGCGTCGTGGGCGCATGACCGCGCGACCGCGCCTCGGCCAGCACCGCCAGCAATCGCTCCACTGCCGTCACCCAGGGCGTCGGCTGCATGATCTGCGATCCGATATGCATCGCCAACGCATCGAGTCGGATGGCATCAGTTTGATCGAGAATCGCGTAGGCAGTGGCCATCTGATCGGCCGGCACCCCGAACTTGAGGCCGCCCTTGCCGGTGCTGATATAGGGATGGGTGTCGGCCGTCACGTCGGGGTTGATCCGAATGCCGACCGAGACGACACGCCCCTGGGCCTCCGCCAGAACCGCCAGACGCCCCAGTTCGGCCACCGACTCCACGTTGATGTGTCCCACTCCGGCGCTGATCGCGGCCTGAAGCTCCTCATCAGTCTTCCCGACGCCACTGAACACGATCAGCTCAGGGGCGAAGCCTGCCGCCAGGGCACGCAGCAGCTCGCCACCCGAGACGATGTCGGCACCGGCTCCGCGATCGGCCAGCATCCGCAACACCGCCAGATTGCCATTGGCCTTCACCGCGTAGCAGATCCGATGGGGCAGATCGCCGAATGCGCGGTCGAGCCGGTCGAACCGGTCGCGGATGACCGCGGCGTTGTAGACGAAGGTGGGCGTTCCCACCGCCTCCGCGATGTGCTCCAGCGGCACCGCGCCGGTGTGGAGATGGCCGTCATCGCCCATGACCAGCCCGCCATCGGCGAACAGCGGTGTCAGTACGCTCGCGCCCACATCGCCTCCACCGTGGCCGGACGTCCGGTCCAGATGCAGGTGGTCGGCGCCTCGGCCGACCGGAATTCGGGCATCGGCAGACAGCGGATGGTGGCTCGCGTCGCCGCCTTGATCTCGGCTTCAACTGCCGGATCGCCGCAGAACCCGGCGTAGACAAACCCGCCATCTCGCTCCAGGAACTCAATGAACTCCTGCTTGGACTTCGGGGCGCGGAGCGAGTTTGCCTCGCGTCGCGCCCGCGCGGCCTCAAGCAGGCCCTGTTGGATCGCATCGAGTTCGCGGGTGACAGTCGTCGCCAGATCGGCCATGGCGGCCGATTCCTTGCCGCCGGTCCGCCGGGCCAGCATCACCGTCCCAGCAGCCAGATCGCGGGGCCCGATCTCAAGCCGCAGCGGGACGCCGCGCGATTCCCATTCGAAATACTTGGCCCCCGGCTTGATCCCTTCGCGAGTGTCCGCCGTGACCCGCAATCCCGCAGCTCGCAGATCGGCTGTCACCTGCTCGGCTGCCCGACAGGTCGCCTCGTGCTCCTCGTCGCTCCGCCAGATCGGTACCACCACCACCTGCCACTGGGCCAGCCGTGGCGGACAGACCATCCCCTTGTCATCGCCGTGGGTCATGATCAAGCCGCCCACCAACCGGGTCGAGACCCCCCAGGAGGTGCTCCACACATGATCCAGACCGCCATCGCGCGTCTGGAACTGCACCTCGAACGCCTTGGCGAAGTTCTGCCCCAGATTGTGCGACGTCCCGGCCTGGAGCGCCTTGTTGTCCTGCATCAACGCTTCACAGGAGTAGGTCCGCAGCGCCCCGGCAAACTTCTCGCTCGCCGTCTTGAGACCGGTCACCACCGGCATGGCCATCCACTCTTCCATGAAACGGCGGTAGACCGCCAGAATCTGAAGCGTTTCGGCCTCGGCTTCCGCTTCGGTGGCGTGGGCGGTGTGGCCCTCCTGCCAGAGGAACTCGGTGGTCCGGAGGAACAGCCGGGTCCGCATCTCCCACCGCACCACGTTGGCCCACTGATTCATCAACACCGGCAGATCGCGCCAGCTCTGAATCCACTTGGCGAACATCGAATAGATGATCGTCTCGGAGGTGGGGCGCACCACCAGCGGCTCCTCCAGCTCCTTGCCACCGCCGTGGGTCACCACCGCCAGTTCGGGCGCGAAGCCTTCGACGTGCTCGGCTTCCCGGGCGAGAAAGTTCTGGGGGATGAACAACGGGAAGTAGGCGTTCTGGTGGCCGGTCTCCTTGAACATCCGATCGAGCGCCTGCTGCATCTGCTCCCAGATGGCATAGCCATTGGGGCGAATGACCATGCAGCCTCGCACCGGCGAATAGTCCGCCAGTTCGGCCTTCATGATGAGATCGTTATACCAGGCGCTGAAGTCCTCGGCCCGGGGGGTGATGCCCTTGTCTGCCATCGGTCAACCTGTCGAGGTGAGGGCCGCGCTGCAGCGCGCCACGATGTCGGCGCGGGGCACAGCCGTCTGCGTCCCATTACGGAAATCCTTGAGCTGCACTTCGCCGCGACTGCGGTCGTCGGGGCCGATCACAATGGCCAGCGTCGCGCCGCGCGCTCCGGCCTGCTTGAGCTGACGGCCCAGCGACGCCGGTCCCAGAGCATACTCCACCGCCCAGCCGGCGTCGCGCACCTGATGGGCCAGCGCCAGCACGTCGGGTTGATCCTCGGCTGTCACTGCGGCAATGTAGACCGCCAGCGCGGCGTCGCGCGCCGGTCGCAGCCCGCGGTCGATCAGCAGCTCGCCCAGCACCACATCGCCCATCCCGAAGCCCAACGCCGGCAGGTCGACGCCGCCCAGGGTTGCGAGCAGCGTATCGTAGCGGCCGCCGCCGCAGATCGCCCGCAGGCTCCGCTGCCGATCGAACAACTCGAACACCGTGCCGGTGTAATAGGCAATACCCCGCACGATCGACAGGTCGATCACCAGGTAGTCGGCCAGACCCATGTGCTCGAGGGCCGCGACAGTTTCGGTCAGCGCCGAGGGCGCCGCGAGGGCGGCAGCCAACGGCTGATGACCGGCGGCAGCGGCGTGAAGTTCGGTCCAGGTGGTCGCGGTGCGGAGCGGGCCGGTGAGCAGATCCAGCGCCTCGACAGAGCCACCGGCGGCGAGAAAGGCCTGATGGCGCGGCGCATCGTCGCCCCGGCCGATCTTGTCCAGAGCCTGGTAGGCGGCAGGGTGGGCTTCGGGCGGCACGGCGAGTGCTTCGAGGATGGCATGCAGCAGCCGTCGGTCGGAGATCCGCGCCGAAAAATCGTCGGGTCCGAGACCCAGCTCGCGCAGCATATCAATCGCCAGCGCGATGATCTCGGCATCGGCCAGCGGCCCG
Source organism: uncultured Gemmatimonadales bacterium (assembly GCA_965651715.1). GTDB lineage: Bacteria > Gemmatimonadota > Gemmatimonadetes > Gemmatimonadales > GWC2-71-9 > Palsa-1233. Next base: position 7,859 of record CBFGTB010000083.1, read on the forward strand.
GTCTCGCCGACCAGATCGCAATTGAGTTGGAAGTGCTCACGCAGGCGGCCGCGCTGCTGCTTTTCGTAGCGGAACAATTGCGGGATGCTGAACCAGCGGATCGGCTTCTTGAGACCATTGGCGCGGGCGGACACCATTCGGGCGAAGGTCGGTGTCATCTCCGGTCGGAGCGTCACATGCCGATCCCCCTTATCGACAAAATCAAAGAGCTGATCCACCAGTTCGTCGCCGCTTTTGGCGGCATACAACTGGTAGGGCTCGAGCGGGGGACCGTCGTACTCCTCGAAACCGTAGCGGGCGGCCACCCGCCGCCACGCGGCCAGAATATGGGCGCGGAACGCCAGATCGTCGGGGAAAAAGTCGCGGAAGCCGGGCAGGGCCTGAAATGCCATGGCCCAAAATAGTCGGAGCGCCGGTCCGCCGCGATCATTGCGGCAGTGCCCTTCCGATCCCGGCCGGATAGATTGGGGGGCGCCCCCGCCATCTGCCACCGGAACCCGCCATGCGTGCCGTCCTCCCCGCCCTGCTTCTCGCCCTGAGTCCACTTCCCCTGCTGGCGCAGACGCCGCAGGTTTTCACCCGGGCCGACACCCTGCGCGGGTCCGACGGCCCGGGCCGATCCTGGTGGGACGCCACGTTCTACGACCTGCACGTGGCGGTTAACCCCGCCGACAGCAGCCTGGTCGGCTGGAACGGCGTCCACTACCGCGTCCTGGCGCCGGGCGATGAGATGCAGATCGACCTGCAGGCGCCGATGGCCATCGACAGCGTCGTACAGGCGGGGCAGTCGCTGACATTCCGTCGGGACGGCAACGCCTACTTCATCGCGCTGCCGGCGGCCCAGCCGGTGGGCAGCCACGCCGAGGTGACGGTGTACTACCACGGCGCATTCGGGCAGGCCGGCGCGACCGGTCGGCGGCGCGGTGGTGGTCCGTTCCACTGGGCCACCGACAGCAGCGGGGCCCCGTGGATCGCCACCTCGAACGAGGGCCCGGGGGCCAGTACCTGGTGGCCGCTCAAGGACTTCCCTGCCGACGAGCCCGACAGCCAGCGGATCGCGATCACCCTGCCCGATCCGCTGCAGGATATTTCCAATGGCCGACTTCGCTCGACCACGCCGCATGCCGACGGCACCACGACCTACGAATGGTTTGTCGCCAATCCGATCAACAGTTACAACGTCGCGATCAACGCCAGTCCGCGCTACGTCGCCGTTCGCGATGAGTACGCCGGCCTCGACGGACCGCTCACCATCGAGTTCTGGGCGCTGGCCAACCATGAGGCTTCGGCCCGGGCGCTGATTCCCCAGGTCAAGACCATGTTGGGATGTTTCGAGCACTGGTTCGGCGCCTACCCGTGGTATCGCGACGGGTACAAGCTGATCGAGGTGCCCTACCTGGGGATGGAGCATCAGAGCGGCATCGCCTACGGCAACCAGTATCTCCCCGGCTACATCGGTCGCGACCTCTCCAGGACGGGCGAAGGAATGGGTTGGGACTACATCGTGGTACACGAGAGTGCTCACGAGTGGTTCGGCAACAACATCAGTTCCCGCGATCACGCCGACATGTGGATTCATGAGAGCTTCGGCATGTATGCCGAGGCTCTCTATCTGGAGTGCACCCAGAGTCAGGCCGCCGGCGAACGTTACCTGGTCGGGCTCCGCACCAGCATGATCCGCAACGACATGCCGATCATCGGGGTCTATGGCGTGAATAACGTGCCGCGCTCCCAGGACCGCTATCCCAAGGGCGCCAACATGTTGATGACCATGCGGGCGGTGGTCAACGACGACGCTCGCTGGCTGGCTACGCTCCGCGGTCTCAATCAGACCTTCCGTCATCAGACTGTGACGGCGAAGCAGATTCGGGACTACATGAGCGAGAGCACCGGGGTGGATCTGCTCAAGATCTTCGAGCAGTACCAGGAGACTGTGATGATCCCGCGGCTGGAGTATACGACTGCGGGCGGCACACTGCGGTATCGCTGGGCCAATGTGGTGCCGGGGTTTGCGATGCCGGTCGATGTCGAGTGGCCGGGCCACGAACTGGTGCGTCTGGTGCCGACCGAGCAGTGGCAATCGCTCCCGGTCGCCGTGCCATCCGATGCCAGCCTCACCGTGGCGCCGCCGTTCTACGTCACCAGCGCGAAGCTCCCGGTTGAGAGCGGCGGTTCGACGGGAGGTACCAACTAGCGGGCGCCCACCTGAGTCCCCCGGCCTGGGCGCCACCGAGCGGGCTCACCGCCATGCCGCTGCCGGGTCAGCATTCGCGTGCATTCGTGGCTGTCCAGATCCGGGGGACGGAGCCCCGAAGGGACCCAAAGGAACCCGA
>CBFGTB010000084.1:0-10118 GCA_965651715.1 uncultured Gemmatimonadales bacterium
GGTCAAGCTGCTGGAGAACACCTTCCGCAGCGTGAATATCGGCCTGGTCAACGAGATGGCGATTGTCTGCGACAAGCTGGGCGTCGATGTCTGGGAAGTGATCGATGCGGCGGCCACCAAGCCGTTCGGTTTTATGAAGTTCACTCCGGGCCCCGGCCTGGGGGGGCACTGCATCCCGATTGATCCGCACTACCTCGCCTGGAAGATGCGCGGTCTCAATTACAAGACCCGCTTCATCGACCTGGCGGGTGAACTCAACAGCGAGATGCCGCTGTTCTGGGTCCGCAAGCTGATGGAAGAGCTGAACGGCCACCAGAAGTCGATAAACGGTGCCAAGGTGTTGGTACTGGGCGTGGCGTACAAGAAGGACATCAACGACCTGCGTGAGTCGCCGGCGCTCGATATCCTCGGTCTGCTGCACCACTACGGCGCCGAGGTGAGCTACCATGACCCCTACGTCCCGAAGTTCAGTGAGGCCGGTCATGATTACGTCTCGGTGCCGCTCACGCCCGAGACGGTCCGCGCCGCCGATGCGGTGCTGGTGGTGACCGATCACGCCGCGATCGATTGGGCCATGGTCAAACGGGAGGCTCGGCTGGCGGTGGATACCCGTCATGTGCTGACCACGGTCGGCCCATGAAGGTGACCGTCATCGGCTCGGGATACGTCGGCCTGGTGGCCGCCGCATGCTTTGCCGAGACGGGAAATGATGTCGTTGCCGCCGACCACGACGCGACCAAGATCGACGGCTTGGAACGCGGTGTGCTGCCGATCTATGAGCCGGGATTGACGGAACTGGTCGGCCGCAATCGGGCGGCGGGGCGGTTGCGCTTCACCACCGATGTCGGCACGGCAGCACGCCATGGCGATGTGGTGTTCATCGCCGTCGGGACGCCGCCGGACGAGGATGGCTCGGCCGACCTGCAGCATGTGTTGAGCGTGGCCGAGCTGATCGGTCGCAATCTGGATCGCTTCAAGGTGGTGGTCACCAAATCGACGGTGCCGGTGGGCACTGCCGATCGGGTCCGGACCGCGCTGGGTGAGGCGGCCGATGTGGCGGTCGCGTCCAACCCGGAGTTCCTCAAGGAAGGCGCGGCGATCGACGATTTCATGAAGCCGGACCGGGTGGTGCTCGGCGTCGATGATCCCCGGGCGGAACGTCTGCTGCGCGACCTGTACGCCCCCTACGTCCGCAGCGGCGCACCGATGCTGTTCATGGATATCCGCTCGGCCGAGGTGACCAAGTATGCCGCCAACGCTATGTTGGCCACCCGAATCTCGTTCATGAACCAGGTGGCAGACCTCTGCGAACGGGTGGGGGCCGATGTGGCAGCGGTTCGGCGCGGGATCGGCAGTGACGCGCGGATCGGTCCGGCCTTTCTCTTCGCCGGTCCGGGGTACGGCGGCTCCTGCTTTCCCAAGGATGTGAGCGCCCTGATTCAAACCGCCGCGGCGGTGGGGATGGAGGCCGAGCTGTGGCAGGCGGTGGAGGCGGTCAACGCCCGCCAGAAGACGCTGGTGTTCCGCAAGCTGCATCAGCTTCTGGGCGAGTTGCGCGGCCGGACCGTGGCGGTATGGGGTCTGGCGTTCAAAGCCGGCACCGATGACATGCGCGAGTCGCCGGCCATCACGCTGATCGAGGCGCTCTGGCAGGCCGGGGCTGTGGTGCGGGCCCACGATCCCGAGGCGATGGCCGTGGCGCGGCAGCGCTGGGGTGAGCGGATCCATCTGGTCGACGACCCCTACGAGGCCCTGGTCGGGGCGGATGCGCTCTGTGTCATGACCGAATGGCTGATGTATCGCAATCCCGACTTCGAACGGATGGCCGGCGTGCTCGCCGGGCGGGTGCTTGTCGATGCCCGCAATCTCTATGATCCCGCCCGGCTGGATGCCCTCGGGTTTCGTCACGCCGGGATCGGGCGGGGAGTGAGTTGATGCGTGTGGTGATTACCGGCGCTGCCGGATTTCTGGGGTCGCACCTTGTCGATCGCTTCCTGGCCGACGGCCACGAGGTGGTCGGCGTCGACAACTTCCTGACCGGTCGGCCGGCGAATATCGCCCATCTGCGCGACGAGCCGCGCTTCAGCTTTCAGCAGGCCGATGTCAGCGACGCGCTGACGGTCGATGGGCAGATTGACGGTGTGCTGCACTTCGCCTCACCGGCCTCGCCCCCCGATTACCAGGCGTATCCGATTGAGACCCTCAAGGTCGGCAGCGCCGGCACGCTCAACACGCTCGAACTGGCGCATCGTCACGGGGCTCGGCATTTCATGGCCTCGACCTCGGAGATCTACGGCGATCCGCTGGTGCATCCCCAGCCGGAGAGCTACTGGGGGAATGTGTCGTCGACCGGACCGCGCAGCATGTATGACGAGGCCAAGCGCTTCTCCGAAGCGGCGGTGATGGCCTACCACCGCCATCACGGTCTGGACACCCGGATGGTCAGGATCTTCAATACCTACGGACCGCGGATGCGGCCGAATGACGGCCGGGTGGTGTCGAATTTTGTGGTGCAGGCATTGCGCGGCGACCCGCTGACCATCTACGGCGATGGCCTGCAGACCCGCTCCTTCTGCTATGTGAGCGACCTGATCGACGGGATCGTGCGGCTGTTCCACAGCGACCGATCGGCCCCGACCAACCTGGGCAATCCGGCGGAGTTCACCATGCGCGAGCTGGCCGAGCTGGTGCTGGCCGAAACGGGTTCCCGCTCGGAGATTGTCTTCAGGCCGTTGCCCACCGATGATCCCCGGGTGCGTCAGCCCGATATTACCGCAGCCCGCGAGGCGCTGGACTGGCAGCCGAGCATTGATCTGCGCGCTGGTCTGCGCCAGACTGTGGCCTGGTTTCGACAGGAGGTGGCGGGATGAACATCTCGGTGCGCGAGCTGATCGGATCGGCCCGAGCGCGCTTTGCGGCGCGCGACTATTACGGCGCGCTGCTCTGTCTTGAGGATTTGGCGGGGTCGGCGCGGTCCTATGCCGATGTCCACCATCTCCGCGGACTCTGTCTGACCATGCTCGAGCGTCACGATGAGGCGCTGGTCGAGTTCGAGCGCGCCGTCGCTCTCAATCCCCGATATGTCGAAGCCCATCTGCACCGCGGCCTGGTGCTCAATCAGTTGGGACGGATGACCGAGGCGGCGGCGTCATTCGATGCCGCCCGGGCGGCGGAGGGGCCGCCGGTCGGCGGGCTCAGTGCCCCGGTCGCCGCGCGGGTGGCGAATGAACACGCCCGGCTGGGCGAGTACTATGCCGAAGCGGGGGCACTGGCCGAGGCAATCGGCCAGTATCAGCGGGCCGTCGAGCTGGGGCCGGCGTTCCACGACCTGCGGATGCGGCTGGCTCGGCTGTTGATTGAAAACGGCAACCCGCTCCGGGCCCGCGAGGAACTGGAGGCGATCCTGGCGGCGCGACCGGAGTGGACCGACGCCAAGGTCCATCTGGGATTGGCCCGCTACCTGGCTGGCGACGTCGCGGGCGCACGTGAGGTGTGGCAAGGCTGCCTCGGCGAGCGCCCGGATCTGGAGCGGGTCAACGCCTATCTCGCCATGGTGGAGCGGATCGCCGAGTGACGCGACGCTGGCTGCTGGGGTTGGGTCTGCTGGCCGGCTGCGGTGGGACGCCCTCGGGTGAGGCGGTGGCCGATCGGGCCGCAGCCAATGGCCAGTGGCAGGTGGCCTACGAGGAGCTTCAGCGGTCGGGGGATTCGCCCCGAGTCCTGGGCAAGCGCGCGGTCGCGGCGCTGCAGAACGAAAACTTCAGCGCGGCGGCTATCGATTTTCTCCGCCTGGGGCAGCTCGACTCCAGCCGTCGGGGCGAGGCGGCGGCCGGCCTGGCGCGCACCGCCGGGCGGGCCGCCCGGCGCGGCGATGAGCTGGCCCTCACCAGCGCGGTGCTGGGCCTCAGGGAGCTTGCGCCCGATTGGCCGGTGGGTCGGCTGGCGCTCAACCTGCGGCTGCGGCCCGACGCGCCGGTCCCGGAAGTGCTGGAACTGGTTCCCGCCATCCTGGCGGGCTCGCCGTCCAACCAAGTGGCGGAGTTGAGCATCCTCTCCTATGCTCGGGCGACCCGGGACAGTCTGGGCTGCATGGCGGCGGTCCCCCTGTTGGACGCGCTGCGGCTGCGCCTGGAGGGGGCCGTCCTGGACACGGCCACGGCGGTGCGGGCGGGCTGTCTGCTCGATCAGGCCCTGGCGAGCTTGAACGGCGGTGATACATTGGCTGCGCGTCAGACGCTCGATGCGACTGTTGCGATGGACCCGGCCGGCAGCGCCGGTCGGCGTGCCCTGATCGTTCTGGGCGACGTCTACCTGAGCGAGGGCAACCCCTTCGCGGCGAGAATGGCCTGGCAGACCGCTGCGGCCGGATCGACCGGGTCCGATACGATTACCGCCCTCGCCCTCGATCGGCTGCGCAGTGCCGCCGATTCGGTGGGGGCCGGAGAGCCAGACGACCAGTGAACTCACGATATCTCATTCTGCTGCTCGGTTGCGCCGGTGTCGCCTGCGGCGGTGCCGAACCCGCAACACCGCCGGCGCCGGCGACAAATCTTGTCGCCAGTGACGCCATGCTGGACTCGCTCTGGAACGAGGCCGTGGCCCGGTTCAGTGAACACGACTGGCACAAGGCCGGCACGTTGTTCGAGCGGCTGATGTTGGAACTGCCCCGTCGCGACCCGCGCCTGGCCATGGCCCGGTTGTCGCTGGGGGAGGTGCGACTGGGCGAGAAGAGCTATCTCCAGGCGGTGCGGGAGTTCCGCCGGGTGGCCGACGAGTACCCGACCGACTCGCTCGCCCCGGTCGGGTTGCTGCGGGCCGGCGACGCCTACGCCAAGCTGTGGCGACGCCCCGAACTGGATCCGACCTACGGCGGGCAGGCCGTGGCGACCTGGCAGGAACTCAGCACCCGCTATCCGGAGTCGCGCTATGCCGATTCAGCCCGGAGTCGGATTGCGGGGCTGAACGAATGGTACGCCCGCAAGCAGTTCCAGGCCGGACGTTTCTATATGAAGTACAAGGCCTATGAGGCGGCGATCATCTACCTCAAGGATCTGGTGGCGACCTACCCGAAGACAGCGGTGGCGCCGGAGGCGATGAGCGAACTTGTCACGGCCTACACCAAGTTGGGCTACATCGAGGACATCGCCGAAATGTGTCGCTACTACCGGCAGACCTATCCCGATGCCGAGGGGCTTGATGAAAGCTGCCCGGCGACGGTGGCGGCTGTGCCGTCGGACAGCGCCGCCGGGTCCTGAGTGCGGTTGGGACTGCTGGGCGGCTCCTTCGATCCGATCCACACCGCCCATCTGATTGTGGCCCAGGCCGCCTGTGAGGCGTTGGCCCTCGATCGTCTCCACCTGCTGGTGACAGGGGTCCAGCCGCTCAAACTGCAACATCATGCGGCGGCCGACCATCGTCTGGCCATGGCGCGGTTGGCGACGGCGAACCTGCCGCGCGTGGCGGTCGATGCACGGGAAATCGACCGGGGCGGGCCCTCGTATACCGTTGACACGCTGCGCGAGCTGCGCCGGGAGCTGCCGGACACCGAGCTGGTCCTGCTGCTGGGGAGCGACAGCGCCCAGCAACTGCCGCGGTGGCGCGAGCCGGAGGCGATGGCGCGGCTGGCGGAAATCGTGGTCATCGAGCGCCCGGGAACGGCGGTTCCGCCGGGAATGCGCAGCTTTCGTCCGCCTCGGATGGAACTCTCCAGCACGCTGATCCGGGCCCGGGCGGCGGCGGGATTACCGCTGGTCGGATGGGTCCCAGAGGCCGTCGCCGATTACATTTCCCGATTGGACTTGTATCGCAACCCAGGTGGAGCCGCATGATCAAGAAGGTGTTCGACGCCATCGCCGGATCGCGCCATGCGCGGGCCGCTCGCAAGCTGGAGCCGGTGCTGGCCCAGATCCGGGAGCACGAAGCCCGGCTGGCCACGCTCGATGACGCCGCCATTCAGGCCCAGACCGTCAAGTTCCGAGAGATCCTCACCGAGCGCAGCGGCGACCTCCGGGCCGAAGTCGATCGTCTCACGGCGGCTCGGCGCGATTCGGCCGATCCGATCGAGCGGGATCAGCTCGAGGATGCGCTCCACAAGGCCAGCGAGGCGTGGCGGCGAGAGATCGCCCGGACGCTTGATGACCTGCTGCCCGAGGCCTTTGCGACGGTGCGCGAAGCCTGCCGCCGTTTGATGGGGACCCCGGTGATGGTCACCGGCCAGGAGATGACCTGGAACATGGTGCCCTACGACGTGCAGCTCATCGGCGGGATCAACCTGCATCGGGGCCGCATCGCCGAAATGGCGACGGGTGAAGGCAAGACGCTGGTGGCGGTGCTGCCGATGTACCTCAACGCGCTGCCGGGACGAGGGGCGCATCTGGTCACCGTCAACAACTATCTGGCGCGCCGGGATTCGCAGTGGATGGGGCATGTGTACGGCTGGCTCGGGCTGACGGTGGCCTGCCTCGATGACACCCAGCCCTCGTCGCCGGAGCGGCGGGCGGCCTACAATGCCGACATCACCTACGGCACCAACAACGAGTTCGGCTTCGATTACCTGCGCGACAACATGGTCTTCGCGCTGGAGCAGCGGGTTCAGCGAGAACATGTCTTCGCGATCATCGACGAGGTCGACTCGATCCTGATCGACGAGGCCCGCACGCCGCTGATCATTTCGGGACCGGTGGGCGAGGAGGACAGTGCGGCCTATCGGACCTATAACCCGCAGGTGGCCGATCTGGTGCGGCGCCAGACCGAGGTCGTGAGTCGGTTGGTGGCCGAAGGCGAGCGCCTGCTGCACGATCAGGGCGATCGGGTCGAAGCCGGGATCCGGCTGTACCAGGCCAAGCTGGGCAGCCCCAAGAACAAGCAGTTGCTCAAGCTGCTCAATGAACCGGGCGTGCAGCAGTTGGTGACCCGGACCGAGTTGGATTACATCGCCGACCGCAAGTTGCCGATCAAGCAGCAGCATCTGCGCAGCATTGAAGATCCGCTCTTCTTCGTGCTGGACGAGAAGGGCCATGCTGTCCATCTGACCGATGCCGGGGCCGCCGCGTTGTCGCCGCACGATCCCGAACTGTTCGTGGTGCCGGATATCTCGCAGGAGATTGGCGATATCGACGCCGATCCGACCCTGTCGCCGACTGATCGCCTGGCACGACGCAATGCCGTGGAGGCCGCCTATGCGGCCAAGAGCGAGCAGTTGCATGTGATCCACAAGCTGTTGCAGGCGCATGCCCTCTATGAGCGGGAGACCGAGTACATCGTCCAGGACGGTCAGGTCCTGATCGTCGATGAGAACACCGGCCGGATCATGCATGGCCGGCGCTGGTCGGACGGGCTGCATCAGGCGGTGGAGGCCAAGGAAGGCGTCGCGGTCAAGGGCGAGACCCAGACCTTTGCCACCATTACGATCCAGAACTACTTCCGGATGTACGAGAAGTTGGCCGGGATGACCGGTACTGCCGAAACCGAGGAGACCGAGTTCTACCAGATCTACGGCCTCGACGTTGCGGTGATCCCGACAAATCGTCCGATCGCGCGGGCGGATCTTGTGGATCGGATCTACAAGACCCGTCGCGAGAAGTTCAACGCGGTGATCGAGGAAGTGGAACGGATCCATGCCATGGGGTGGCCGGTGCTGATCGGCACCACCAGCGTGGACATTTCGGAAACGCTGTCGCGTCAGCTCAAGCGGCGCGGCTTGGCGCACGAGGTGCTCAACGCCAAGCATCACCAGCGCGAGGCCGAAATCGTCGCCAAGGCGGGGGCGCGCGGTGCGGTGACGATCGCCACGAACATGGCCGGTCGCGGCACCGACATCAAACTCGATCCCGATCTCGATCTGACATTGCCCGAGGCGGGTCTCCATATCGTCGGCACGGAGCGGCACGAATCACGCCGGATCGATCGCCAGTTGCGGGGACGCTCGGGCCGCCAGGGGGATCCCGGTCAGTCGCTCTTTTTCCTGTCGCTCGAAGACGATCTGATGCGGCTGTTCGGCGGCATGGATCGGATCTCGCGGATGATGGACAAGGGCGGCGCCGAAGAGGGCGAAGTGATCACCGGCAAGCTGATCACGGCGGCGATCGAGAGTGCGCAGAAGCGCGTCGAGTTGCAGAACTTCGAGTCACGCAAGCGGTTGCTCGAGTACGACGACGTGATGAACCAGCAGCGGGAAGTGATCTACTCCACCCGACTGTTCGCCCTGGGACGGGGTGAGGAAATCAAGGCCGAGGGACGCAAGATGGTGCGTGCGGCCCTCCAGCGGGTGACCGAGGGCTGGCTCAGTGGGGTGGCCGATCCGAGTGAGATTGATCGTGAGGGTCTGCGCGAGGCGCTCACGATGCAGTTCCTGATCACCGCCGAGGCGCTGACCGGCCTGGCCGACAGCGCGAGCCCCGAGGCGATTCACGACATCGTGGAAGCCGCCGGTGAGGAGGCGTTCGACCGGAAGCTGGCCTATCTGCAAGGGATTGGCGAGACGATTCACGTGCCGGATGTCGATCGCCAGGTGCTGGCGCAGGTGATGCTGGGCACGCTGGATGAGAAGTGGAAGGATCATCTCCACGACCTGGATCAGTTGCGCAATGCGATCCACTATCGCGCCTATGGCCAGAAGGATCCGCTGGTCGAGTACAAGAAGGAAGCCTTCGAGATGTTCGAGGATCTGCTGCGCGACATTCAGCAGACCTTTGCTGAACGCTTCCTCAAGGTGCAGGTGAACATTGATGGACCGCCTCCGCCGCCGCCGCCGCCGTCACCATCGCCGGTTGCGACACCGCCGGCGTCGCCGGGCAGCACCGATGAACTGTTCGCCGCACCGCCGGCGCGGGCGGTGCAGGCCACCGATGCCCGGGGGCGTGCCGTCATGCCGGGGGGCTCACCGGTCGGGATGCCGAGCGGCGATGTGGCGACGGTGGGACGGAACGATCCCTGTCCCTGCGGCAGTGGCAAGAAGTACAAGAAGTGCCACGGGGCGGGTGCGTAACCCAATGGGCTGCCGCATCGGACGGGATGACTGATGCCGGGGTAAGCAGCGGAGGGCAGCGATGGCGGCGGGTGGGGATGATGGTCCTCACCGCCGCCATCGGCGTTCTCGCGCCTCGGCTCGCGGCCCAGTCCGGCGATCTCCCGGCTGATTTCGAGGCCCGGGCCCATCAGGTGTGGCTGAGCGCCCCGGCGTCGAGCGTCGCCGAGAGCATCGCCACCCTGGCGGGCCTGCGGTTCCAGGCGGTGGCGGATCGGCGGACGCCGGATCTCGATTCGGCGTTGGCGCGGGCGGTGATGGCGGGCGGGCGGCTGCGTGACTCGCCGTGGGGGTGGCTGGCGCTCGGCCATCGATTGACGCAGCGCTATCACTGTGCTCCGCTCGACCACGTGCCGGTCGCCACCTGGTCGCGCTGTCGGCGAGCGGCGGTGGCCTATCGCGCCGCACTGGAGCGGCGGGCCGGTTTTGCTCCGGCGGTGGTGGAGCTGCACCATCTGATTCCGTGGCCGGCGTTGTTTGCCGAACCCGAGGAAGAACTGGCAACCCTGACCGCGGCGTTGGCCGACGGTCAGCTCAGTGCCGCGCACCGCGCCACCGTGAGTCGGGTGATCACGCTGCTCCACGCCAGCCGGGGCGATGTCGCGGCGCTCGATTCGGCGCTCACCGCGGATGGGGAGCGGTACTTCACGGCTGGGGAGGTCGCGTATCTGCGGGCGCGTCAGTTCGGCTTTGCCGGGCAGGGCGAGGCCGCGCTGGCGGCCTATCGCGCTGCGGCGAGTGACGCGGGACCGGGGAAGCAGGCGGACTGGATCCGGCGTGATCTTCACCTGATCGGCGCGCCGGGCGACGCTGCACGCTGGGACTCGTTACCACCTGCAGCGCGAGGGCCATGGATCGAAGCCTTCTGGAGCGATCGCGATTTTGCGGCGGGGCGGGCACGGGGAGCGCGCCTGGTGGAGCATGCGCGCCGGTGGCAGCGGGCGTTCGCGGACTACCGCTGGTATCGCGGGGATGACCGGTTGCGGCAGCCGACCAGCCCGCGCTATCGGCCGGGGGCGGCATCGTGCGGCGGGGAGTTCGCGGTTGACACGCTGGGTGCAGCGGTGGCGGGTTGCACGATGCCAGCGGCGGC
>CBFGTB010000085.1:0-10060 GCA_965651715.1 uncultured Gemmatimonadales bacterium
GGTCACTGTCACCGCGTCGCCGGGACGGTGCGCCTGCTCGACAGCATCCAGATCGGCCTGCCCCGCGATGGCCCGCCCGTCGATGGTCCGGATCTGGTCGCCGCGGTCGATTCCGGCGGCATAGGCCGGCGTCGCAACCGACGGCGTGAAGCTGATCATCGCATTGTCGCGACCCAGCCGCAGGCCCGACCAGGCGCTGGTGCTGTCCGCCACCCGCAGGACGATTCCGGCCGGGCGCAGCAGCGCCGCGTAGTCGGGCGCTTCGCTGCCGTAGATGTAGCGCTGGAAAAAGTCGCGGGCAAAGGCAGCGTCACCGCTGTAGTCGGCCAGGGTCTTTTCGATGTCGGCGATCTGGTAGGGACGATCGACCCGGTAGTGTCCTCCGCCAAAGCGCTGCCACATCTCGCGCATGAAATCATCGAGCGTCTTGCCGGGAAAGCGCTCGCGCAGCGACAGATCGAGCGCCAGGCCGATCCCCGCACCCCAGGTGTAGTAGGACAGGAAGATGTTGCCGTAGTTGGTCGGATCGATCGCCGTGGCCGCATCGACGAACGGCGCCCGCAGCGACATCTCGATCGGGGTGCCATAGCGGCGCGCTGTGGAGTTGGTCACCGAGTTGGCGATCCCGCCCACGGTCCGGATATAGCCGGCCTCGTCCACCACCCCGGCGCGGTGCAACAGGAGCTGGCCGTAGTACTGGGTAAAGCCCTCGCCGAACCAGAGCGCATCGGAGGGATCAGCCGCCGTGAAATCAAACGGCTCAATCATGGCCGATCGAATCCGCTCCATGTTCCACGAGTGAAAGAATTCGTGGCTGAGCGTGCCGAGCAGTCCGCGGGTGTTCCGGGCCAGCGAACTGGTGCTGGAGATGATTGTCGAATTGCGGTGCTCCATCCCGTCGCCCGAGGCCCAGGGCAGATAATCGGCAAGGAAGGTGTAGTTGCCGTTGTCGTACCGGGCCGTCTCGCCGAACACCGCCACCTGCTCGGCGACGACCTTCTTGGCCAGGGCGACGTACTCATCGAGCTCCTGATCGGTCCCGAGATGATGCATCGCAATCCGGATGGTATCGACCCGCCCACCGGGGCCGACGATGGTCCAACTGCGGAGGGCGTAGTCGCTCAACTCCACCGGTGAGTCGAAGAAGTACTGCAAATCGGGCGCGGTGAAGCTCAACCGCTCGGCGGTGGGGGTGAGCTGGGTGGCCGGCTTCCAGTTGCTGCCGCTCGGCACCGAAAACTTGATGGCGATCGGCAGGCCCTCGAATCCTTCGGCCCAGGCGAACAGTGCCGGCGTATTGAAGTGGGCATGGGTCAGGTCAATGCCGGCATAGGTGCCGTCGGCCCGGTCGGCATAGACGGTGTAGTGCAGCGTCACGGGCTGACGCTTCGCCACAACCAGCCACCGGTAGGGATCGCGCCGCACAATCGGCAGCTCCGCCCCCTGCGCATCGGTCGCCCGCACCGAATAGACATTCTTGGCATACTCATGAATGGCGTAGCGCCCGGGCGACGAGCGACTCATGCGCATCACCACCGTATCGCGATCGCTGGCCGGCACGGTGACGCTCACTTCCGCCTCGTGATGGGCCGCGTTGGGAAAGCTGATGGCGTAGCGGACGGTGTCCGCCGGGGGCAGCAGGGCTAACAGGGCGAGCAACAACATGGCAGCTCCGGGTGGGTTCAGCCCGGAAAAGTAGCCACACCATCGCAGCCCGTCATCGTCGCACCTCAGCCCAGGGCGGTGCGCACCGCCCTCAGGTGGTCATCACTCAGCCCGCCCATCTCAAACAGCGACACTCCCGCCGCCCCGGCCGAGCGCGCCTCACCGATCGCCGTCGCGAGCTGGTCGGGCGCGAGACTGGGCAGGTAGAGCCCCGCAAACAGCGGCGTCGACCGGGGCAGCGCCGCCACACCCTCGGCCACCCCCTGTCCGATCCACTCGAGCGGCTCGCGATAGAACGAGTGGTACAGCATCGGGAAGACCGCATCCACCGGCCATCGGTCCCACCCCTGCCGCACCAACCGGCGAGCAATGCCCGGCGTGGGAAACACCGCCGCGCTGATCGCCTTGCCCACTTGATGCACCGCCCGGGTGATATGCTGCACCGTTTCAGTTACCATGTCGATCCGGAAGCGGCGCCAGCGAAGATCCTCGCTGGGATCCGCCAGCGCCAGCGGATCGCGACCGGTCTCCCGTTCGAAGCGCGCCCGGCACACCTCGCAGTAGCAGAAATCGAACGGCGCCATCTCGTGGTCCTGCACCAGACCGTACTTCTCCCACAGATCACGCGGCAGGATGACATCGGGATGGCGGATGTAATCGAGATGCACCGCATCAACTCCCGACTCGGCTGCCACCGCCGCCATCACTCCCGCCAGATACTCGCGCACCGGCTCGCGGGTGGGACAGAGCCACTGGTAATAACCGACATAGGGCGGATCGGTGAGTGAACTCTTGCCCTCGCGACTGACCGAGAACCATTCGGGATGGGCCGCCTTCACCGCCGCATCGCCACTGCGGTTAAGCGCCCAGGTCCAGCGGTGAAGCACCAGACCTTCGCCGTGCGCGGCCTCGGCGTGGAGGGCGGTGTCGCCGCCGCCGACCACCACGCCATGAAACCCGGCAGCGCGCAGGCGGGCGTACCGCCGACGCCACTCGCTCAGCGTCACATCACCGCCGCCGTGGACCCAGGTCCACACTGCGAAATCGGGGGAATCCGCCCAGGCCGACAGCAGCCGCGGCGCCACCAGTCCCACCCCCATGGCCGCCATGAACTCGCGCCGCGTGCTCATGCCACGACCACCGTCTTGACGTTGACGAAGGCCCGAATGCCCGCGCGTCCCAGCTCGCGCCCATGACCACTCTCGCGCACCCCGCCGAAGGGCAGCCGCGGATCCGACTTGACAAGTCCGTTGACGAAGCAGGAGCCGGCGTGCAGTTGATCGCGGGCAATGCGACGACCACGGTCCACATCGCGGGTGAACACCGCCGCCCCCAGACCAAATGACGAGTCATTCGCGACCCGGATGGCGGCCGCCTCGTTGCGGACCGGAATGATCGCCGCCACCGGTCCGAACAATTCCTCCCGGTAGGCCGCCATGCCCCGGGTCACGTCGGTGAGAACCGTGGCGGGGTAGAAGGCGCCCGGCCCCGCCGGAATCTCGCCGCCCAACAGACAGCGGGCGCCGCGGTCGCGCGAACGGGTCACCTGGTCGTGCAACTGATCGCGCAGATCCCGCCGAGCCAATGGCCCCAGTGTGGTGGCCGGATCGCGCGGATCACCCATCCGCACCTGCCGCATGCGCGCCACAAAGCGACGCTCAAACTCCTCGCGAACCTGCTCCACCACGACGAAGCGCTTGGCGGCGATGCAGCTCTGCCCGGCATTGATCAGTCGCGAACTGACGCAGGTTGCGACAGCCAGATCGAGATCGGCATCGGCCAGGACCAGATAGGGATCGCTGCCACCCAACTCCAGCACCACCGGCTTGAGCCGCTCGCCCGCCACCCGCCCCACGGCACGCCCCGCCCGCGTGCTGCCCGTCAGCGTCACGGCCTGAACTACCCGATGGCGGATCACCCGCCGCGCCGCGACATGATCGATCAGCAGGGTCTGGAATACTCCCTCCGGTGCGCCGGCCTCGGCCAGCAACTCGGCAATGGTCAGCGCCGTTCCCGGCACATTGTCGGCGTGCTTGAGCAAGGCGACATTGCCCGCCATCAGGGTCGGCGCCGCGAAGCGAAACACCTGCCACAGCGGAAAGTTCCACGGCATCACCGCGAAGACCACGCCCAGCGGCCGATAGCTGATAAAACTCTCACCGGCATCGCTGGCAATCGGTTCATCGGCGAGGAAGGCCTCGCCATGCTCGGCATAGTACTCCGCAACCCAGGCACACTTCTCCACTTCGGCGCGCCCCTCCGCCAGCGGCTTGCCCATCTCGATCGCCATCTGCTCGGCCAGCGCCTCGCTGCGGGCGCGCAGCAGCGCTGCGGTCCGGCGCAGCAGCGTCGCCCGGGTGGCAAAATCCGTCGTCTGCCAAGCGGCCGCGGCCCGCCCGGCGCGGGTCAGCGCGGCACGCAGCGCGGCACTGTCATGTTCGGGATATTCGTGCACCAGCTCGCCGGTGGCCGGGTTGATCACCTGAGGCATTGTGACTCTCCTTTGATCCCGCCCGGGCGCTCAGCGCTGGAACACCACTGTGCCCCACCGTTCGGGAATGTGCATGTTGATCTCACCTTGCGCCGACCAGACCCAGTTGTGCTCGGGCAGCGGGCGTCCGTCACCGTCGCGGCGCTTGCGGTACTGGCCGTCCACCACGTCGTGGTCCCACTGCACCCGTGAGAAGTTGATCCGCCACCGGCTCCCCGGCCTTGGCGGTACCGCCGTCCGTCCGCTGTCGGCGAACGCGCGCCAGGGGATGGCCATCTCGACACTCCAGCCCTGATCGACATCACCCGGCTGATTGAGTGTGCCGCGCCGGGCAACTGCCGAGCGCAGCCCGACAATGTCCCAGGCATTGATCGCCTGACCGCCGTGGCGATACGGCCGGGTCAGGAACAGATCCCACACGGTACCCAAGGCATTGATTTCCAGCTCGAAATACCGTTCAGTGTCGCCGTCGGGATCGATGAACCACTCGAAGTCGTTGTCGTGATAGATCACAGCATCGCGTTCGGTGAGCGTCGCCCACAGATCGGGCTCTTCCAGGTCGGCCGCGATATAGAGCGCGCTGCTGTCCCAGGCCAGCTTGACCCGGGTCATCCAGCGGGGGAGCGGCCGACGGGCGCCCTCGATGTCGACGAACGGTTCGCTCCACGCCACTGGCGCCCACGCCGGGTCGTCGAGCCGGCCATCGATCAACGGGGCCACCGTCAGCCAGGGGGCGATATACTGGCGCGGCGGTCGGGCGGCCTGGGCCGCAACAGCCTCCGACCCGAGCAGCAGAGCTGCCACCCCCAGCCATGCATTGCGCATCGCTGCAAGGTAACCAGCCGGGCGACCGGATCGCCGGCCGTCGCCGACCTTACCGCGCTCGGCACGCCACCCCATATTCGAGAGACCTCCTTCCGGATCCTCCGATGCCGTCAGCCGGACAAGCCGCTGCCCCGATTCGCCCGCCGACCGAGCGCCGGCGTCCCGTCCCTCTCCGCCGATTTCCCGAGGTATTTCGATGCGTCACAGCTATGCCCTGATCGGCGTGCTCGCTGCCTGCAGCGCGCCCAGCGATCATGCGGCCCCTGCCGCCACCGGTTCAGCCGACTCGCTGCTGGCCGCCTATACCACAGTACCGCTGCAGGCCGACCTCAGCGCGCTGAGCGAAACCCAGCGCCGGATGATTCCGCTGCTGATCGATGCCGCCGACGCCATCGACGACATCTACTGGCTCGAAGTCGCCGGCCCCCGCGATTCGGTCCTGGCCTCGATCGCCGACCCCGGTCTCCGGCGCTATGCCACGATCAACTACGGACCCTGGGACCGGCTCGACGATCATCGTCCCTTTGTCAGTGGGGTCGGCGCCATGCCGCCGGGGGCTCGCTTCTACCCCGCCGACATGACCACCGCCGAGTTCGACAGCGCGGCCGGACAGGCCGCCGACAGCGGCGCGGCGCTGCGCAGCCTCTACACCCTGGTCCGACGCGACAGCAGTGGCGCCCTGATGGCCGTCCCCTATCACGTCGCCTTCGAGACCCAGACCGCCCGGGCAGCATCCCGACTGCGTGACGCCGCCCTGCTCGCCCCGGACTCGGGTCTGCAACGCTATCTCACCCTGCGGGCCGACGCGCTGCTGAGCGACGACTATCGCGCCAGCGATATCGCCTGGCTGGCCATGAAGGACAACACACTCGATGTCGTCATCGGGCCGATCGAGACCTACGACGATGCACTGTACGGCTCCAAGGCCGCCCACGAAGCCTACGTCCTGCTCAAGGATCCGGTATGGAGCGCCCGCCTCAGCCGCTACGCCACCCTGCTGCCCGCGCTGCAACGCGGCCTGCCGGTCCCGGCGGCCTACAAGGCCGAAACGCCGGGCAGCGACAGTGACCTCGGCGCCTACGATGTGCTCTACGCCGCCGGGCAGGCCAATGCCGGCTCCAAGACCATCGCCATCAACCTGCCCAACGACGAGCAGGTCCAGCTCAGTCACGGCACCCGGCGGCTGCAACTGAAGAATGCCATGCGCGCCAAGTATGACAGAATCCTGGTCCCGATCGCCGATCAGTTGATCGCCGCCGATCAGCGCCAGTACCTCTCCTTCGACGCCTTCTTTGAAAACACCATGTTTCACGAAGTCGCCCACGGCCTGGGGATCAAGAATGTGATCAACGGATCGGCGACGGTCCGCGAGGCGCTCAAGGAACTGGCCGGGTCGCTTGAGGAGGGCAAGGCCGATGTGCTGGGGCTGTATATGGTCGAACAACTCGACGCCCAGGGCGAGTTGGGTGAGCATGACCTGCGTCAGAACGACGTCACATTCATCGCCTCGATTTTGCGGTCGGTCCGCTTCGGTGCCGGCGACGCGCACGGCCGGGCCAATATCGCCCGCTTCAACTATTTCAAGGAGCGGGGCGCCTTCACCCGCGACTCGGTCAGCGGCACCTACCGGGTCAACTTCGACAAGATGCGCGAGGCCAGCCATGCCCTCGCCGCCCGCATCCTCACCTTCCAGGGCGACGGTGACTATGCCGGCGTCGCCGCCTGGTTGGAACAGGTCGGCGCGATCACACCCGAGTTGCAGGCGGACCTGGACCGCCTCGCCGCCGCGGGCATCCCGGTGGATGTCGTCTTTGATCAGGGGGCCGGGATTCTCGGCCTGAAGTGAAGTCGGTGATCCGGAGCTGACGCGTGAAGCGCCCGCTCCGGATCCCCCACCTGCTGCGACAGCTTACATGCAGAACTGGCCGCGGCTCTTGGGGCCGTCGGGCGAGTACGGCGCCGGCTTGCGCGGCAGCAACTGATCGCGCTGCGCGGCCTGCCACGCAAACGCTGCCAGCACCGCCGAGTTGAACTTCACATCATCGGGCTGGATGCGCTCGTACACATCCTGGTTGGTGTGATGAGTCACCGAACCGTAGTCGAGCGGATCCTGGATGAACTGGAAGCCCGGCAAGCCGAGATTATCGAACGCGATGTGATCGGTCGAGCCGGTGTTGCTGAGCGTGGTCGTCGTCATGCCCATCTTCTTGAACGGCGTCATCCAGCTATCGAAGATCGGCACCACCGCCTCGTTGCCCTGGGCATAGATGCCGCGGATCTTGCCGCTGCCGTTATCGAGATTGAAATAGGCAGCCAGCTTGGCGTGCTCGGCCGTGGGATGGAACGAATTGCTGTCGATGTAGCCGAAGTGCTGCCGGGTGTAGGCGCACGAGCCATACAGCCCCTGCTCCTCGCCGGTCCAGAGCCCGATCCGGATGGTCCGCCGCGGATGGAGATCGAGGCTGGTCAGGATCCGCATCGCCTCGAGCATGACACCGGCGCCGGCGGCGTTGTCGGTCGCGCCGGTCCCCGAGTGCCACGAATCGAAGTGCCCGCCGATCATCACCACCTCATCCTTCAACTGCGGATCGGTGCCCGGAATCTCACCGACAATGTTGAACGAGGTCGAGTCGGCCGGATAGAACTTGTTGATCATCTCGAGTTCGAGCACGACCGGAATGTGACGATCCAGCATCCGGGCCAACCGCCCGTACGACTCGGTGGCGACGTGAACGAACGGCACCTGCGGCGCATCAGGATTCCGCGACGCGCCGTTGTCGGTGGCGATATCCCCGCCGATGCTGTTGCTGCGCCCCGAACCACCCATCAGAATCGCCGCAATGCCCTGATCGGCCAGCCAGCGGATCGCGCTGGTATCCCGCATGGCATTGAACCCGCGTCCCGCCGCCGGGTTCTCCGCCGCCTCCCGCTGGCAGATCGGCGACACCTCAGGAGCGGGCCGCGCCGCGCCGCCGCCGCGCCGTCCGCGGGCGCCGCCCCGCGCCGCGTTGGGATTCGGCGCGGCCGCCATGGCGGCCAGCGAAGAATCCGACCGCCGCGAGGCCAATGTTGTGAACTGGGTCACCGGCTGGTCCACCGCCGGCGTCAGCATCACGAAGGCATGGCTCAGCCGGCCGTTGTAGTTCTGTTGCAGCTCGGCCAGGCAGCCCGCCTCGACCCGCAGCGCCGGACCGGTGACCCGACCCGGGGTGCCCACCGACCAGGCCCGCGGCGCGGCGTGAATGATGAACGGATTGGGGGAGACCGCCTGGAAGGAGAACCGCTGGTTCTCCCAGCCGATCCCCAACGGCGTACTCCACGGCTCCAGATGGGCGTTGCTCACACCCCAGTTCTGCAACTGGGCCACAGTCCAGTGGGCCGCCTTGGTGGCATTGGGAGACCAACTGAGCCGCGGGCCGTAGACATCGGTCAACCAACTCATGATGTCCATGACCTGCGAGTGCTCAAGCGCCTCGGTCTTAATCCGTTCGATGGTAGCGACATCCACCTTCTCCTGCGCGACGAGCGGGGCGGTCGCCACCGCGCCCATCAGCAACAGGAGTGAAGAGCAGGTGCCGCGAGCGGGCAAACGCATGTCGATCAACTCCGTGAGGTGGTTCCAGGAAGGGCAGGAGACGAAGGGTACTGCGCTCGGAGTATAGTGGCAGGGCATCCCGCTGACACGGTGCGCCCGCTCAGCTCAGGGTCGCCAGATACTGGGCCGCCCCCTGCATCAGCATCTCGACAGCCATCATGACGAGGATCATCCCCATCAGCCGCTCCAGGGCCGTCAACCCCCGCTCGCCCAGCAGCGACTTGAGATTGGCCGAGAGCGCCAGAATGACCGCCGCCACCAACCACGCCAGCACCAGAGCAGCCAGCCACTCCAGCCAGCGTTCCGGCTCGCGACTCATCAGCAGCAACTCGGTAGCCAGGACCGAGGGCCCGGCGGTATACGGCACCGCCAGCGGCACGATGAACGGCTCCTCGGCCACCTCCTCGCGCAGCGACCGCTCGCTGCTCGGGAAAATCATCCGCAACGCGATCAGCAGCAGGATGACACCCCCACCCGCCGTCAGCGCCGACGGCGAGACATGCAGTTGCGCCAACAGCGGGCGGCCGGCGAAGAGAAAGATCACCATGATCACCAGCGCCACCGCCAGCTCGCGCACGATGATCGCCCGAACCCGGCCCGGCTCGACCCGCGCCAGCGCCGTGAGAAACAGCGGCACGTTCCCGAGCGGATCCATGACGAAGAAGAGCAGAACCGCAGCCGAGAGCAGTGTCATGATGACATCCTCACCCCGAGTGACGGCCCCGCGCAAGCTGGACCGCCCCCGCCCGACACCGCTCCCGCCAATTCAGGCTCCGCCACCCCCTCTGCCAATCAGGCAGAAAACTTCGGTATGACCATTGCTCCTTGGGGTGCCGTCTCCGCATCCGGCCACGGTGGCCGGGTCATCAGTCAGAATGAGGAAGCGCAATGGCATCGAAGATCATCGGTATCGACCTGGGCACCACCAACTCGGTCGTGGCCGTCATGGAGGGGGGCGACCCGGTCGTCATCCCCAACGCCGAGGGCGGTCGGACGACCCCGTCGGTGGTTGCCTTTACCAAGGACGGCGAGCGGTTGGTGGGTCAGGTCGCCAAGCGCCAGGCCGTCACCAACCCCAAGCAGACGGTGTTCTCGATCAAGCGCTTCATGGGACGGCGCCTGGCCGAGGTCAGCGAAGAGGCGAGTCGGGTGCCCTATCCGGTGCTCGATGGCACCAACGGCCTGGCCGCCGTGGAGATCCAGGGCAAGCGCTACACCCCGCCCGAGATCTCGGCCATGGTGCTGCAGAAGATGAAGCAGACGGCCGAAGACTATCTCGGCCACACCGTCGACAAGGCGGTGATCACCGTCCCGGCGTACTTCAACGACGCGCAGCGGCAGGCGACAAAGGATGCCGGCCGGATTGCCGGTCTCGAGGTGCTGCGGATCATCAACGAGCCGACGGCGGCGGCGCTGGCCTACGGCCTGGACAAGAAGAAGGACGAAAAGATCGCCGTCTTCGACCTGGGCGGCGGCACCTACGA
>CBFGTB010000086.1:0-9747 GCA_965651715.1 uncultured Gemmatimonadales bacterium
CTGCCGGTTCATCACCGAGGGCCAGCAGATCGAGTCCCCGCCCGATCCAGGCGATCAGGGCCAGCATCGGAACGGCGATCAGCGCAAACCGGGAGGCGGCGTCCCAGGAGGCTCCGCTGAACCCACCGAACAGCCAGAGCGCGGCAGCCCGGAAGGTGAACGGGTCGGCGACGGCAAGAATGGCAGCGCTCACCGCGCTGGCGAAGGCACCCACCACCACGCCGGCCAGAATCAGCACCCGCGCGTCGAGTCGTCGCCCCGCCACGACGGCGACCCGATACACCAGGGCAATGGCGGCGACCGCTCCCAGCGTTGCGGCAGCGGCCACGCTCCATCCGGGCGGCAGACCGACCACCAAGCCGAGCACCGCACCGAGCGCTGCGCCGCCGGAGAGTCCGAGCAGCCACGGCTCGGCCAGCGGATTGCCCACCACGGCCTGCAGCGCCGCGCCGGAGACCGCCAGCGACCCGCCGACAAGGAAGCCCAGAACAATGCGGGGGGCCCGCAGTCGTGTGATGATATCGGCCGCCGGCGAGGTCGGGTCGCGAAGCGCTGCCAGCACGGCAGCGGGCCCGAAGTCGACAGCGCCCACCAGCAGACCCACCCCGCAGATGATCAGCGAGGCGAGGCCCAGCCCGAGGAGAGTGTGTCCCGCACTGCGACGGCCCGACACGAAAAAGCCCGCATCCTTGCTGGGAGAGGATCCGGGCGGGGTGTGAGCACGACAGAACGACGTTCCGCTCACGGCCACGCCACCTTCCCCTCCCCCGAGGGGTCATGGTGGCGCGAACGGAGGGGTCTCCTGGCTTCGGGTTCGGAGCCTGCCTTCCCAGGAACCAGGTTCCCAGTGGCATGTCAGGATCCGATGACTTCACCCGTTACAGTGGCGGGGCCGCGCCGGTCTTACACCGGACTTCCGAGCTACGCCGTTCGCTTGGTCAACAGGCGGGAAGCTACCGGGTCGGCCGGGCCCCGACAAGGGAGCGCCAACTGACGAGCAGCAGTGTCGCTCCGAACAGTGCAACCAGCAGCGGCAGCAGCCATGAGGGCACCCGGGCGGCTCCCGGCAGGGTGACAACCAGGGTGTCGCCCAGCGCGCGGCCGCCGACCTGGCGCTGGAAGACCCGCCCGGAGACCGTTTCCTCACCGGTCACGGCGAGCACCGGTGCCGTCGTCACTTCGTGTTCCTCGCTCAGCAGCGACAGCGTGTCGAGTGCGGCGCCCAGCGGCAGTTGCAGGCGCCGCGCGCCGGGCGGCACCTGGTACATCAGGAAGAACTGACGTTCACCGGGCGGGATCGGCGCGCTGAGCATCAGCGTGTCGCCGTGCAGGTCAAAGGCCTCGGGCGAAAAATCGGCGTCGCCCACCGTGAGATTCGCCACATGCGGCGGCAGCGCCATGGTCCAGCTCGGGTGGAGCGAGTCGGGAGCCGTGCGAGTGCGCTCCCCCCGGTTGGCGATCACAATCAGATCGACCACGTCACGGGTGCCGTCGGCAGCGGGTCCCCCCACAATGACATGGCGCGCGGCCACCGCGACCGATTGCTGCGACGAGGTATCGACCGCCACCAGGGTAATGGGCTCGGCGGCGTCGCCGAACGGTGGAGCAAAGTATTCCACGCCCTGCCAGCGGGCGCTCAGCAGCAGCACAGCGCCCGAGTCGGCTGTCGCTGTGATGCGGAATCGCCCCTGGGCATCGGCGACGACGGAATCGAGCGGACCCTGGCGCTCGGGTGTGACGGCATGGAGGACAACCCGTGCGCCGGCCGCCACCACAGTGTCGCCGTGCTGCACTCGCACCACCCGCCCTCGGACGGTGACCGGCCCTGTGAGCAGGCTCAGGCCGATCACCCCGGCCGCGAGAGCGGGTATCATCAGCGCAACGACTGCGGGCGGATCATCGGATCAGGTTCCCGCGTCCCAACTCGCGAGATAGTTCACCTGCTCCGGCGTGAGGGTGTCATAGCTGACGCCCATGGCCGCCAGCTTGAGCCGCGCGATCTCGGCGTCGACCTCGCCTGGCAGCCGATGGACGGCGCGACTCAGCGTCGCAGCGTTCGCCACCAGATACTCAGCCGCCAGCGCCTGATTGGCGAAGGACATGTCCATCACCGACGCCGGGTGCCCTTCGGCGGCCGCAAGATTGATCAGACGTCCTTCGGCCAGCACCAGAATCCGACGTCCCTCGAGAACATACTCATCGACGAACTGACGGACCTCGGTGGGTGCACCGCTCAGCTTGCGCAGACCATCGAGATCGAGTTCCACATTGAAGTGGCCCGAGTTCGCCACGATGGCGCCATCCTTCATCGCGCGGAAGTGTTCCGGGCGAATGACGTGGATGTTGCCGGTGACGGTGCAGAACAGGTCACCAACCGGCGCCGCATCCTGCATGCTCATGACGTCGAAGCCGTCCATCCGCGCCTCCAGCGCGGCCACCGGTTCGACCTCGGTCACAATCACTCGTGCGCCCGCGCCCCGCGCACGCATCGCCAGTCCCCGGCCGCACCAGCCGTAGCCGGCCACGACCACAGTACTGCCGGCCAACAGCAGGTTGGTCGCCCGCACGATGCCGTCCAACGTCGACTGACCAGTGCCGTAGCGGTTATCGAACATATGCTTGGTGCGGGAATCGTTGACGGCGACGATCGGGAACTGCAGCACCCCATCGGCGGCCATCGCCTTGAGACGGATCACGCCGGTGGTGGTCTCCTCGGTGGACCCCTGCACCCGCCCGACAAGTGCCTCGCGCTCGGCCGGACTGAGGGCCTCGACCATCCGCCGCACCGGCGCCGAGAGATCGTCGAAACGGTCGAGGCGAATCATGTGCAGCGAGCCGACCAGATCGGCGCCGTCGTCCTGGGTCAGATCCGGGCCGAAGGCGAGCGCCTGAGCGAGGTGACTGTAGTAGGTGTCATGATCCTCCCCCTTGATCGCATAGACGTGCACGCCATGATCGCGGACCAGGTGCGCCGCGACATCGTCCTGGGTGGAGAGCGGGTTCGAGGCGCAGAGCGCGACCTCCGCCCCGCCGGCGCGCAGCGCGATCATCAGGTTGGCGGTTTCGGTGGTGACGTGCAGGCAGCAGGAGATCCGCCGTCCGGCCAGCGGGCGTTCGGTCGCAAAGCGGTCCCGGATCTGGCGCAGCACCGGCATCGCCCGCTCGGCCCAGGCCGTGCGGCGCCGACCCTCGTCGGCCAAGCTCAGATCGCGGATATGGTGGGGGGCGTCGAGCGCGATATCGGACATCGGTCCTCAGGCCTTGACGGCGGTCAGAAGGTCACGGGCGCGGTCGGTGCGCTCCCAGGTGAAGAGCTGGACCTGACGGGGCGCCAGATCCTTCTCGGCGTAGCGCGCTTTCTGCGGCGTGCGGCCGAAGTGCCCATAGGCGGCGGTCGCTCCGTAGATCGGCTGCCGCAGGTTCAGATCGCGAATGATGGCCGCCGGCCGCAGATCAAAGACCTCGCCCACGGCGCGTTCGAGCTGCTCGTCACTCACCCGACCGGTGCCGAAGGTGTCGACCATGATCGAGACCGGTCGCGCGACGCCGATGGCGTAGGCGACCTGCACTTCGCAGCGGCGGGCCAGCTTGGCGGCGACGATGGTATTGGCGACCCAGCGCGTGGCGTAGGCAGCCGAGCGGTCGACCTTACTGGGATCCTTGCCGCTGAAGGCGCCGCCGCCGTGGCGGGCCATCCCCCCGTAGGTATCGACAATGATTTTGCGTCCGGTCAGGCCGGCATCCCCCATCGGACCACCGATCACGAAGCGCCCGGTGGGGTTGACCAGAATCTTGGGGCGCGCATCGCCGAAGCCGAACTCCTCAAGCACCGGGCCGATGACGTCCTCCCGCATGGCCGCTGCGATGCGTCGCTCGCCGAGCCGACGACCGGCCACCGACTCGTCATGCTGGGTCGACAGCACCACGGTCCGCACGCCGACCGGACGATCCCCCTCGTACTCGACCGACACCTGCGTCTTGCCGTCGGGGCGCAACCAGGCGTGGTGTGGCAGACCGGCGTCACCGCGCCGGACCGCCGCCAGGCGCTGCGCCAGACGGTGGGCCATGACCACCGGCAGCGGCATCCGCTGCGTGGTTTCATCGCTGGCGTACCCGAACATCATGCCCTGATCCCCGGCCCCCTGATCCTCGCTGCGCGGTCGATCTACCCCACGCGCGATGTCGGCCGACTGGCGACCAATCGAGGTCAGCACGGCACAGGTTCGGAAATCGAACCCGGTGGCGGCATCGGTGTATCCGATTCGCTCGACGGTATCCCTGACAATTCCCGGCAGATCGACGTAAGCCGAGGTCGTGATTTCACCGGCCACCAGGGCGAGCCCGGTCGTGACCAGCGTTTCGCAGGCGACCCGGGCTTCAGCATCGCGCGCCAGGATGGCATCGAGGACCGCATCGCTGATCTGATCGGCGACCTTGTCGGGATGACCTTCGGTCACCGACTCCGAGGTAAAGACATGACGGGATGTCGCAGACATGATCGATCCAGTGAGAGAAGAGGTCACCGTGCGCCGGGCAAGCTAGTCCCCGACGAAACGCGAGGCAACGCGCCGGCCGGGTCGACCAGCCGCAAATCGAGGTGGCGCCCCAACGTGCTGCGCAGCGGAGCGGTCACCCCCGCGCGACTGTCGGCCTGCAGCGCGGCGGCCGCCGCCTCCGCCGCCTCCGCCTGGGGGACGTGGCGCATGACCCATTTGATCAACGGCACGGCCGGCGGTGCCACGCTGAGGCGGCGATAGCCCAGGCCCAGCAACAGCACGGCGGCGATCGGGTCGGAGGCCATTTCGCCACAGACCGACGCCGGGATTCCGGCCCGCGCCGCCGCCTGCTGCACGGTGGCGAGTTGCCGCACCACCGCCGGATGCAGCGGCGCAAACAGATCGGCCAGGCGGGCATTGCTGCGATCGACGGCCAAGGTGTACTGGGTGAGGTCGTTCGACCCGACGCTCATGAAGTCCACTTCCCGCGCAAAGTCGTCGGCCAGCACCACCGCCGCCGGTGTCTCGATCATCACACCGACGCTCAGACGATCGGTGGCGCGCACGCCCTCCGCCGCCAGGTGCGCCGCCTCCTCGGCAATCAGTTCCCGGGTGGCGCGGAGTTCGTCGAGCGAGATCAACATCGGCAGCATGAGCTGCACGTTGCGATCGGCAGCGGCCCGCAGCAGGGCGCGGAGCTGCGGCCGGAACACATCAGGCTGG
The DNA here is from genome assembly GCA_965651715.1 of uncultured Gemmatimonadales bacterium. Lineage (GTDB taxonomy): Bacteria > Gemmatimonadota > Gemmatimonadetes > Gemmatimonadales > GWC2-71-9 > Palsa-1233. Next base: position 5,220 of record CBFGTB010000086.1, read on the forward strand.
CTGAGGCAGACCCGGATCGACCGCCAGCCCAGAAACGGGTTGGCTTCGTGCGGCGCATCGAAGGCGGAGGGGAACTTGTCGCCCCCCAGGTCAAAGCTGCGCACAATGACCGGTCGGCCGGCGAAGGCGGCACCGACGCGGCGGTAATACTCCATCTGTTCCTGCTCGCTCGGCAGCGCGGTCCGACCGGTGATCAGGAACTCGGTCCGCAACAGGCCCACTCCGTCGGCGCCCAGGCGAACCGCAGTTTCGACCTCTTCGGGCAGATCGACATTGCTCTGGATCTCCAGCTCAAATCCGTCAGGAGTGACTGCCGGTTCGTGCCCGATCCCCTCAAGCTGCATATCGAGCTTGGCGCGACGGCTGGCCTGGACCTGAGCGACCTCCAGTTCATCGGATGTCGGGTCGACTGTGACGACACCGGATTGGCCATCGAGCATCACCATCGCGCCGGGCGGAATCCGGGCCATCGCATCGGCGGCGCCCATCACGGCGGGAATGCCAAGTGAATGCGCCAGGATGGCGGCGTGCGACGTCCGGGTTCCCTCCTCGCTCACCAGGCCGACGATCCGCTCTCGATCGATCTGCACCGTCAAGCCCGGGAGCAGCTCCCGCGCAACAAGGACGACCTGATCCTCCATATCGCCCAGCCACACCAGTTCGGCGGAGCGCCCCATGAGCTGCGCCAGCATCCGCAGTTGAATCGCATTCAGGTCGGCGAGGCGATCGCGCAGGATCGACATCCGGGAGCGGCCCCAGGCGCTGCGCAGTTCCAGGCCTTTGAAATCGTAGGCGGTCTCGGCAGCGAGGTTGTTCTTGCGAATCAGGGCCTCCACCCCGCGGAGAAACTCCTCGTCGCGCACCATCATGATCTGGGCGTCGAAGATGCCCGCTTCCTCCGGCCCGGCCCGCAGTTCGGTGCGCCGCTTGAGTTGCGCCAGTTGTTCGGCGACGACCTCAACCGCATCATGCAGCCGGGTGATCTCGTGCTCCACCTCCTCGGGATCGACAGTCCGATCCTCGACATCCGGCAGCGACCAACTGACATGGATCGCACTGGCGATCGCCAGCCCGGGCGACACCCCCACGCCGCGCAAGGTACGGTCGTCACTCATTCGCCGAACCCATCGCGGACCAGTTGTTCCAGCGCCGCAGCCGCAGCGTCGGCGTCGCTGCCCTCCACCCGCAGCGTGAGTTCGGCCCCGCACTCCGCCGCCAGCATCATCACGCCCATGATGCTCTTGCCGTTGACAGCCATGCCATCGCGCTCGAGCACCACCTGGGCATCGAACGATGCCGCCAATCGCACGAATTGCGCGGCGGGTCGCGCATGAAGACCCAGCGGGTTCGCGATGGTAAGCAGTCGCTCGATCATGGCAGCACTCCGAGAATGAGCACGGTGAGAACCAACAAACCGAGGCCGAACCGCAGGCCGTTGACGCGAGTCCGAGTCGGACGGGCCAGCGTCGACACCGTGCCGATCAGCGTCAATGCCAACACGACAAGGCCGCCACTCGGCGCTCCATCGCGCCAGAGCCAGTCGGCGACGATCGGCAGCGCCAGCCCCAGCGCGAAGGCGCCGCCGCGCTGCGCCCAGCGGGCCGTCTGCGGCAGCCACGAGCCATCGATCGCCCGTCCGACGGCGAGGCCGCTGGCCAGACCAAGATCGAGGCCCCAACGGGTCAGCCTGAAGCGCAACAGATTGTGAACGATCACCGCGCCGACCACCGCCCACCAGCCGACAAACGGAACCAGCGCCAGCGCCGCTCCCACCACGATCGGCACTTCACCGACCCAGATGAGTTGATCGCCGATCGCGCCGAGCGGCCCCGACAGCGCGGTGCGAAGCCGGCTGATTGCCCCGCCGGAGACCCCCTCCCGCTCGGCCCGCACCACCGCGCCCACCGCGATGCCCGCCAGATAAGGATGGCAGTTGAAGTATTCGGCCGACCGGGCCACGGCCGCCCGTCGCTCATCCGGACTGCGTTCACGGAACAGATCCCTGAGCAGCGGCGCGGCGGCGTGGCCGACACCGATTCCGGCCATCCGCTCGTAGGTCCAGGCGGCCTGCACGCCGTAGAGGCGGATCAGCGTCTGCCACCGGGGACTCAGTGCCACAGCGCCACCACCAGCCCTGTCAGCAGGCCAACCCCAAGCCAGTGGCGCCGCGATCCGGTTCCGGCCATCCGGATCGCACCGCCCAGTCCGGCCGTCAATCCGCCGGCCAGGACCGCCCAATCGAGCAGGTCGCGGTGATTCACCTGACTCCAATCGATCAGGCTCATCAGCCATGCCACGGCCAGGCCCGCCGCCGCCAACGCCAGGCCGCGGGCCGCGTCGCGCCACAGTCCCTCCCGCTGGAGGTACCAGATCACCCGGGCGTCGCCGGCAGCGACCCGTTCGAGCGCATCGCCCACCCGGCGGGCATTGGCCCGACGATGGCGTTCAATACTCCAGCCGCCCAGCAGTCCCAGCGGCAGGCCAACCAGTCCGGCAATGCCGAGCGGCCCCACCGCCGGGATCAGCGCGGCGGCAGCTCCGGCCGCCACCGCTCCCGGGCCATAATCGGGATAGCGCGATGCGCCGATCGGCAACACTTCGAGATTGTATAGTTCCAGCACGGCCCCCGCCAGCATGCCCGCCACCACATCGCCGGCCATCGCGCCCGCCAGCGTTGCAGCGACCAAGGGGCGGGCGAGCAGGCCCTGCGGCAAGGTGACGAGGTCGAGTGCGACGATCGCCCCCCACAGCAGCAGCCCCAGTGCCAGCAGCGGGGTCACAGCAAGTCCGCCAGATCGACGGCCGGCGAAGTCGGCAGGTCCTGCGCGGCGACCCGCGCCCCCGCACCAGCCAGTTCGCTCAGGCGGCGCTGATCGGCCGAATCGAGATAGAGATAACGCAGCTTTTCAACCCGACCCGGCTGATGATGTATGCCGCCGAGGTTGATCGCCGAGACCACGGCGGGCGCCGCGTGGTACAGCGCCGCCATGGTCGCCAGATCGCCGGTCAGCACAATTGTCCGGGTCGCGTCGGCCTGCCAGCTCGCTAACTGAGTCTCCGCGTCGGCCGTGGTGGCAAAGACCACGTCCACCCCGTCGGGTGCCGCCATGCGATAGAGATCCTGCTCCCAGAGACTGGCTGCCACTCCGTCATCGACCAGCACCACCCGGGTGATGCCCAGCGGCCGCCCCCAGCCGATCACCACCTGGCCGTGCAACAGTCGATCGTCGACCCGGAAGAGCAGGATCGCCATCGCGTCAGCGCAGACCGACGGCCCGCATACCGGCCTCGGCCACTGTGGCGGCGACCTGGTCCAGCTCGCCGTCGCGTTGGAAGACGAACTCGAGCAGCATCGCCAGATTGACTCCGGTCACCAGCCGGATGGTGGGCGCGTCCTTGAGGCGCTGCATCGCGGCGAACAGGCAGGAACCGCTGGGCATGTCGATGAACACGATCGCCGGTTGCCCGGCCACCGCCGCCATCAGACGCTGCTCCAGACTCTCCCGATCACAGCCGGCATTGCTCACCGCCACCAGCCCGTGATCGGCTCCGGCAATCTGTTCGACAGCCGCAATCAACGCCGCCGCCAGATTGGCGTGCCCGACAATCACTCCCGCGATCTGCGTCATTCGAAATCATCCCGCAGGTACTCACGCACACCGCGCTTTTCCCGCATCTTCTTGATCAGCCGTTCGTTGAAGGCAGCGGCGACATCGACGCCGCTGTAACGCAACAGGTGCATCATCGCGACTACTTCGGCCACCACCGTAATGTTCTTGCCCGGATTGAGCGGGACGATCACCTTGGGGATCGGGACGTCGAGAATGGCCTGCGTATCGCGCTGCAGACCGGTGCGGTCGGCGTCGCGCGCGGTTTCCCAGTCCTCGAGCTGGACGACCACTTCGAGCCGCTTCTGTTGCCGCACCGCCCGCACTCCGAACAGCGCCGGGATGTCGACAAGTCCGACGCCCCGGATCTCCATGTGATGGCCGGCGAGTTCATGCCCCTGCCCGATCAGGACATCCTTGCCGCGCCGGGTGACCTTGACCACATCATCGGCCACCAGACGATGCCCCCGTTCGACCAGATCGAGCACACACTCACTCTTGCCGATTCCCGAGCGTCCCATGAACAGCAGGCCGACCCCGTAGACATCGGCCAGCGAGCCGTGCAGCGTGGTGCGCGGTGCAAAGGCGTCCTCGATGATCGGCTTGACCCGGCGATAGAACTCGGCAGTCTTGAGCTGGGTCCGCAGAACGGGAATCAATCGGGAGCGGGCCAGGTCGAGCAGCGGCTCCGGCGGCTCGAGACCCTTGGTGATGAAGACGACCGGAAGATCGTGCTGGAAGAACCCTTCGAGCGATCGGGTGCGGGCCGCGAGATCCAGTGACGCCAGGTAACTGATTTCGGTTTCGCCGAGCACATGCAGGCGATCCGGAATGAAGCGCCCCAGGTAGCCGGCCAGCGCGAGCAGGGGAGAGGCGATGTCGGCATCGGGGACCAGGGCGTCGTGCCCGAGATCGCCGGT
>CBFGTB010000087.1:0-9604 GCA_965651715.1 uncultured Gemmatimonadales bacterium
GTCGACCGCGACGGCACCTTCGGGCAGACCGCGCTGACTGCGGGGGCCGCCGAGCAGGGTGAAGTCCCCTTCCCAACCGGGAAATTCATAGGCCGGCGCCAGCGCCGGTGAGCCGGTGGTGCCCCGCCACGCCACCCGTCCGGTGAGCCGCAGCGGCAGCACCGGGTGGATCCAGCCACGGACATGGGCATAGGGCGCGGTGTAGTGGCGATCAGCGCCCCCTCCCGAGCCGGTGATGGCACCCGCTTCGGCCAGAATCCCGCGGTTGACCTCAAACTCGCGGTCGCGCAGATCGAGGACCACGGCTCCGCGGAGCGACAGATCGGTTTCGTCGGTTCCGGCACCGGCCGCAGGTTCCAGTGCGGTGTGGCGCACCGCCGGCCGGAGCGCCACATGAAGCGGTCCCGACAGTCGCCGGGTCACGTCCACCCAACCCAGCGCCCGATTGCGGTCGGGCGCACTGGCGGCAGTCAATCCGCCGAAATTGGGCTGGTGCCCCGCTTCGAGATGGGCCATCATCCGCCAGTTGGGGGCCAGGCGCGGGGCTCCCCAGGTGAGCGCGGCCCGCCAGGCATCGTGACTGGAATATCCCGCTTCGGCTGCGACGTATTCGGCCAGCGTGACCCGCTCGCCCCAGCCGGCCTGGCGGAACCAGATCGCACGGGCCGTCGCCATCGCGCCATCGTTGGGCGCCGAGGTCACGTAGGGGAAGTAGGACAGCCGCCACGGCGCAGCCGACTGGGCCGCCAGTGAGGCGGTAGAACAGGTGAAGAGACAACCCTGGAGCAGCAGGGCCCAGCCGAGAAGACGTCGCATTATCCGTAGAGGACGGCGGCGTCTTCGACTCGTGCACCGTTCTCGTCCGCCACAGCAAAGTTGGAGGGATGAATCGAGGCGCAGCCGTAGGCACCCTGCTTGTTGACCGCGTAAAAGTTCAACTGGAAGGTGGGTCGGCCGCGTTCGTCGAGGAAGCGTGGCGGCGTCATGGCCACCACCCGCTTGAGTGTGGCCAGGGCCGCATCGGTGGGCTGCATCCCCTGGCGCATGAACTCGACGGTGAGGAATGCCCCGCACACCATGATGTTGCTCTCTCCCCGGCCGGTCGACCCGGCGGCCCCGACGGTATTGTCGGTGTACTGACCGGCCCCGATGATCGGTGAATCGCCGACCCGTCCGGGGATCTTGTACGAGGTCCCGCTGGTGGTGGTAATCGACGAGAGGTCGCCCTTGGGATCGACAATGTCCATGTTGATCGTGCCGGTGGTGTGAATCAGCTTCTCCTTGGAGTCCACATCGATCCACTCATCGCTGGCACCGCGATTGGCCCGCCAGTGCAGCCACGCCTCGCGCGAGCGCGGCGTGAGCAGATCCTCGATCGGATAGCCATACGAGGTGGCGAACCGCTGGGCATCCTTGCCCACCAGCATGATGTGATTGGTATACCGCAGGATCAGCCTGGCGATTTCGCTCGGCGTCTTGATCCCTTCGAGCGCCCCGACCGCGCCGGCCCGCATCGACGGGCCGTGCATGCATGAGGCATCGAGCTGGACCACGCCCTCCTCGTTGGGCAGCCCGCCGAATCCCACTGACATGTCGTTGGGATCCAGTTCCTGGATCTTGACGCCCTCGACAATCGCATCGAGGGTGTCACTGCCCTTGGTCACCAGTTCGACAGCACGGGCCACGCCGCGCAGCCCATTGGTGCTCGCCACGGCCACCGGTTTGGCGGGCGGGGTCCGCCGCACCCATGGGGCGGCCAGGGCCGGCCGCGGCATCATGCTCGCCCCGGCGACTGCGGCTCCCGCCGCGCCGAGGAAGGTCCGACGGGACAACGACGAATCTGACACCGGGGCTCCTGGGTCTGGGGAAGCCGTAATGTAAGACCCGAACCGCCCGGGAGCACCGCCGCCTTACGCCGATCTCCAACCGTGTGCAGATTCCGACATGCCACGCCACCGCCTCGATCCCGCGATCTTCAACCTGCCCGTCGAAAAAATGCGGGCCGGCTACTACTCCGATAAGTACTTCACCCGGACCCGTGAGGTCCTGCAACGCGACGGTGCCTCGCCCGACGTCACAGTTCAGGTGTACACCAAACACGATGCCCTGCTCGGCGGCATCGATGAGGCCATCGCGATCCTGCGGCTCTGCTCTGATGACTGGGAGGCGCTGACGGTCCGGGCCCTGTACGACGGCGACCCGGTCACCCCCTGGGAAGTGGTGCTCGAAATCGAGGGCCCCTATCAGCACTTCGCCCACCTCGAGACGCTGTACCTGGGTGTGCTCGCGCGGCGGACCCGGGTCGGCACCAACACCCGGCGGGTGGTCGAAGCGGCCAAGCCGAAGGACGTGATGTTCTTCCCGGCCCGGCACGACCACTGGATGGTCCAGACCGGCGACGGCTACGCCGCCCACATCGCCGGAGCCATCGGCGTGTCGACCGATGCCCAGGCGTCGTGGTGGGGCAGTGAAGGTATCGGCACGGTTCCTCACGGCCTGATCGCGGCCTATGGCGGCGACACGGTGCTGGCCAGCCGCAAGTATCTCGAGCACGTGGTCGACGAAACCCGCTTGGTCACACTTGTGGATTTTGAGAACGACTGCGTCCGCACCGCGCTGGAGGTGGCCGACGCCCTGGGCCCCCGATTGTACGGCGTCCGACTCGACACCAGCGAATTGTTGGTGGACACCTCGGTGGTGCCGATGATGGGCGACTTCCGTCCCACCGGTGTGAATCCCCAGTTGGTCGACAACGTCCGTCGAGCGCTCGATCGCGCCGGCCACAGCGATGTGCGCATCGTGGTCTCGGGCGGATTCACTGTCGCCAAGATCCGCGAATTCGAAGCACTGGGTGTGCCGGTTGACGCCTACGGCGTCGGCTCATCGCTGTTCGGTGGCCGGTTCGATTTCACCGCCGATGTGGTCAGGTACCACGGACGCCCCTGTGCCAAGGTCGGCCGTCACTACCGCGAGGCGACCCGATTGGACCTGGTGGAATGAGCGTTTCGGGCCGCTGCTGGCTCCCGGGCCCAGTCGAGGTCGATCCGACAGTCGCCCGGGAGATGCTCCACTCCCCGATCAGTCATCGCTCCGCAGCCGGCACCGCCCTGGCGCATCGGTTACAGACCGGTCTCAAGCAGGTATTCCAGACCGCGCGGCCGGTGCTGCTCACCACCGGCAGCGCCACAGCCATGATGGAAGCCGCGATCCGATCGGGGGTGACCGAGCGGGTGCTGGCGATCGTCCATGGCAGCTTCGGCGAACGCTTCGCCCGGATCGCCGAGGCCTGCGACAAGGAGGTCATCAGGCTGCAGACCGCCCGGGATCGGGTGATGGAGCCCGATGATCTTGAGGCGATGCTCGACGGACCGCCGGTCGATGCGGTGACAATGGTGCATGTCGAGAGCAGTACCGGTGCCGTGGCACCGATCCAGGACCTGCTCTCACGCTGCACGGCGCTCCGCCAGGCGGTGACCATCGTCGACGCGGTCGGGTCGCTCGGCGGGATGCCGGTCCCGACCGACGACTGGGGAGCGGACTTTGTGCTCGCCTCATCGCAGAAGGCACTCGCCGCCCCGCCCGGCCTGACAATGGCAGTGGTCAGCGATCGCTTCCTCGACCGCGCTCGCAGTATTGATGATCGCGGACTCTACCTGGATGTGGTGGGGCTCCACCGCGACGCCGGGGAGGAACGCTTCCCCCAGACCCCCGCGCTTCCGATCGCCTGGGCCTTGGCCGCCCAGTTGGAACGGATCGCCACCGAAGGCCTTCCGGCCCGCTGGGCCCGTCACCGCGCTCTGCGCGAACGGCTTGAGAGCTGGGTCACTCAGCGCCCTGACGGCCCCACCTGGCATATGCCGGCCAATCGCCGCAGCGACACCATCTCGGCCCTGCGCCTCCCCGCGGGTCGGTCGGCCCGGGCGCTGGTCGAGGCACTCGAACATGATGGCTGGTTGATCGCTGCCGCTCCCGACGATCCATCAGATCGGCTGATCCGGATCGGCCACCTGGGTGAGGCGACTGTCGACCAACTCGAGGAACTGCTCAGCGCCCTGCAACGGAGACTTGACTGATGACGCTGCCTCCCGCCGTCGAGGAAACCTCGCCCATCCGGCGTGCCGCCACTTACTTCCTCCGCGGCGCGGTGATCACCGTGCCGGTTCTGCTCACCGTCTGGACCGCCTGGGCCGCGGTGCGCTGGGTCGACGGTCTGCTGCGCATTCCGATTCCCGGAATCGGCCTGATCGTGGTCGTGGTCGGCATTTCATTGATCGGTGCCCTGGCCACCAACGTCGTCACCCGCGCCGCCATCGGCACACTCGACACCATCCTCGAACGACTGCCGCTGGTCCGGCTGCTCTACACCGCCGCCAAGGATCTGATGCAGGCCTTCGCCGGCGAACGGCGACGCTTCAATCGTCCGGTTCGCGTGCAGCCCGACCCGCAACTCGAACTGTGGTTCCTCGGCTTTATCACCGAAGATGACCTCAGCCGCATGGGCCTCCCCGGCTGGGTCGCGGTGTATCTGCCCCAGTCCTACAACATCGCCGGCAACCTGGTCCTGGTCCCTACCGAACGCGTCACCGCCGTGACCATCGATTCCGCCGACTTGATGGCCTTCATCGTCAGCGGCGGCGTCGCCAAGGGAGGCAGCTCCAACTCCTGACCAGCCCCATTCACCGATCACCCCGCGACCTCGAAACCACGAACGGAGCGAACCCCCTCTCCTCTCTTCTCTCTTCTCTCTTCCCCTACCTCACCCCCACCGTCACCCCCACCCGCAACACCAGATTGCGCCCGCTCCCACCCGTCTCGTCCAGCACCACCTCGTCGCCTTGGTAGGCCAGCGTGATCTCATCAAAATCGATAGCGCCGTAGGTCAGTCCCAGATCGAGATTCATACGCGGCGTCAGCCGAACCAGCACGCCCCCGCCCAGGTTGATCTGGGTACCGCTCGCCTCGGCAGACAGCCCCGCGATCTCCGCCTTCTCGGTCAGCAGAGCCACCCGGGCCGCCAGGTAGGGCGCGTAGGACATGCTCCCCACATCGATCACATAGCGCGGTTCGACAAACACCCCCGCCAGCGTCGCCGACTCCATCCGGCCGGTACCGATGTCAAAGTCATGTGACGACCGCTGATACCCCAGCCCCAACGAAAAGGCGCTCGGCGTGTAGCGGAGCTGCGCCTCAACGCCGAAGCCAGCGTCGAACCCCTGATAGGCATCCCCCGACGGGGCCACATACAGCGCCGACGCCTGGGCCGACAGCCGCTGGGCCGACTGCCCCACCAGCGCATCTGTCGTGCAGAACAGTGCAGGGACCAGCAGCAAGAACGAGATCTGACGCATCCGGATCGACTCCTGAGAAGGGTTCTCTCCACACGCGCAGACCGCCGCGCAATCGGCTCACCCCTCGCCTCGGACCGACCGACGCTCTAGTATTCGGCAGCCGATTCCCGCCATCCCGGATTTCTGATGACCGACTCGACCGACCACGAGGTCACCCGCCTCCTGGCCGACCTGAATCGCGGCGCCCCCGATGCGGCCGAACGACTGGCCCCGCTGGTGTATGACGAACTGCACCGCCTCGCCTCGCTCGCCATGCGGCGCGAAGTCGAAGGGCATACTCTGCAGCCCACCGAGCTGGTCCATGAAGCCTTCATGCGCACCGTGGGCCAGCAGGCGGCAAGCTGGCAGAACCGCTCGCATTTTTACGGCATCGCATCACAGGCCATCCGGCGGATCCTGATTGACCATGCCCGTCGGCGGCGCGCTCTCAAGCGCGATCATGGCGTGCGCGTCACATTCGACGAGTCAATGGGCGAGCACCCCGATCAGGGCCTGGATCTGCTGGCCCTCAACGATGCGCTCGAGCGCCTGGAAGCGCTCGACCCCCGCCAGGCTCGCGTCGTCGAACTGCGATTCTTCGGCGGCCTGTCCATCGAAGAGACCGGGGCCGCGCTGCAGATCTCGCCCGCCACTGTCAAACGGGACTGGACCTTCGCGCGCGCCTTCCTGCTCCATGCCCTGGGCGGCACCGCGTCCGCACCGTGAGCGCTTTTCCCCGGTCCTGCCGCGTTCCTGACTGATGACCTCAGCCGAGTGGACCCCGGAACGTCTCAGTCGCGCCCGAGCGCTGTTCGAGGCGGCACTGGAGATCTCACCCGATCAACGTGACGCCCTGCTGCTCCAGGCCGCCGCCGACGACCCGCGACTGCGCGACGACGTGCGGGCGCTGCTCCGGGTACATGACCAGGCCGATGTGACCCTGAGCGGACCGTTTTCCGGACCGCGGACCGTGGTCGCCGATCACACCCGATTGATCGGCACCCGGGTCGGATCCTACCGGATCGACAGCGAAATCGGCACCGGCGGCATGGGGACCGTCTTCCTCGCCACGCGTGACGACGGGGGTGTCGCGCGCCGTGTCGCGATCAAGTTCCTGCGCCGCAGCGTCGCCAGCGACCTGGCGCTCCACCGCTTTCGCGAGGAACGCCAGATTCTCGCCCGCCTCAATCATCCCAATATCGCCGCGCTGATCGACGGCGGGATGACCCCTGACGGCCAACCGTACTTCGTGATGGAGTATGTCAGCGGCAAACCGATCACCCAGTGGTGCGACGCCTGGCGCATCGACCTGCGCCAACGTCTGGTGCTGTTTCTGCAAGTGGCCGGCGCGGTGCAGCACGCCCACCGCCATCTGATCGTCCATCGGGATCTCAAGCCGGGCAACATTCTGGTGACCGACGAGGGTGTGGTGAAGCTGCTCGATTTCGGCATCGCCAAACTGCTGCGCGACGAGGAGGGCGACGACCATCTTCCCCTCACGCAGGGCGGTGCCCGACTGTTCACCCCCGAATACGCCTCGCCCGAGCAGGTGCACGGACTCTCGGTCGGACCGGGATCGGATATCTACGCCCTCGGCGTGCTGCTGTTCGAACTGCTCAGCGGTCAGCGACCGCTGCCGCTGAGCGGTAAGCTCATCAGCGAGATGGAAGACATCGTTGCCACCACGGTGCCACCCCTCGCGAGCACAGTGCTGACCCCGACGCGGGGAGCACTGCTCGGCCTGCCATCGACCCGCCAGCTCCGCCGCCGCATCGCCGGTGACCTGGATGCCATCGTCGCCAGGACACTCCGGAAGCAACCGCGCCACCGATACGGATCAGTCGAGGATCTCGCCCGCGACGTCCATGCCTGGCTCGATCATAAGCCGGTCGCGGCGCGGGCCGATGGCACACTCTATCGCGCCGGTCGCTTTATCCGTCGCCACCGCTCGCTCAGCCTCGGCGGTGCCAGCCTGGCCGCCGCGCTGATCGGTGGCATGCTGGTGAGTACTGCCGCCCGACGCGCCGCCGACGCCGCGCGATTTCGCGCCACCGCAGTCACCGACTTCTTCAGCGCCATGCTGGCGGCCCCGGATCCCGCCAAGCTGGGCGGTCGGGTGACCATGCGCGAGGTGCTCGACAGCGCCGTGGCCCACGCCGACAGCCTCGACCACGACCCACGGCTCGGCGCACAGATCCGCGAAACCATCGCCGACACCTACCTGTCGATCGGTGACGCCGGCTTGGCGGAAGCGCAATTTGACCGCGCAGTCACACTGCGCCGCCGAGCCGATCGCCGCGGCAGCTATCAACTGGCCGTGGTCATGACCAAGTGGGGTCTCGCGCTGGCGGCCACCCGGCAGGCGGAGCGCGCCGACTCGGTGCTCCACCATGCCGAACGCCTGCTGCAGCGCTGGGCTGAGCCCAGCGATCCCTGGCATCATCGCCTGCGCGAGGCGCGGATTGCTTCGGCCGCCCGTCCGCCCACCGCCGTGAGCCCGCCGTGACAGCGCCGCTGACGCTGGAACATCGGATTGGTCGCTACCGGGTGGTCCGTCGACTTGGCTCGGGCGGAATGGGCGCGGTGTACGAGGCCGTGCGCGCCGACGACGAATTCACTCAACGGGTCGCCATCAAGGTCATGCACCCGGCCAGCGGTGAGGGCGCCACGCGCCGCCTCCGTCGCGAACACCTGATTCTGGCCCGGTTGACTCACCCCAACATCGCCACCTTCATCGAAGGCGGCATGACGGCGGCAGGCGAGCCCTACTTCGCCATGGAATACATCCCGGGCGTCCCGCTGACCACCTGGTGCCGAACCCGTCGGCTCTCGGTCCGCGAGCGACTGATTGTGTTCCTGCAAGTCTGTCGCGCCGTGGAGTACGCCCATCGCCACCTGGTGGTGCACTGCGACCTCAAGCCGGCCAACATCCTGGTCACCGCAGAGGGCGCCGTCAAACTGCTCGACTTCGGCATCGCGCGTCTGCTGCACGGTGATGACGGCGACGCTCTGCCGCCGCCCAGCAGCGGACGACCAGCGTTCACCGCCGACTACGCGGCACCCGAACAGCTCGATGATCTGACCGCGGCCAGCACCAGCCCGGATATCTACGCCTTGGGCTGTCTGCTTTTCGAATTGCTGACCGGGAGGCGGGTGTTCCTGTTCGACAACCTGCTCCGACCCGACATCGACGCGATGGTGCGACATCAGCCGCCCGACCCGCCCAGCAGCGTGGTGACTGACGAGTTGGCCCGCGGCGCCGGACTCCCGCCGGCGACGACGCTGCGGCGCCATCTCCGGGGTGACCTCGACGCCATCGTCATGATGGCTCTGCGGAAAGGTCCCCGCGATCGCTACGGCTCGGTCGCCCAGCTCGAACGGGACATTACCGCCGCGCTGGATGGCTTGCCGGTCGCCGCCCGCCCCGACAGCCTGAGCTACCGCGTCACCAGGTTGCTGCGACGTCACCGCCTCGAAATCACCATGGCGCTGCTGGTCCTGATCGCACTCGGCCTGGGAGTGATCCGGACCACGGCCGAAGCGCGACGCGCCATCGCCGAAGGCGCGCAGGCGAGCGCCGCCACCCGCTACTTCACCGCCATGCTGGCCGCGCCTGCCCCATCGGAGCAGGCAATCGATCAGCCGGTGCTGATGCGGACTGTGCTCGATGCGGCAGCGCAGCGGGCCGACTCGCTTCGCCCGCAACCGCAACTCGACCTGCATGTCCGGCGAGTGCTCTCGACCACCTATCTCACACTGGGCGACTACGCCGCCGCCGCCGAACAGTCGGAACAGGGCGTCAACGCGGCGCGACGACTCCAGCCATTCGATCCCGAGGTGTTGGCCACCATGTTGGCCAATCTCTCCACGGCGCTTGAAATGGACGGCCGCATTGAGGAGGCCGACTCGGTGCTGAGTGAGGCGCTCCAGCTCCTCAGCAGGTACGGCCGAACCGAGGCCCCGGGCACCGTCAGTTACCTCGATCACCGGGGACGGTTGCTGAGTCGCCTGGGCGACCTGCCCGCCGCGCTGCCGCTGCTCCGTCACGCCCTGGAGTTGCAAGCCCGCGAGGAGCCCGACAACGACTCGGCTCTGGCCTATGCCCACCACAATCTCGCCGCGCTGCACGGCCAACTCGGGAACACCGACTCGGCCCTGCGTCACTTCACCACCGCACTCGCGCTCGAACGCCGAGCCTTCGATGGCCCCCATCCGCTGTTGGCCTCAACGCTCAACTCGTATGCCGGCCTGCTCGATCGCATCGGCCAGCCCGAAGC
>CBFGTB010000088.1:0-9403 GCA_965651715.1 uncultured Gemmatimonadales bacterium
GCCAGGGCGCGGAGCGCGCCGGCCAGCAGCGGACCGGTCTCCGGGTCGGCCACACCGATCACCTGGCGATCGACCCGGGCCGGATTGGCCAGCGGACCGACAAGGTTCATCACAGTCGGCAGCCCCAACTCGCGTCGCACCGGCGCGACGTGACGCATCGCCGGGTGATACAACGGCGCAAAGAGGAACACGATGCCGGCCTGGGCCAACACCTGCGGAGCGGTCGCGGCGCTCACTGCGGTCGAGATTCCCAGGGCCTCGAGCACATCGGCCGAGCCCGATCGCGACGTGTGGGACCGATTGCCGTGCTTAGCGACCGGCACGCCGGCCGCGGCGGCGACAAAGGCGGCGGCGGTGCTGATATTGACGGTTCGCACCTGTCCCCCGCCGGTCCCGCAGGTGTCGGTCAGGTGCCGCCGATCGGTGACGTCGACCGGTGTCATCACCTGCCGCATCGTCTCGACGATCGCCGCAATCACCTCAGCCGTGGCCCCGACCCGGCGCAGGCCCAACAGCAAGGCCCGAATCTCCTCCGCGGTCGCGGTGCCTGCCATCACTTCGGCAAAGGCCTCCCGCGTCACATCGCGACTCAACTGCTGCTCGCGCGCGAGCAGCTCAAGCGCGACGGACAGCGCGGTACCGGCATTCATCGGCGTCACCATGGCCGGCAAGCGTATCGGGCAAACCGCCATTTTGTCAATGATTCCGGCACACTCCGGCGCTTGCCGCCGCCGGTCGGCTCGGCTAGATTCCGTGGCTTCATGAGCCGCGCCTTTCTGCTCACGCTGGAGTTCGACGGAACGGACTACCGCGGCTGGCAACGCCAGCGGGAAGGTCGCACGGTGCAGGCTGACGTGGAACGAGCGCTGTCGACCCTGGCCGGGGCTCCGACCGCCGCGGTTGCCGCCGGACGCACCGATGCCGGCGTGCATGCGCTGGCCCTCCCTGTCAGCACCGTGATGCCGGATCGCTGGACTGCCGCCACGCTGCTGCGTGCCCTCAATTCGCTGTTGCCTGACACGATCGCCGTCTCGGCGATTCGGGCCATTCGCCCGGACGGCAACGCCCGGCGCGACGCTCTCCATCGGCGCTATCGCTACGACATCGGCACCGATGGATCGGCCCGCTCCCCACTGCGGAGTCGTCACATCTGGCCGCTCGGCCGTCGGCCGGAGGTCGCGGCGATGCAACGGGCTGCCGACGCCATTCGCGGCGAACACGACTTCCGCGCCTTCGCCGCCGTCGGGATCCCCAAGGCCCATTACCGGTGCCGGATCCTCGAAGCCGAATGGAGCGAACCCGAGACCGGGCTGTTGCGCTTTGTGGTGGCGGCCGATCGATTTCTGCACCACATGGTCCGCTTCCTGGTCGGCACGATGGTGGACATCGGCCTGGGACGTCGTGACGCATCGGAGATGGTCCGCCTGCTCAGCCGGACCGACAACGCGGACACCGCCGCGCCGGCTCCCGCAGCCGGACTGGCTTTTCTCGCGGCCGGGTATCCGACCGATCTTTTTCTGGAGGATGTCGCCGCATGGTGAGACGCCCCATAGCCATGGCGCTGGTCGCCGCCGTCGTCGCCTGTGGACGGGGCGAGCCGGTTCAGGCGCAACAGCCGGCCGCGACAACGCCGATCGCGGCAGCCCCCTCCCGCTCCGCTGCGCTTCATGCGTCGCGCCGCACTGCCATCGTCGATGCCACAGCCCGGGTGTCTCCGACCGTGGTCTCGATCCGCGTGGTGTCGCACCGGCGCGTGGCGGGCAACTTCATGGACGGCTTTTTCGGGGTCCCCCGCGAGCAGACCCAGCAGGCCTTCGGCACCGGCTTCATCATCCGCGCCGACGGTGTGGTGGTCACCAATCAGCATGTGGTCGCCGGCGCCGAACAGATCACCGTCACATTGCACGACGGCACCGACATCGAAGGTCGACTGCTGGGCGAGGACCCGCTGACTGATATCGCCGTGATCAAGATCGCCAAGAGCGGACTTCCGGTGGCGCCGATCGGGCGGTCCGACGACTTGCAGATCGGCGAGTGGGCCATCGCCATGGGCAACCCTTACTCGTTTCTGCTGGGGAACAGCGAGCCGACTGTCACCGCCGGGGTCATCAGTGCCACCGGGCGCAACATTGTGCCGAGTGGCAACATGACAGGGCGCTACTACGACATGATTCAAACCGACGCTGCCATCAATCCCGGCAACTCCGGCGGCCCGCTGCTCAATGCCGATGGCGAGGTCATCGGCGTGAGTTCCTCGATCCTGTCAAATACCGGTGAATCGGTGGGCGTCGGCTTCGCCATTCCGATTGAGCGGGCGATGCGCGTCGCCGACGAACTGATTCGCGACGGCGCCGTTCGCCGCGCCTGGGTGGGGCTCGATGTGGCCGGCGCCGACCGGATGAGTGACTGGAAGAGCGCCGGCGGTGTGCCGGTGACCAACGTTGTGCCCGATGGGCCGGCCGATCGGGCCGGCCTGCGACGCGGCGATGTGCTGGTCCGAGCCAACGGGCGCCGGCTGCGCAACTATCTCGATTGGGAGGCGGTCTTGCTCGATCTCCACATCGGTGATCGAGTCGACGTGGTGGCCCTCACCGGCGGAGTGGAGCGCGCCCATCAGATCAAGCCGTCCGATCTGCCCACCGTGACGGCCGAGCGCGTGCGGCTGCGAGGGATCGACCTGGCCACACTCACCCCGGCCATCCAGGGCGAACTGGGCGTCAGATCGACAGCCGGCGCCGCGCTGCTCGATGTGCCCGAAGAGACCACCCGTCTGACCGGTTTGACCGCCGGCGATGTGATTGTGCGACTCGACTACCGCGACAACCGCAACCAGCTCTTTCAAGTGCCGATCGCTGCCGCCCGCGACCTGCAACAGGCGCTCGATCGGGTTCCGCGCGGCGCACCGTTCGCCCTGGTCTACGAGCGCCACGGCCAATACATGATGGTGGAGTTGACCAACTGATGACGACTGACCGCTGGCGTTCACCGCTCTCGGGGCGCTATGCCTCACCTGCCATGCTGACCCTGTGGGGCGACGCGCACCGCGTGGGGCAGTGGCGTCGCGTGTGGCTCGCGTTGGCCGAGGCGGAGCAGGCCCTCGGCCTGGCGATTCCTGATGCCGCCCTGGATCAGATGCGTGCGGCGCTCGACAGTGCCGACCTCGATGCCGTGGCCGCCTACGAGGCCCGCTTCCGCCACGATGTCATGGCCCACGTCCACCAGTTCGGCGATCAGGCCCCGGCAGCCCGTCCCTGGCTCCATCTCGGTGCCACCAGCGCCTTCGTCACCGACAACGCCGATGGCCTGATTCAGTTCGATGCCACCCGATTGCTGCTGGGACGCCTGTTGGCAGTGATCGACGCCCTGCGGAACTTCGCGTTGCAGCATGCCGCGACGCCCTGCCTGGCCTACACGCATTTTCAACCGGCGCAGCTCACCACTGTCGGCAAGCGGGCAGTGCTCTGGCTCCAGGACTTCGCCCTCGATGTCGAGGCCTGCGAACGCCTGCTGGCCGATTGGCGGCTCCGCGGCTGCAAAGGGACCACCGGCACCCAGGCGTCATTCCTCGAACTGTTCCACGGCGATCATGCCCGCGTCCGCCAACTTGAGCGCGATGTGGCGACCCGCCTGGGACACGCTCAGGTCTTTGCAGCAACCGGCCAGACCTATCCCCGCAAGGCCGATGCGCGGGTGCTCGATGTGCTGAGCGGTGTGGCGCAATCGGCAGCGAAGTTCGCCGCCGACATGCGGCTGCTCCAACATGAAGGCGAACTGCTCGAGCCGTTCGAGGCGGAGCAGATCGGGTCGAGCGCGATGGCGTACAAGCGCAATCCGATGCGGGCCGAACGGATCGGTGCGCTGGCCCGGCACGTGATTTCGCTTCAGGCCAACGGCGCGCACACCGCAGCGAATCAGTGGCTGGAACGCACCCTCGACGATTCAGCGAACCGCCGCCTGACTCTGCCCGAGGCATTCCTGGCCACCGATGCCCTGCTGCTGCTGGCGGCCAACATCGCCGGCGGACTCGAGGTGCGCAGCGAGGTCATTGCCCGCCACGTCGCAACACAGATGCCGTTCATGGCCACCGAACGGTGGTTGATGCGGGGAGTGGACGCCGGTGGCGATCGGCAGACGCTGCACGAAGTCATCAGGCGCCATTCGTTGACAGTCCACCAGGCCGTGGCGGCGGGCCAGCCGAACGATCTGATGGACCGCCTGGCCGCCGACCCGGCCTTCGCCGCCGTCCCGGGCGAGGCGCTCAGTCAGGAGTTGCAACCGGAACGCTATGTCGGTCGCGCCCCCCAGCAGGTGCACGAGTTCATCAGCGAATACCTTGATCCGCTGGTGACAATGGCACGTCCCCGCGCAGCCGCCGTGGTGGCCGAAGCGATTCGGGTATGACGACTCCCCGGCATCCGCTGCCGCTGCCGCTCTGGCGCCGCGGCAAGGTTCGCGACGTCTACGAAGTGGCCGACGACCAACTGCTGCTGGTGGCCAGCGACCGCATCAGCGCCTTCGATGTCATCCTCGATCCCCCGATCCCGGACAAGGGCCGGGTATTGACCCAACTGGCGGCCTTCTGGTTCCGCAACATCGGCGACAGCATCGCCCACCATTTCATCTCAGCCGACATCGACGAGATTCTGCTGACGGTGCCGGCCCTGGCCGATCACCGTGACGAGTTGAACGGTCGGACGATGCTGGTGCAGCGCACGGCGCCGGTCGCCTTCGAGTGTGTGGTCCGCGGCTATCTGGCCGGCTCGGCGTGGGCCGAATACCGCGATCGGGGAACCCTGGCCGGTGAGCGACTACCCTCAGGTCTCGTCGAAGCCTCGCCACTCGCGCCGCCGCTCTTCTCGCCGGCCACCAAGGCGCAGACCGGGCACGACGAGAACGTGACATTTGCCACCATGCGGACCGCGCTGGGGCCCGCCCTGGCCGACCGGCTGCGCGACATATCGCTGGCTCTGTTCGACCGAGGGTCCCGCCATGCCGCGGCCCGGGGCCTGATCCTGGCCGACACCAAGTTCGAGTTCGGTCTTGATCACACCGGCGCGCCCGTGCTGATTGACGAAGTGCTGACCCCCGACTCCTCCCGTTTCTGGCCCCGCGAGCACTATGCGGTGGGGCATGCCCCTCCGGGGATCGACAAGCAGCCGGTGCGCGACTGGCTGGCCGCCGAGCGCCGGGCCGGACGCTGGAATGGCGAAGCGCCGGCTCCCGTACTGCCGAGCGAGGTGGTCAGCGCCACAACGGCGCGGTACCACGAGGCCTATCGCCGTCTCTGCGACCGGCCCCTGCCCGAGGTGCTCTGATGCGGATCGCTCCCGAAGGCCGGCCGTTCATCATGATCGCGTGGGCCCTGGTCCTGCTGGCCGCCCTGCTGGGCTGGACCGTGGCGGCGCTGCTGCTGGCGGTGGTGGCGCTCTGGGTCGTGGCATTCTTTCGCGATCCGGAACGACGCGGTCCCCGAGGCGACGCCCTGATCATCGCTCCAGCCGACGGCCGGGTGGTGAGCATCATTCCGATCGATGAACCCGACGTCATCGGCGGACCCAGCACCCGGGTCTCGATCTTCATGAACGTGTTCAACGTGCACGTCAATCGGTATCCCGCCACCGGTGAGGTGATCTGGCGTCGCCATCGCCCGGGCCAGTTCTTCAACGCGGCCACCGAAAAGGCGGCGCTGGAGAATGAACAGAGCGATGTCGGTCTCCGCACCTCCCGCGGTGTCCTGTTGGTCCGCCAGATCGCGGGTCTGGTCGCGCGCCGGATCGTGACCGACCATGGGGTCGGGACCCATGTGGCGCAGGCGGAGCGGCTGGGCCTGATTCGTTTCGGATCGCGGGTCGATGTATTTCTGCCGCCGGGCGCAACGGTGCGGGTCGCCGAAGGTGATCAGACATTGGCCGGCACCACGGTTCTCGCCGAGTGGACCGCATGACGCCCCATCGCCAGCGGGAGCCGCGGATGCGGCGGGTGGTCGTGGTCGTCCCGAGCGCGTTCACGCTCGGGAATCTGTTCTTCGGCGTCTGGGCGATTGTGTCGGCGCTCAGCGGCAACCATCGCTGGGCCGGCTGGTTCATTGTATTCGCCGGCATTCTTGACATGCTCGACGGCCGCATCGCCCGGCTGTCGAATGCCGGCTCGCGGTTCGGCGGCGAGCTGGATTCGCTGGTCGATGTGATCTCATTTGGCGTGGCCCCTGCCCTGCTGATCTACCTCCAGGAGTTCAGCACCGCGGGACGCTTTTCCTGGTTGATCTGCTACTGCTATGTCGTGGCCGCTGCGGTTCGCCTGGCACGCTACAACGTGAGTCATGCCGACGCGCACCGCCCCAGCCACTGGTTCACCGGCCTGCCCTCTCCCGCTGCCGGGATGACGCTGGCGGTGTCATGGGTGTTCTCGCAGACCGATTGGTACGGCCGCTCCCTGGCCCTTGTCAATTTCGAGAGCCAGGGCATCGCGATGCTGATGTTGCTGCTCGCGGTATTGATGGTCAGTAACGTCAAGTATCCCCGCTGGCCGGCCGCCGGGCTGGGGTCGTGGCGTCGGGTCATGGGGTTGGCGCTGTATCTCGCCATTCTCGCCGGTGGCCTGTTGGCCCCCGAATATGTGCTGTTCCCGCTCGGGCTGTTCTACGTCTCTTTCGGCCTGGTGCGTTCCCTGACGCTCGCCCTGGCTGAACGTCCTGACAATGGCGATGGATCGGACGACGCCGATCCGCCGCCCTCCGATTCGACTACCGAGGAATTTGCGTCATGATTTTTCACGTCCACGTGCGGATCACCCCGCGGGCCGGCCTGCTCGATCCACAGGGGCAGGCCGTCGTTCAGGCACTCACCGCTCTGGGCTTTGCCGAGACGCATTCGGTCCGGATCGGCCGGGCCATCGAGCTGGAAGTCGAAGCCGCCGATGCCGCCGGTGCGGCCCGCCGCACTGAAGAGATGTGCGCCACCTTGCTGGCGAATCCGGTCACCGAGGACTACAGCGTGACGGTGGACGCGTGAGTATTCGAGTCGCGGTCGTCTGTTTCCCCGGCACCAACTGTGACACCGAGACCCTGGCGGCGCTGGCCGCCGTGGGGGCCGAGCCGATCCGGCTCGATTACCGCGCCACCGATCTGGCGGGTAGCGACGCCGTGATCCTGCCGGGCGGGTTCTCCTACGGCGACTACCTCCGCAGTGGTGCCATTGCGCGTTTCGCGCCGATCATGGCGGCGGTCAACGAACACGCCCGGGCCGGCGGCGCCGTGCTGGGGATCTGCAATGGTTTCCAGATCCTCTGTGAGGCCCATCTGCTTCCCGGTGCGCTGCTGCCCAATGACAGCCACCGGTTCGTGGCCCGACCGATCGACGTCCGGATCGAGCGGACCACGACGGTCTGCACCGGGACCTTTGCCCCGGGCACTGTGGTTCGGATTCCCCAGGCGCACGGCGATGGTCGCTACCTGGCCGACGAGGCCACACTCGACGCGCTTGAGGCCGAAGGGCGGGTGGTGCTGCGATACGTCGCCAGCGACGACAGCGACCTCCCGGCCAACCCCAACGGTTCAGCCCGCGACATCGCCGGCATCTGCAATCCGGCCGGCAATGTGGTCGGCTTCATGCCCCATCCCGAACGGTTGGCTGATCGACGGGTGGGCGATGACGTCGGGCGCGGATTTTTCACCTCGCTGATCGCGGCACTGAGCGGAGGAGTGGCGGCATGAGCATCCCGCAGCCTTTCCCCGGCGACCCGACTGTCACGCCGGCCGTGGTGGCCGATCACCGCCTCACGCCCGACGAATATCAGGCGCTGCGTCAGGTGTTGGGTGGGCGGGTGCCCACCCTGACCGAGTTGGGCATCTTCTCCGCCCTCTGGTCGGAGCACTGCTCCTATAAACACACCAAGCCGGTGCTGCGGCGGTTCCCCACCACCGGCAGCCAGGTGCTGCAGGGCCCGGGCGAGAACGCCGGGGTGCTGCACCTGGGCTCGGGCTGGGCGGTGGCTTTCAAGATTGAATCGCACAATCACCCCACCGCCGTCGAGCCATATCAAGGAGCGGCCACCGGCGTCGGCGGCATTCTCCGCGATGTCTTTACCATGGGCGCCCGCCCGATCGCGCTGCTCAACTCGCTGCGGTTCGGTCCGCTCAGTGAGCCCCGCAATCGCTATCTCTTTGCCGGAGCGGTCAAGGGCGTCGGCGACTACGGCAACTGCATCGGCGTGCCCACCCTCGGCGGCGAGGTTCAGTTCGCCCCGGGTTACAGCGGCAACCCGCTGGTCAACGCCATGGCCGTCGGCGTGATGCGCGCCGATGAACTGATCACGGCGCGAGCTCACGGCGTCGGCAATCTGCTCATCAATGTCGGAGCGCGCACCGGGCGCGACGGCATTCACGGCGCCTCGTTCGCCTCGGAGGATCTCACGCCTGAGAGCGGCGCGCGGCGCCCCCAGGTTCAGGTGGGTGACCCGTTCACCGAGAAGTTGCTGCTGGAAGCATCGCTTGAGCTGATTCGCAGCGGGGTGATCGTCGCCATTCAGGATATGGGAGCGGCGGGATTGACGTCGTCGTCGGCCGAAATGGCCGCGCGCGGCGGGGTCGGTGTGGAACTCGACACCAGCCTGGTCCCGGTGCGCGAAGCCGGCATGACACCGTATGAGATCATGCTGTCGGAATCGCAGGAACGGATGCTGGTGGTCGCCGAGCCGCATCAGCTCGATGCCATCACCGCGATTTGCCGCCGCTGGGATCAGGACGCCACAGTGATCGGGCACGTGACCGACGACGGCATCTACCGGATTCGCCACGGCGATCGGGTGGTCGCCGCGATTCCCGGTGATGAGCTGGTCAATGGCTGTCCGATGTACTCCCCCGAGGCCCGCGAATCGGCAGCGGCCGTCGCACGCCGTGCGCTGACACCCACCCGGCCCGACCTCGATCCGGTGGACGCATTGGAACGCCTGCTGGATGTCCCGTCCATCGCCAGCAAGCGCTGGGTCTTTGAACAGTACGACGGGACCGTGCGGGGACAATCGGTCATGACACCCGGCGGCGACGCGGGGATTGTTGCCATCCCCGACACCGAGATCGGCATCGCCATGACGGTTGACTGCAATCCCCGCCATGTGCTGCTCGATCCCTACCAGGGCGGGATGGGGGCCGTGGCGGAAGCCGCTCGCAATATCGCCTGCACCGGTGCGCGTCCCCTGGGCGTGACCGACTGCCTCAACTTCGGCAACCCGGAACACCCCGACGTGTTCCATCAGTTTGTCGAAGCCTGTCGGGGTATCGCCGAGGCCTGCGTCGCCTTCGACACCCCGGTCACCGGCGGCAATGTCTCGCTGTACAATCAGTCGCCCACCGGGGCGATTGACCCGACGCCGACGGTGGGCATGGTCGGCGTGATCGAGCCGGTGA
>CBFGTB010000089.1:0-9372 GCA_965651715.1 uncultured Gemmatimonadales bacterium
AGCGGATAGGTCAGTGCGTACCGTCGCGGAATGGCCATGAGGTGGAGAACGAGGGTCCAGAACATCAGCGAGCAGGCGACGGCAATGCTCATCGCGACCGTCGCGCGGCCGGTCAGCAGCAGCGCGGGGGGAAGCAGCCAGAAGATGAATCCGGCCAGCATCGCCGCCGGGGCCAGTGCCTGGAGAAATCGGTGGTCCCCCGCCGACAGCCGCGCACCGATGTGCAGATTCTTGGACCAGCCTTCGACGATCTCGGTCAGTGAGCGATACATCCGTGTCGCCAACAGCGTCTCGCCGAACATCATCTGCATCCGCTGCCCGCGGCGGACGAACTGCTGGGCCAGCGCGAGATCCTCGACCACTTCGGCGCGCACGGCGGCGTGCCCTCCGGCGGCGCGATAGGCGCGGCGACGGACCAGGATGAATTGCCCATTGGCCACCGCCTGGTCGGGACGCCGGGCGCGGCTGACCCGGGCGGGATGAAAGCGGACAGCGAGCAGCATCCAGATCTGCGGCATGATCACCCGCTCCCAGCAGCTGACGCAGCGCTGGCGGCTGGTGAGGGTGAGCAGGTCGGCCTCGGTCGCGATGAGCGCACCCACCGCATGAGCCAGCAACGCCGGCTGATGGCGGGTGTCGGCATCGGTGAAGAGCAGCAGATCATGCCGAGCCGCCTCGGCGCCCTGGTGACAGGCCCACGGCTTGCCGAACCAGCCATCGGGCAGGGCGCTGCCTGTGAGCAGGCGAATGCGTCCGTCGCGGGCAGCCCACTCGGTCACCCGCGCGGCAGTGTCGTCGGTGGAGCGATCGTCCACGACTATCACTTCGAAGGCCGCATGAGTCGACTCGGTCAGCGACGCCAGCAGCGTCTCGATGGTCGCGGTCTCGTTGCGGGCGGGAATGATGATGCTGACCGGAGTCGTGCGATCGGCCGGCTGGTGAGCGACGTCAGGTCGGCGGCGCCGCAGTGGCCAGAGGGCGAGGCAGGGCAGACCCCAGAGCAAGCCGATCCCGGCAGCCATCGCGGCGCCCGATCGATTCAGCGACTCGCCGCAATCGAGGCGAGTTGACTCTCGAGATGGTTGAGCTGGGACTCCAATTCCTCGCTGCTCGCGGTGACCTGGGGATCGGCCTCCGGGGCGGGCGGCATCAGCGACGCGACAAGAGTGTCGGTGTAGCCGATGACCGCTGCGGCAATGCCGCGGTCGACGATGGCGTTGAGGCGGAGGAAGACGGCGACCGACCGGCGCGGCCGCATGGCGGCGATCATCGGGCCGATGTGATGGATCAGCAGAACCCGGAGCTGTTGAATCTCCTCGACCACTTCGCCGGCCGCCAATCCCCGCGCGACGCCCACCCTGCCATATTGTTCCATGACCTGGCCCCAGACCTGAGCGGCCTCGCGCCGCATCGGGCCGAGCATTTCGATCAGGGCATCGAGGACCAATGCCAGTTTCCGGGCCAGCACCTCATCGGAGAAACCGCCGGTGGCGTGACGCCGGGACAGCCATGCGGCCCACTCCTGGAGCATGGCCTCACGTGAATCGGCAATGGCCTTGCCGGTCGCCAACTGTGTTGAATGGGTCGAACGCACACCGTCTCCCCTGTCTGGACAGCCAAATTTAGTCGGAGTTGTGATGCTTCCCAAGCCGATTCTACCGCCGCGACTCAGCCCGGGCGCCACAATTGCTCTGGTCGCCCCGTCGGGGCCGTTGCTGGAACGCGATGACCTGGTCCGTGCCGCTGAGCTCTGCCGGGCGATGGGATATCTGCCCCATCTGATGCCTCATGCCGGCGACCACTACGGCTACCTCGCCGGTCGCGACGAAGATCGGCTGGCCGATCTTAACGCCGCCCTCACCGATCCGCAGTACGACGCGGTCTGGTGCATCCGGGGGGGCGACGGTCTCAACCGGATCATCCAGGGTGTGGACTTCGCCGCCTGCGCCCGCCGGCCACGACCGGTGATCGGCTTCTCGGATATCACAGTGCTGTTGCTGGCGCTGTGGCGCGAAACCGGCATAGTGACGTTCCACGGTCCGATCGCCCGCACGCCGATGCCGAATTTCCAGCGCTGGCACTTCGACCGGGTGCTGACCTCGGTGGCGGCCGCCGGAACATTGGGGCGCCCGACGGTCTCGCCCGAGGTGCTGGTTCCCACGTCAGGACGGATCACCACTGTGGTCGGCGGCCAGGCCCGGGGGCGTCTGGTCGGCGGGAATCTCACCCTGGTGCAGGCGCTGATCGGTACGCCGTTCGAGCCCGATACCACCGATGCGATCCTTTTCCTTGAGGACGTCGGCGAGGATCTCTACCGGATTGACCGCATGCTGGCCCATCTCCGCCTGGCGGGCAAGTTCGATCGGCTGGCCGGGGTGGCGATCGGGCGTTTCACCGAGATGAATCACCATTCGGCGAGCGGGGCACTGGGGCTCGATCAGGTGCTGCACACCTACTTCGGTGAGCGCGGCATTCCGGTTGCCGCGGGCTTCCCGTTCGGGCACATCGACGATCAGTGGACCCTGCCGGTGGGTGTGATGGCAGAACTCGATGCCGATGCCGGTGAGCTGACGCTACTCGAACCGGCGGTGCGTTGAGATGGCGACTCCTTCACTGAGCCATCATACGCTGCCGGGTGGGTTGGGGGAGATTCTGGTCGACGTTCGCGCCGGCTCGCGCCAGAGCGCTCAGCCGACTGTGCTGATTGTCGCCGGCTTCAAGGGCTTCAAGGATTTCGCCTTTATTCCGGCCTTCGCCGACCAAATCGCGCGCTCCGGTTTCGTGGCGGTTACCGTGAATGTCAGCGGTTCCGGGGTCGATGGCGCCGGGGAGTTCACCCGGCTTGACCGATTCCGGCGCAACACGTATTCGATTGAGCTTGACGATCTGCACGTGGTCCGGCGCGCCCTCGAGCGGGGTGACCTCGGGGTGGCGCCGCCGCGTGCGCTGGGTGTGGTGGGCCATTCGCGCGGCGGTGCCATGGCGTTGTTGCTGACGGCCGAAAGCCCCAGTATCGATGCTGTCGTCACCTGGTCGGCGATCGGGCGGGCGCGGCGGCACAGCGAGGCTGAGCTGGAGGCCTGGCGTCGCGCGGGCACGCTGGAGGTGCCCCACGCTCGCCTGGGGATCACCTTGCCGCTCGATTTTGATGTCGCCGCCGACTGCCTTGCCCATGAGTCCGATCGACTCGATATCCCGGGGCATGCCAGTCGTTTGGGCCGCCCCTGGTTGC
This sequence comes from uncultured Gemmatimonadales bacterium, assembly GCA_965651715.1. GTDB lineage: Bacteria > Gemmatimonadota > Gemmatimonadetes > Gemmatimonadales > GWC2-71-9 > Palsa-1233. The sequence continues at coordinate 3,233 of CBFGTB010000089.1, forward strand.
AGATTCACGGCACTGCCGACGAGACAGTGTCGTTTGGGGAGGCCGAAGATCTGGCCCTGGCCGGCGACGATCAGCACGCCTTTCTGGCCATCGAGAACGCCGGTCACAGCTATGGGGCCAGCCATCCGTGGCAGCGCGCCACGGCGCACACCCGCCAGTTGTTCGCGGCCACCACCGATTTCCTGATGCGCCATCTCGATCGATGACCCGGTTGATGCGGCTCCGGCAGGACCTTGCGGCCCGCCCCACCCGGATCGTCGAGGAACCCGATCGGCGTCAGGCCGCCGTCGCCCTGCTGCTGGTGCCCGATCCCGATCGCCTGTTGCTGATTGGCCGGGCGGAACGGCCGGGCGATCCCTGGTCGGGGCAGATGGCGCTGCCCGGCGGGCGGCGCGAAGCCGAGGACGTCGATCTGTGGGCAACAGCGCGACGGGAAACCCGCGAAGAGATCGGCGTGGTATTGCCCGAGTGGGGCGGCGTTGCACTCGACGATCTGGCGCCGGTCACGCCGGTCCTGCCGCCGATCGTGGTACGGCCATTTCTGGTTGTGCTGACCGAAGCGCCGCCGATTCAACCCAATGCCGAAGTCGCCAGCTACCACTGGGTCGAACTGGCCGCGCTGGCGCGCGCCGATGCGGTGATCCAGACCACGGTGTCGATTCCGGGCGGCGACCTCCGGGTCAGCGGCTACCGGGTCGGCAGCGGGTTTCTCTGGGGCATGACCGAACGCATCGTGACGCCGGTGATCAACCGCTGGCGTGACTTGACCGACTGAGTTGACGGCTTGACATCAGGCCCGGCTAGACAAATGTTTAGTCATGGCTAAATCGCTGCCGCCCGATCTGACCCGGTCGGTCGAGGACTATCTCAAGGCAATCTTTCAGTTGACCGAAGCGGGAGGCCCGGCCACCACGACTGACCTGGCCGGACTCCTCGGCATTGCGGCTCCGTCGGTGAGTGGCATGGTGAAGCGGTTGGCGGATCAGGGACTGGTGGTCCATGAGCCGTATCGCGGCGCTGTTCTCAGTCGAACCGGTCGCCGTGAGGCGCTCAGAGTGATCCGGCGACATCGCCTGATCGAGAGCTATCTGGTCAGTCGGTTGGGATACACCTGGGATACCGTGCATGACGAAGCCGAGCGGCTGGAGCATGCGGCAAGTGACGACCTGGTTGAGCGGCTCTCGGCGGCACTGGGGCATCCGGCCTTCGATCCTCACGGCGATCCGATCCCGGGACCCGACGGTCGAGTCACCGCACGTGCCACCACGCCGCTTTCGGAGGTGGCAGACGGTGTGGTGGTGCGGATCGCCCGAGTCGACATCGACGACGGCGACCAGTTGCGCTGGTTGGCCGGTGAGGGGCTCACCCCTGGCACCACGGTGCGGGTGGTCTCCCGCCAGCCGTTCGATGGCCCGCTGATGTTGCGCCGCGGTCGGGTCTCGCAGGTGATCGGCTACGAGCTGGCGGCCCGGATCGACTGTCTGGTGAGTGGCGCCGAATGAGCGTCGGAACATCGCCGTCGAACTCCGGGCCCGGCACGATCCCGGGCATTTCCAATCAGGGGTGGCGCTTTCCCCGGCAGCGTCCCACCCTGCCCGAGTCATTCCGCAGTGTGCTGATTCCGCGCGGCGGATCGTGGTGGCGCAAGGCGCTCGCCTTTGCGGGGCCGGGATACATGGTTGCAGTGGGCTACATGGATCCCGGCAACTGGGCGACCGATCTGGCGGGAGGGGCCCGCTTCGGCTACACCCTGCTGAGCGTGATCCTGCTGTCGAACCTGATGGCGATGCTGCTCCAGGCGCTGGCGGTCAAGCTCGGCGTGGTGACCGGGCGGGATCTGGCGCAGGCCTGCCGCGACCACTACTCGCGCCCGGTATCCCTGGTGCTCTGGGTGCTGTGCGAGATCGCGATTGCCGCCTGTGATCTGGCGGAGGTGATCGGGTCGGCGATCGCGCTCAATCTGCTGTTCGGCATCCCGCTGCTCTACGGTGTGTTGCTGACCGCCGCCGATGTGCTGTTGATCCTGCTGTTGCAGCACAAGGGCTTTCGTTATCTCGAAGCCTTCGTGATCGCCCTGGTGGCGGTGATCGGGCTGTGCTTCGGGGTTGAAATGCTGCTGGCTCAGCCGGCGCTCGGGGCGGTTGCGGCCGGACTGATTCCGACGACCCGGATCGTCACCGATCCGGCAATGCTCTATCTCGCACTCGGCATTCTCGGGGCGACAGTCATGCCCCACAACCTCTATTTGCATTCCGCCATCGTCCAGGTCCGCTATGTCGGCACCGGCGACGGCGACAAGCGCGAGACGCTGCGCTGGGCAACGCTCGACTCCACTGTGGCGTTGGGTTTCGCCTTTCTGATCAATGCCGCGATTCTGATGCTGGCCGCCGCCACGTTTCATGGCACCGGCTACGAGCATGTGGCCGACATTCATGATGCGCACGCACTGCTGAGTCCGCTGCTCGGCACCACGCTGGCCAGCACGGTATTCGCCATCGCCCTGCTGGCCTCGGGGCAGAACTCCACCATCACCGGCACGCTGGCGGGTCAGATCGTGATGGAGGGATTTCTTGATATTCGACTCCCCGCCTGGCTGCGGCGGCTGATCACCCGGTTGCTCGCCATCATCCCGGCGGTGGTGGTGACGGCGCTGTACGGGGAGCGGGGTACCGGTGCGTTGCTGATTCTGAGTCAGGTCATCCTGTCGTTGCAACTGTCGTTCGCCGTGATCCCGCTGGTGGCGTTCACCTCATCCCGCGCCAAGATGGGTGACTTCGTCAATCGCCCGGTGACCATGGCACTGGCCTGGCTGGTCGCTGTGGTGATCGCCGGCTTGAACTGCTGGTTGCTGGTGCAGCAGCTCAGCGAGTGGCTGGTCTGAGCGCCGTGCTCATCGTGCGGCGCCAGCTCGCAGCCGCTTGAGCGCTCCGCCCAGCAGGGCGGCATCGGCGCGCACCAACCAGCGGCGCTGCGTCCAGCGCCGCAGTCGCCGATCGAGAATCCGGACCACATCGGTGCGGCCGAGGCGATGTGCCAGCTCGCGGGCTTCACGGAGATAGGCGACATCGTCACGGCTCGCGGGCGGCTCGGTCGGCAGGGCGTCGGCCAGCCGGGTGGTCGCAGGGAAGGCGGGCGAGTCGAGTTCGAGCAGGTGGAGCAACAGCATGGTCCGGCGGCACTTTTCGCAGCGGCCGCAGTTGTACCCCTTGTCTTGCCAACAGACCCGCAGCATGGCGAGGACGCCCGGCTCATCGGCCACCCGCATCAGCTTGCGCCACCGGGGAGGACCGTAGTCGGCGTGCTCGATGCGGGTCGTCTCATGCGAGAGCATCGGATCGGTGATCGGGTGGGTTCCGGTCGGGTGCCAGTCGTGCCAGCTCTGGCCGGCGGCGATCAGGCAGCACCCGGCCTCGAGCGCATGGGCGACGCCGCCCAGGCAGATGCCATTGTGGACATTCCAGCCGATGCCGAAATGGTGACCGACAAAGCGGGCGTTGGTAGCGAACTCGATCAGCGGGATGTCGCGCGACGCGAGCCATTCACGATTGACTCGCGCCGCTTCGTGGGCTGTGGGGTTGTCCAACTGAAAATCGATGCCATGCCCGAAGACCGCGACGTCGATGGCCCGCTCGGCCTGAACCAGGGTATAGAGCCCATCGATGCCACCGGAGAAGTAGCTGAGCGTCCCGCTGCGCGGCGGCGCTGCGGCGAGTGGAGCATCAATCTCCACCGGGCGGAGCCGGTGGCCCAGGTCCTCGCCCCAGAGGCTGAACACTTCCATGAGCTGCTGGACGCCCGCCAGAAACTCCCGGCTGATGGGCAGGGCGTCGTCGAGTACCAATGGACCACCGTGCTTCATCGCGGGAACAATCAGGCAGGCGACGAACGGCTCACCGCGCAATACCGGGTTGCGATGAGCGGGTACACGAAACCAGAGCTGGTCGTCGGCGACGTTGGCGGCAAGTGTGACGGTATCGGCGTCGTGAGGTCGGAGGGTTGGCTTGCTGATTGTGATGGTCATGGTGTCGGGGGATATGGGGCGTAGCCCCAGGGCATCAGTTCGGCCTCGCGGTGCTTCGGCGAGGTCATCAATTCCGGCAGCTCACGCAGCAGTTGGCGGCGCCGTAGCCGACCCGATAGCGCAGTCAGCATGCGCGTGGCTGCCATGTCACCGACGTCGCGGGCTGCGGCCAGCAACTCCGCCACGGCCCTGGGTTCGACCTGCCCCGGTGCCACGCGGGAATAATCAGTGATCGGGTCGGTCGCCGGGGCGGCGGTCGGAAAGTGACAGTTCACAAGATGAAACATCAATCGGGTTGTGACACAGGAGATGCAGCGACCGCAGTTGGTCTGATCGTCGTCACGGCAGACGTGGAGCTGCGCCACCATGGCCGGATCGGCCGCCAAGCGGCGACACTTCGCAATCCGCGTCAGATGTCGGCCCCAATGACGCAGCGTCACGGCCTCGGTGGACCAGAGCGGGTCCATCAGGGGATGGCTCCCCCAGGGCGTGAGCCAGTCCCATGCCTGGCAGCCGGCGATGGTGATCTGCCGACTCCCCACCAGGTAGGCCACCGCCGCCAGACAACTGCCGTGCATCAGCGCCGTCGACAAGCCGAACCGGCGTCGCCACGACCACCAGTTGCTGTGGACCGTCACCACGTCGCGCTGCAGCATTGTGGCCAGCGCCGTCGTCGAGCGAGGAACCGGCGGGTCATCGGCGTGGGTCGGAGCGTGGGTCAGTCCGCCGACATAGATCAATCGCGATGCGGTGTCGGGATCATCGAGGGCGGCGTGGAGCGAGTGTACTCCGCCCGAGAAGAACTGCCCGGTCGTGCCGTCGTGGTGGCGATCGGCAGTCGTGTCGGCGTGAATGTCGATCGGCTGGAGCGCCGGATTCCATTGACTCCAGGCGTCCTGGATCGTCGGTAATGCGCTGTACAAACGGGCCGACATCGGCGGCAGGTTCCTCAGGTCGAGCGGCCGCCGCTCGGCCATCGCCACCAGCAGAGCCAGGGCCGCAACCGCATCGCCGATCGGCGGGTCGGTGAGGAACTCGGCGCTCGCGAACCACACCGGTGCGCCACCGATGTGGATGGTGATTCGGGTGGCATCGCCGTGACGCGACACCGTCGGGTCGCTGATCTCAAGCGGAGGAGAAACCGACGTGCTCGCCATCTGTCAGGCCCGGCCCGCCCGCAGCAGGCTGCGGAGTCGTCCACCGAGCCACCCCTCATCGGCGTGACGGAGGAACTGGCGCAGTCGCCAGCGGCGCAGCGACGCGGCCAGCGCGCGGGCGGCCTCGTGATCGCCCCGGCTCACGGCCAGGTCGAGGGCCTCACTGACGAACACAGCATCACTCCGATTCTCCGGCACCAGCCTGGCGATGGAGGCCAGGTGGGTCAGGGGGGGGAAATTGGGTGAACTCAGTCCCAGCAGACGAAGCAGGACCATGGTGCGGAGGCATTTCTCACACCGACCACAGTTGAAACCCTGATCCTGCCAGCACACGCGCAGCAGATCCAGGGCTCCCGGCTCGCGGGCGATCCGGTCGAGCTTCTGCCAGCGCATCACGCCGCGCGCATGATGGATAATCCGATGAGTGGAACTCGACCAGAGCGGATCGCTCGCCGGATGTGAGCCGTCGGGCCAGAGCTCCGCCCAGGTATGTCCCGACGCGATGTAGGTGCGCGAGAGATCTGCCACATGGGCCAGTGCCGCCAGGCCGGCACCGAAGTAGCTGTTCCATCCCAAACCGAAGCTGCGGCCGAACCAGCGAATGTTGCTGCTCAGCGCCAGCAGGCGGGTTCCCCGCTCGGCCAGCCACGCGGCATTCCGCGCGAACGACTCGTCGTAGATCGGATTGTCGAGCTGAAAGTCGATGCCCCGCGCAAAGACGGCGAGCGGCAGCGGCTCGGGCGCTTCGAGCCAGGTGTAGCTGCCATCCACACCGCCGGAGAAGAAGCTGCCGGCGCCCCGTCCCGGCGGCGCAGCCTCGGTGGCCACCTCGATCGGCACCACCGTGGCCGGATGCCCGAAGGCCGGCAACCACCGCCGAAAGATCTGCTGAAGCTGGTGCAGGTTCTGCAGCAAGACCGGGCAGATCGGCAGACTCGCGGGTGCGATCAGCGGGCTGCCTT
>CBFGTB010000090.1:0-9183 GCA_965651715.1 uncultured Gemmatimonadales bacterium
AACGGGCAGTTTCAGCGCCACCATCGACGGCAAGGCCTGGGCGGCGACCCCCTCGGTGATCTTCGCCGGCAGCCACATTGCTCCGGGCGGGTACACCTTTGGGGGTACCTACATGAACGGCGGTGTGAGCCAGGCGATTTCGATCACCCTGATGAATGTGCCGGGCCCGGGGACCTATCCGCTGGGTACCGGCGGCGGGGTGGCGGGTGGAATCGCAATCTACGCCGACAACAGCGGCGGCTGGGCCACCCCGTTGAACGGTCGGGCGGGGACGATCACACTGACCACCCTGTCCGACAGCCGGGCGACGGGAACCCTGTCGTTCACGGCCGAAGCCAACGCGGGCGGCGCCACCGGGAGCCGGACCATCACCAATGGGCGGTTCGACATCCCGATCACCACCAATGGCACCATCGCGCCGCTGGGGGAGGGGGCCCACAGCATTCTGAGCGCAACGATTGGCGGCAATCCCTTCAATGCCGGGACCATTGCCCGGATCGGCGGCATTGCGAACCAGGTCTCGATGGCCGGCACCGATACCGAATACAGCGTCAGTCTGATGCTCAAGGGCATCACGGCACCGGGAACCTACGACATCGGCCCGACGACCCACGTGCCGCTGCTCAGCGTCAGCACCAAGGCGGGCGCGGTCTGGTCGTCGGCGGTCGGCGTGACCGGCAGCCTGACAGTGACCTCGCTGAGCGAGACCCGGGTCAGCGGTCGGTTCAGTGCGACGCTCAGTGCCACCGGGGTGGGAGGAGCGACCGAACCGCTGGTGGTCAGCGACGGCGTGTTCGATCTGGGGCTCTAGCATCTCTTGACCTCGTTCGGCGCTGCGGGTACCGTTCGACCATGCTGACGCGCGCCTATCGATTTTGGTATGCCTATGCGGCCTTTCTCGACGAGAGGGCCGGAGGGTGGCGTGCGCGATAGCTGACGCTGGCATGCACCATCTCTTCCGGGCCCTCTCGCTTGCGAGAGGGCCTTTTTTGTTTGCCCCAGCATGGAGTGCAGGATGCGGATCGCGTATCAGGGTGTCCCCGGTGCCTACAGCCAGCTTGCTGCGGTCAGCCACTGCCCCGGGGCGGTGACGACCGGGCGGCGGGATTTTGAGGCCGTGGTGACCGATGTGGCCAGCGGTCGGGTGGAGCGTGGGCTCCTGCCGGTGGCGAACACCATCGTGGGTGAGGTGACAGCCGCGGTGGCGGCGATGAGTCGGACGGCGGACCTGGTGGTTCTGGAGCAGTTCGACTATCGGATCTGTCACTGTCTCGCGGCGCTTCCCGGCGCTGATCTGGCCAGCATCCGGTGGGTCGAATCGCATCCGGTTGCGCTGGCACAGTGCGCGCGCTGGCTGTCGGGGCGCCGCCTGGCACCGCATGCTGTGCTTGACACGGCGGGAGCGGCACAGGCGATCGCTGCCGACCGCGACTGGACCCGGGCGGCGATCTGCAATGCCGAAGCGGCCGAGCGCTACGGCCTGACGGTTCTGGCGCGGGACATTGCCGATACGCCTGACAATTTCACGACCTTTGTGGTGCTGGCGCGTCGGGCGGCGGGAGGGATCGCCGCATGACACTCCGGCGATGGTGTCGGCGCTGGCTGGGTGTCACGTCGCTGCGGGCGATCCGCGGCGCGACGAGTGTGGCGGCCGATGAGCCCGCTCTCCTGGCCGAAGCCGTGACCGAATTGATCGGCGAACTCAGCCGGGTCAACGGTCTGAGCGACAACGAGATCGTTTCGGCGGTGTTCACTGCCACGCCGGACCTGGTCTGTGCCTTTCCGGCCAGCGCCGCGCGAGCCGCCGGGTGGTGCGGGGTACCGCTGCTGTCGGCCACCGAGGTGGCAGTTCCCGATGGCCTGGAACGCTGCATCCGGGTTCTGCTGCATGTGGAGCGCGATTGGACCACCGCACCCCCGCGCCACATCTATCTCCGCCGCGCGGCGGCGCTGCGACCGGATTGGGTGGCCGATCGATGGCGGGCGCCGGCCCGGGACGAGGCGGTGGCGCGGTGAGAGCTTGCGAGCGAGTCACAACCCTGCCAAGATGCCCTCGACCCCCAAGCCTTGTGCAGGAGTTCCCGTGCCGTCACCCACTCGTATTCTCCAGTCGATTCAACCCTACGTCTTCACCACCCTGATCAATAAGAAGCGCGCCGTCGAAGCCGACGGAACCCGGGTGCTCGATCTATCGCTGGGCTCACCCGATCAGCCGATGCCCGATGCCCTGATTGCCGCGGTCCAGGAGGCGGTCGCCGACCGCCGGGCGCATGGCTATCCGGTCATGGCGGGCGAGATGGGCTTCCACGAAGCCTTTGGTCGCTTCATGCAGCGCCGGTTCGGCGTGACGCTCGAGGTGCCCGCCGAGGTCACGCCCACGGCGGGGGCCAAGGAGGCATTGGCCCATCTGGTGGCGGCCTACTGTGAGCCGGGCGATGCGATGCTGATCACCGATGTGGCCTACCCGGTGTATGAGCGCGCCGTTGCGGCGGCCGGGGCCGACGTGGTGCGGTTGCCGGTGACAGCCGAGACGGCCTTTTGGCCCGATCTGGCGGCGGTCGATCCCGCCGACGCGCGGCGGGCCAAGTTCCTGTTGCTCAACTTCCCCAACAATCCGACCGGTGCTGTGACGACCCGGGAGAAGTGGTCCGAGGCGATCGCGTTCTGCGCCCGCCACGACATCATTCTGATCAGCGACATCGCCTACAGTGAGCTGGTCTACGACGGCGAACCGGCGCCGAGCGTGTTCGAGCTGGAGGGGGCGCGCGAGGTCGCGATCGAAATCCATTCCGGCTCGAAGAACTTCTCGATGGCCGGGATGCGGCTGGGCGTGGTGTGTGGTCGGCGTGACGTGATCGCCGCGCTCAACAATTACCGCACCCTGGTGGGCTATGGTGTGCCGACGATTGTGCAGCGAGCGGGCGCCTTTGCCTTCGATCATGCCGAAGAACTGAGCGGCGTGATTCGCGAGGGGTACCGGCAGCGCTTTGCGGCGGCCGTGGCCGGCTTCGCCGATGCCGGGGTGACGGTGACGGCGCCGACGGCGGGGATGTATCTCTGGTTGCCGGTTCCGGCCGGGACGACCGACTGGGAAGTGACCGAGCGTTTGCTGGCTGAGCAGCGGATCGTGATTACGCCGGGCAGCGGGTTCGGCCCCGGCGGGGCGCCCTATATCCGGATCTCGATGGTCGCGGCACCGGAGGTGTTGCGCGAGGCGTGTCGCCGCATTGCCACGCCCTGGCAGGCGGCTTAACCCGGCGGCGGTGAAGCGGGGTTGTCGGGGTCGCCGGGGTCGCGCAGCACGATGCCGCGAATGACCAGGATGACCCCGCCGATCAGGAGCAGATGGATCCAGCCGCTGGCGGGTTGCAGTCCGTAGACCACGGCGGCCCACGCGGCGAGGATCACGAGGCCGAGCAGAAGTTGTGACACCGGCAGCGCTCCGGATTCGGGTTTGACCGTCAGGGACGGAGGAAGTTAAGTTGATCGTGGCCGTGCGGTGGCGGGACGTACCGTTCCTTGAGCCAATGTGTCCGAGGATGGGCCTGCATTCTTCGTCCCACGTCATGCCCCTCCGGGGGAAGGCGAAAGAAGGGGAAAGGGCGCCAAACGTGTCTCCCCGGGCTTCAAGAACACCCCCCGTCACCGTACCGGCTCCTGCGGCGTCGCCTTCCCCAGCGGAAGTCGACGCCGTTTGAGTGTTGGCCCGTTCCTCTCGAGGTGATGATGTCCCGTGCCGTGGTGGTTCGCCATGCCCATTTCAACGCCGCCCATCGGCTGCACAATCCGACGCGCTCGGTCGAGTGGAACCGGGACACATTCGGTCCGTGCAACAATGCGAACTACCACGGCCACAACTATGAGGTCGAACTGCACGTCGAGGGGGAGATCGACCCGGCGACCGGCTATGTGATCGACGTGGCGGTGCTGCAGCGGCTGTTCGACGAGCGGGTACACGCCGAGCTGGACCACCGCAATCTCAATCTGGATGTGGCCTGGTTTGCTGACACGCTGCCGTCGGCCGAGAATATTGCCCGCTACATCTGGGAACGCATGGCCCCGGTGATTCCGACCGGGCGGCTGGTCAAGGTGCGGTTGGGGGAAACGCCGCGCAACTACGTCGAATACAGCGGTGAGTGACATGACCTCGCATGCGGATCTCGAGGATCGCCTGGCGCTGGTGACCGGTGCGTCACGGGGGATTGGAGCGGCGATCAGCCACCGACTGCTGGCGGCCGGCGCGCAGGTGATCCGGGTGGCGCGCAGTGCCTTGGAACGGGCGGAGCGAGCCGAGGATTATCGGGTGGATCTGGCTGACGGTCGGGCGCGACACGCCTTTCTGCGCGAAGTTGAGCAGCGGCATGGTGTGCCGCACTATCTGATCAACAACGCCGGCGCGTTCCTGCTGGCTCCGCTGGAGGACACCAGCGACGATCTGCTGCACGAGCAATTGGCGATCAACCTGGCGGCACCGTTCGCTGTGGCACGCCACTTTCTTCCGGCGATGCGTCGGCGCGGCAGCGGCCACCATGTGGTGATCGGCTCGATCGCCGACACGGTGGCCTTGCCGGAGAATGCGGCATATGCCGCGTCCAAGTTCGGGGTCCGCGGGCTGCATGAAGTGCTGGTGGAGGAATATCGGGGCAGCGGCGTGCGGTGTACCCTGATCTCGCCCGGTCCCACTGACACGGCGGTGTGGGATCCGATCGATCCCGATCATCGTGAGGGGTTCATGGACCGAGCGCAGATGCTGCGTCCGGGCGATGTGGCCGACGCGGTGTGCTGGGCGATCACCCGGCCGGCCCGTTGTCATGTCGAGTCGATTCGCCTGGGACCGGCGTAGCCACTCACCGATCGCCGTGCTTGATCAACAGCAGTCGGAGCCGTTCCCGTTGCAGCGGGCTCAGCACGGCTTCGAGTCGGGCCACGGTCTGGCCACTGATCTGGTCGACCATCTGGCGGACGCGGTGGAGCGCGGCGACCGCAACGCCTCGGCTGAGGCCCTCACGGCACAGTTGAAAATCACGTCTCATGCTGCCTCGCGAAGGCTGCGCTGATGATCGCGTCGAATCGGGTGGGATCGATGATGACAGCTAACACTATGCCGTCAGCTCGGCATCCTCAAGGCGGGTCGAGGCATGGTGGTATTATTGCGAAGGGATATCGCCCCATGCGGCGGCCCCGTTCGATGCGATGTCGATCATGTTCCGATGCCTGGCGCAGTGGTCCATCACGGTGAGGTGAGCACATGAATGGCCTCGTCAATTGTGCGGTCGGCCTGGTTCTGCTGAGCGGGGCGGTCGGCGTTGTCCCCGGCGGTGCGCAACGCGTCCCCGAGCAGCTCGGTGGCTGGCCGGTGATCGAGCTGACCCGCGCCACTCGCCCCAACGGCGAGATCTGGGTCGGGACTTACGGTCATGGCATTCTTGTCCATCCTGCCGGCCGAGCCGGCCGGTGGCGGCGGATCAGCAGTGATACCGGCGCGCGGGCGCTCTCCTGGAATTTTGTGCATGCGATCGCCTTTGGGCCGCAGCAGCAGGTCTGGGTCGGCACCATCGGCAATGGCTGGGGGCTGTCGCGCGACAATGGGGCGACCTGGCGCAACTGGACCTATGACCAGCTCGGTCCGGAGTGGCAGTACGTCACACCAAACGGCATTCTCACCATCGGCGATACCACGGTGATCGGTACCGCCGACGGGCTCCAGATTACCCATGACGATGGCGAGCACTGGATGGCTGTCATCGATGGGGTCGGACCGCCGGCCCGGGGACCGGCGGACACCGCAGTTGTGGCGCTCGACAACGAATACGTGCTGGAACTGAGCCGGATGGGGCACGGCGTGTTGGTGAGGACGCTGCCCAGTGGTCCGAATGTCCACGGTCAACTGCTCGACCTCGCCGCTCTCCTGGCCGGCCATCGGCCCTACGGATCGCCGATTCCGGCACCGGCAGCTCAGGTGATCCGAGATCAACCGGTGTCGCCGTCGCTTGTCGATTCGCTCCGCCGGGTCATGCCGACCTGGACGCCGGAGTTCGGGCGGCCGATTGCACCTGACGCCAATCCCTACATTGATCAGACCTATCGCTGGGGATCGACCATGGGCGGCAATTTCCAGCCGCATCAGGGTGTCGAATTCAACAATCCCGATGGCACGCCCGTTCACGCCATCGGCGACGGCGAGGTGGTGTGGAGCGGTCCCGCAGAACGGGGCGCGCTGACCGTCGCGATCCGTCATGCCTCGCCGCGGCTGATCGGCGGGGACTCCCTGTTCATCTTCTCGGTGTACTACCACAATTCGGTGCTGCGGGTCGCGCTGGGCGACAGCGTCAGGCGCGGCGATGTGATCGCCGCAGTGGGCCACACCGGTCGCGCCACCAATGACCATGTTCACCTCGAGGTGCACGCGGCACCGGTCGATTCGGTCGGACTGATCGTCGATCCCGAGCAGCGTTTCCCGCCCTATACCACCAATCCCGAGCTGTGGATCGAGCCGATGCCCGGAACGGGACTGCTGGCCGGTCGCGTGGTTGATGCCACCGGAGCGCCGGTCGCGGGCGCCCGGATTTATGGCCTGCTGAAGAAATGGCCGCGCGAGACGCCGCTCGCCTTCATCGAGACCTACGGACCGCGCAATCATCCCTCGCCGATGTACGGCGAGAACTTCGCCATCACCGATGTGCCGCCCGGGACCTACACCCTGCGCGCCCGGATCGGCAGTCGCTGGATCGAACGGCGCGTCACCATCGCTCCCGGCGTGATGTCGTGGGTGGAGTTCCGACCCTGAATGCACATTGAACTGACCGACCACCTGCGCTGCCCCGCCGATCACGACGAGGCGTTTCTGGTGCTGCTGAGCGACGAGATGAACGGCCGCCGGGTGGTCGCCGGCCACCTGGGGTGCCCGGTGTGCGGCTGGACGACGGACTGGACCGACGAGGTGCCGATATTGGGGACGCCGCCGGCGGTTGTGAGCGGAGCAATGTCGTTCGATGCCGCCACGGCGCGCACTCTGCTCGGCCTGGAGGGCCCCGGCGGCTGGCTGGCGCTGGTGGGCCGCGCCGCCCTGCTGGGTGAGGAGATGGCGCGGCTGCTGCCGGGGGTTGGCCTGGTGGCTGTCAACCCGCCCGACACCGTTGTGAGCAGCGAGTCCCTCAGCGTGATCCGGGCCGCGAGATGGCCCCTCAAACACCGCGCCCTGCGGGGCGTGGTTGTGGCGACCGGGACCGGTCTGCCGACCGAGGCGATGATTGCCAGCGTGCTGCCCGGTCTGCGTGCGGCGGGTGAGCCGCCCCTGCCGCCGGCTGGGGGATACGAGCTGCTGGCGGAGAGCCCGGTGGCGTGGGTGGTGGCGGCCGGTCGTTAGGTCGGCGGGGGAGATTCCTCGACGTACAGGGCGTCGATCGCGTCACGCCAATGTTGTTCAACCACCCGCCGCCGAATCGACAGCTTGGGGGTCAGTTCGCCCGACTCGATCGAAAAGTCGCGCGGCAGCACCAGGAACTTCTTCGGCATCTCATAATGCGCCAGGTTCCGAAATGCCTTGCGCGCTTCGCGGGCGAGCATGTCCTGCACGTCGGGACGGGCGACCAGCACGGCGGGGTCACTGTCGCCGATGCCGTGAGTGCCGGCCCAGCGGCGCAGTGCAGCGAAGTCGGGCACCAGCAGCATGATCGGGAAGCGCCGCTTGTCGCCGAGCATGACGGCGTTTGCGAAAAACTGATGGCCCTTGAGCAGCGACTCGATCGGCTGGGGGGCAATGTTCTTACCGCCCGCCGTGACGATCAAGTCCTTCTTGCGATCAGTGATCTTCAGATAGCCATCGTCGTCGAGTTCACCGATGTCGCCGGTATGGAACCAGCCCTCGCTGTCGATCGCCTCGCGGGTGGCCTCGGCATTGCCAAAGTAGCCCTTCATCACGTGGGGGCCGCGAGTGAGGATTTCCCCGTCGTCGGCAATCCTGACCTCGACACCCGGCAGAGGCGGGCCCACTGTGCCGGGCTTGATCCGCTCCAGCCGGTTCACCGTGATCACCGGCGACGTCTCGGTGAGGCCGTAGCCTTCGAGGCAGGGCATCCCGGCGGCGAGGAAGAAGCGCGAGATGTCGGCGTTGAGCGGGGCGCCTCCCGACACACAGAAGCGCAGTCGGCCCCCGGTGGCCTGCCGGATCCGCCGGAACACCAGCCGGTCGGCCACCCGGTAGCTGAGCCGGAGCGACAGCGGCAGCGGTGATCCGCTCAGCCGGTGGTCCACCACCCGGCCGCCCACGCGCTCGGCCCAGCGGAAGATCCGGCCGGAGATCCGACCGCGCCCGGCGGTTTCGGCCACCCGAGCATAAATCTTCTCATACATCCGCGGCACGCTCGCCATGATGGTGGGACGCACCTCGGGCATTTCGGCGGTCAGCGTCTCATGGCTGGTGGCGTAGTTGATGATCACGCCACCGTGCAGCATGGTGTAGTGCCCCACCATCCGCTCGAAAATGTGCGACAGCGGCAGAAACGAGAGACAGTCGCCCGGATACAGGTCGAGCACGTCGAGGGCCGCCACCACATTGCTGGCGATGTTACCATGCGACAGCATCACCCCCTTGGGATCCCCGGTGGTGCCCGAGGTGTAGATCAGCGTGGCGACATCATCGGGCGACACCGCCAGGGCGCCGCGTTCCCAGGCTGCGGCGTCGGCCGCGGTCTCAGCGCCGTCGCGTTCAACATCGCCGATATGGCGGACGTCGGCGGGGCGCGGCACGTCATCGAAAACGATGATCTGTTCAAGATCGGGAAGGCTGTCGCGAATGCTGAGCAACTTGGCCAATTGCTCAGCGGTGGAACAGCAGGCCAGCCTGGCACCTGCATCACGCAGGATGTAGCCGATCTGATGAGCGGGCAGTGAGGGGTAGATGGGAACATCGATGAGACCGGTGGTCAGGCAGGCGTAGTCGGTCAGCGCCCATTCCAGCCGATTCTCGGCCAGCAGGGCGACCCGGTCGCCGGCCGACAGACCGAGTCGGCCGAAGCCGACAGCCAGATGGAAGACCCGATCGCGGAGCTGATCGTGGGAGATCCCGACCCAGCGTCCATCACTCTTCCAGCGGATTGCTGCGGGGCGATTGCCATGACGCCGCAGCGCTGAAAAGAACAGCGCTGTCAGAGTCTCGGGGCGCGGGCTGGCGCTGCCGCTCAC
>CBFGTB010000091.1:0-9114 GCA_965651715.1 uncultured Gemmatimonadales bacterium
CTGCGAAGGCGCCCTGCTCCTCGTCGACGCCGCCCAGGGCGTGGAGGCGCAGACCCTCGCCAACGCGTATAAGGCCGTCGAACAGGATCTCGAAATCATCCCGGTCATCAATAAAATCGACCTCCCCGCCGCCGATATCGACGACGCCCGGCAGCAGATCGAGGACGTCATCGGCCTGGATTCCGCCGAGGCCGTGCTGGCGAGCGCCAAAAACGGCATCGGCACCGAGGACGTCCTCGAAGCCGTCATCCGCAAGGTTCGCGCCCTGGCGACCGAGCATGCGCTGGTGGTGCACGGCGAGATCGGGGTCGATGAACTGGCCTCAGTGGGACGCAGTCGGATCTGGGAAGTGCGCCAGGGGCAGATCGTCGAACGGATGATCGATCCGGCCGACTGGGGTCTCGCGACGCCCGACATGAGCGGTACGGCGGGGGGCGATCCGGCAGAGAATGCCGACCTGATCGCAGCGCTGTTCAATGCGCCCGACGCAGCGGCACCGGCGCTTCGGGCCACCGTGCTGCTCAACGCCGCCGCAGCGATCGAGGTCTCCGGCACCGTCGCGGACTTCGGTGAGGCAGTTGCCGTCGCCACGGCGGCGTTGGATCAGGGCGGGGCGGCGGCCTGCCTGGCGCGCCTGCGTCGCGCGGCACCGCTCAGAACTTCCGAATGACCCCGACCACCACGCCCTGGATCAGGACATCGCTCTCCTGGAAGCGCAGCGGTGCCATGGTGACATTGGCCGGTTGCAACCGGATCCAGCCACCGGGCTCGCGATAAAACCGCTTGACTGTGGCCTCACTGCCGTGGACCAGCGCGATGACCATCTCGCCGTTGTCGGCGGTCTGACGACCGTTGACGACCACCAGATCACCATCGCTGATCTGTTCGTCGATCATCGAATCGCCCCGCACCCGCAAGGCGTAGTTCGGGCCCCGTCGCGGCAGCATCTGATCGGGAACCGCCACCACTTCGCCACCCAGCACCGATTCGATCGGCAGGCCGGCGGCGACGGCTCCCAACAACGGAATCTCGGTGGCGCCAATACTGCCGCGCTCGGGCAGGACTTCGATCGATCGACTCTCATTATACGAGCGATGGATGTAGCCTTTGCGCTCCAGATTTGTCAGGTGTTCATGCACCGTCGCCAGCGATTGATATCCGAACCGCTCGGCAATCTCCTCGAACGACGGCGCGTACCCCTGCTGCTTGATGCTCTGGCTCAGATAGTCGAGAATTTCTCGTTGCTTGCGCGTGAGCGGCACGTTTCCTCCGATTCAGCGAAGAGAACCCGAAAGTGATGATACCCGAAGGGACGCCGAACAACAAGCCCGCCATTCTCGACGCCATCCTGGCGGAGACCCGGCGCGGCCTGCCCGAGCTGCGTCAGCGGCGCGACCAACTCGAGCGCCGGGCTGCCGATCGGGTGCGGGCGCCGGGCTTTGCCTCGGCGCTGCGGCGCGACCGGGTGGCGGTCATTGCCGAGATCAAACGCCGCTCGCCCAGTGCCGGGACGATCAACGCGGCGCTGGATCCGGTGGCGCAGGCGCGGCAGTACGCCGACGGCGGGGCGAGCGCGGTGTCGGTCCTGACCGAGGGGCCCCACTTCGGCGGGGCGATCGCCGATCTCGAGGCCGTGGCCCGCGCGGTGGATCTGCCCCGGTTGCGCAAGGATTTCATTGTCGATGAGATCCAGATCGTCGAAGCCGCCGCGACCGGCGCGTCGGCCGTGTTGCTGATCGTGGCGGCACTGGAGCCCGCTCGAGTGCGCCAGTTGTTGGAGTCGGCCCGGAGCTGGCACCTCGACGCTCTGGTGGAGGCACACGATGCCCGTGAACTGGCCATCGCGGTGGACGCCGGCGCTGGCGTGGTCGGCGTAAACGCCCGTAATCTCAACGACTTCCGCATTGACGTTCCCGCATCACTTGAACTGATTTCGACCCTTCCCGCCGAGCTGGTTGCCGTGGCCGAAAGCGGCATGGCCGACAGCTCCGACGTGGAGCGCGCGGCGGCGGCGGGCGCCGATGCTGTGCTGATCGGCGGGGCGCTGGCGGCGGCCGTTGATCCGCTGGCGCTGACCCGATCGCTCAGCTCGGTGGTGCGGCGTGGCCGTTAGCGCCAAGATCTGCGGCCTGACCTCGCCCGAGGATGCCGCCCTGGCGGTGCGCCATGGGGCGGCGTGGCTGGGAGTGATCCGCGCGGGCGGGCCGCGTCATGTCGAATTCGGGGTGATTCGGGAGATTGTTGCAGCGGCGGGCGGGGTCCCGGTGCTGGCGGTGGTGCGGCCCGATGCCGCCGAGGTGCTGCGTGAGCTGGTGGCGGCGACCGGCGTGACGGGGCTGCAACTCCATGGTCGCGCCCCCGACGCGTTGGCGGCGGATCTGGTGGCGGCGGGCCTGGTGCTCTGGCGCAGCGTGGCACTCGACGACGGGGCGGCTGTCGAGCAGGAAGTGCAGTCGCAGGTGGCGCATGCCGATGTGGTATTGGTGGAGCCCCGCCGGGCGGGCCGGTCGGGCGGTCTGGGGCTGCGGCTCGATCGCGACGCGGCGATTCGGGCACGTCGGGTGATCCCTCAGGGTCGGATGGCGCTGGCCGGAGGGCTGGATCCGAACACTGTGGCCGAGGCGATTCGGCGTGTCGGGCCGGACCTGGTGGATGTAAGTTCCGGCGTGGAATCGGCGCCGGGACGCAAGGACCCGTCGCGTCTGGCGCGTTTTCTGGAGGCGGTTCGCAATGCTCGTTCCCCCGATTGAGGTTGCCGAGGCGGGCCGATTCGGCCGCTATGGCGGTCGCTACGTCCCTGAAACGCTGGTGGCGGCAGTTGAGGACCTCGCCCGGCTCTATGATGGCGTCCGGGCTGATCCGGCCTTCTGGCAGGAATACGCCACCCTGCTGCGCGAGATCGTCGGTCGGCCGTCGCTGCTGTCGCCGGCTCCCCGGTTCAGCGAAATGGTCGGCGCAGAGGTGTTGCTCAAGCGCGAAGACCTCAATCACACCGGCGCGCACAAGATCAACAACACCATCGGGCAGGCCCTGCTGGCCCGGCGGATGGGGAAGCACCGGATTATCGCCGAGACCGGCGCCGGGCAGCATGGGGTGGCGACGGCGACGATCTGCGCCCGCTTTGGACTCGAGTGTGTGATCTATATGGGTGCCGAAGATGTGCGGCGCCAGGCACTGAATGTCTATCGCATGGAGTTGCTCGGCGCGACAGTGGTCCCGGTCGAATCGGGCACCCGCACGCTCAAGGACGCCACCAACGAGGCACTGCGCGACTGGGTCACCCACGTGCCGACCACTCATTACATCATCGGCTCGGTGGTGGGTCCCGATCCGTTCCCTCGGATGGTGCGTGACTTCCAGTCGGTCATCGGACGTGAGGCCCGCGAACAGGTCCTGGCATCGCACGGTCGGCTGCCGACTCAGGTGGTGGCCTGCGTGGGTGGTGGATCCAATGCGATGGGGATCTTCGCGGCATTCCGGGATGACAGCGATGTGGCCCTGGTCGGCGTCGAGGCCGCGGGGCAGGGCCTTGATACTGACCGGCACAGCGCGACTCTGACCCGGGGCAGCCCCGGCGTGCTGCATGGCGCCTTGAGCTATTTGCTGCAGGACGCCGACGGCCAGGTGGCGCCGGCGCATTCGATTTCTGCCGGCCTCGACTATCCCGGCGTGGGGCCGGAACATGCCTGGCTGCACGACCTCGGCCGGGTGCAGTACGCTGCGGTCGACGATGCCACGGCCGTGGCGGCCTTTCGTGAATTCTCCCGGCTCGAAGGCATCATTCCCGCGCTGGAGACATCGCACGCAATCGGCTGGTTGCTGGAATCGCGCCCGGCGGGGGACCCACAGGATCTGATCCTGCTCTGCCTCAGCGGACGGGGCGACAAGGACGTGGCGCATGTCGCCGCGCTGGACGGCGGAGCCGCACCGGCGTGATGGCAGCGCCGAGCGAGTCGCGGTCGCACGACGTGACAGTTGTGAGCGACCTGCTGCGCGCATTGGATAAGGGCAGTCGCGCCCTGCAGATGTATTTGCCGAACAATCCGGTGTATCAGCGGGCCGTCGATCAACTGGCTGCCGCCTTCGCTCCGGTCTGGGAGGTGACAAGTCGGCTGGTGCTCGATATTCAGGACAGCGACGTAACATGGGAAGGCGAGTCGGTGGTCGCCTCGGGCAATCGAGGCGAGGGGCTGGTCTGGCAGCTCTACACCGATGGACTGCGTCGGCTGACGCTCACGCCCGGGGTCGAAAGCGACGAAATCGTGCGCTTTCTGGAGGTGGTCAACCGCGCCCGGCGATTGCCGAGCGATGCCTCTGACGATCTGCTGACGCTGCTGTGGGAGCAGGAATTCGATCTGATCAGCTACGCCTTTGTCGAGGCGCTGGGCGACGGCATTGAATTCCTCCAGGAGACGCCGCTGCGCGAGGCACCGCCGCCCGGTGCCGCGCGGAACGAAGTGGTCGCGGCCCAGCAGGGAGGCGACAGCGGCCTGGTCAGCGTCGACGAGGAGGACTCGACCCCGTACTTCCTCGATGATGCCGAGATCCGCTTCATTCGCACCGAGCTGGCCGATGAGTACCGGCGCGATATTCGGGGCGCGGCGATTGACGCCCTGCTCGATGTGCTGGAGACGGTGCCCGATCCGTCGGTGCGGCGCGAAGTGGTCCAACTGCTCGAACAGATTCTGCCGGCGCAGCTCGCCACCGGCGGCTTCGGCGCAGTCGCGCACATCATTCGCGAGCTGCGGGTCATCAACGCCCGTTTGCCGGGACTCGATCAGGAATTGCACGATGCGATTCTGTCATTCGAGGAGCGACTCTCCGCGCCGGACATTCTCGCCCAGTTGTTGCGGGTGCTGGAGGATCATGGCGTGCGGGAGGGCGACGGCGATGTTGGCGCGGTCATTCGTGAACTCAAGCCGAGCGCGCTTCCGACCGTCCTGAGCTATTTGGGGCGCACGCTGGATGCGGGAGTGCGTCGGCTGCTCGCCAGCAGTGTCGATGATCTGGTGCGGGCGGAACCGGCTGGTCTCGACGCGGTGCTCGACAACGGCCCGGATGACGCCCGCGATGCGGCGTTGCGCACCGGCGCGCGCCTCGGCCTCGTACCTCGAGTGCCGCGGGTTGTGTCGCTGCGGCGCGACGGCGCGGAGCCGGTGCGACTCGCGGCGGTGCAGGCCCTTGCCGCGTTGGCTACGCCTTCCGCCGTCACGGCGCTGGAGGAGGCCGTGGGCGATCGCGACCGTACCGTGCGGCAGATGGCCTTGGAGGCGATCGTGCAACGCGGCGGCAGCCCACGGGCCCAGGCGCAGATCGAGCAGATGCTGTTCGGTGACAGCGATGTTGTGCTGGAGCGAAGCGAGCGGCGGCTGCTGTTCGAGGCGTACGCGACCATGGCCGGCAGCGACGCCCTGCCGCGGCTGCAAAGCATTCTCGAGCCGCGTGGATTCTTCCGTCGCACCGCGCCAGCCGAGTTACGGGCCTGTGCGATTTATGGCCTCGCCCGGATCGCCACCATCGAGGCACGGGTGGTGGTGGACCGTTTTTCCCGCGACCGCGATGCGGTGGTGCGTTCCGCCGCGAACGCGGTGCTGCGCGAGTGGCCGGCATGAGCGAGACCCGCGACGACGCGATGGTCCGACAGGCCGGGCGCGCCCTGCTGCTCTCGATCCATGGCACCGCGCGCGGCCTGCGCCTCTACCCGGTCGAGAACGTGGCGGTGCAACGGGCCCTCGATGAGTTAGTTGGCCATACCGCGACGATGCTCGAGCTCGAGGGGGTGATTGAGATTCGCCTCTCGGGCGAATTCATCTTCATCAACCAGACCCGGCTCCGGCTCGGGCTCGACAACTTTGCCGCCTTCAGCGGCCTGGTCACCATGCTGCGCGACAGCGGTGTCGGAGTGCTGCGGATTTCCGACGGGGTGACCCGCCGCGAATGGCAGGCCTTTCTGTCACTCCTGCATGAGCTGCCGAGCAGTGATCTGCCGGTCGATCGTTTCGAACAGTTGAGTGCGCGGCGGGCCCGGGCCGATATCGCGAATATCGAGATCGACGTCGGCGGCGACACCGACGCGCGGAGCGACGGGGAGGATGAAGCTCTCGCCCGGGCCAAGCGCACCTACGCGCACGGCGTCTCGGCGGCACGCGAGGTGGTCAACGGCGTGCGGATGGGGCGTGCGCCCAACACCCGCCGGCTCAAGCGTGCGGTGCAGTTGCTCGTCGATCAGGTGCTGGAGAATGAGTTGTCGATCACCGGGCTGACCACGCTGCGGGACTACGACGAGTACACCTTCACCCATTCGGTCAACGTCTGCATTTTCGCTGTCGCCTTGGGTCGACGCCTGGGTCTCGAACGGCGGCAGTTGTACGATCTCGGTCTGGCGGCACTGCTGCATGACATCGGCAAGGCGCGAGTCGAACACGAGATTCTCAACAAGACGACCGCCCTGGAGGAAACCGAGTGGCGGCGGATGCAGGCGCACCCGTGGCTCGGCACTCTGACATTGTTCCAAATGCGCGATGGCGAAGAGTTGCCCTACCGCGCCATCCTGGCCGCGCATGAACACCACATGAAGGTTGACCTGACCGGCTACCCGCGACCGGTGCGCCCTCGGCGTCTGGGATTCTACTCGCGCCTGATCGCGGTGGCCGATGGCTACGACGCCGCCACCACCCGGCGCGCCTATCAGGACGATCCCTGGGAGCCGGCCCAGGTCCTGCGCGAAATGTGGCGCAACCCGCAGCGCGGCTACGATCCGGTGCTGGTCAAGGCGCTGATCAACCTGCTCGGCATCTATCCGGTGGGAACGGCGGTGATTCTGGATACCTTTGAGGTGGCGATCGTGGCGGGTCCCGGGAGCGACAGCACGCAGTTGCACCGCCCGGTGGTCCGGATCGCGCTCGACGACCAGGGCACCCGGCTCTCCCCGCCGGGTGAGTTGGTCGACCTGGGTCAGCAAACGCCCGACGGGCTCTATGCCCGAACAATCGTCAAGGTGACTACACCCGATCGCTATGGTCTTGTCGTCAGTGATTACTTCGTCTGATTCCCGTCTGGCCCGGACCTGGAGCGCCTTGGCGGCGTCCGGACGGACGGCATTGATTCCCTATCTGACCGCCGGCTACCCCGACGAGGCTACCGCCGTGGCAGCGCTGCGCACAGCCGCGCGCCATGCCGACATCCTCGAGGTGGGGGTCCCGTTCAGCGAGCCGGTGGCCGATGGGCCGACCATTCAGCGCTCGAGTTTCGTTGCGCTGGAGCAGGGGACCACGCTGGAGCGCACCCTGACGATGATCGAGGCGGCGGAACTGACCATCCCGGTGGTGCTGTTCTCCTACCTCAATCCGCTGCTGCGCTACGGTATCGACAGGTTGATCACCCGAGCCGAAGCGATCGGGATCGCCGGACTGCTGGTGACCGATCTGCCGACCGGCGGCGATGCCGATATCGAGCAGCGGATCCGTCGGTCACAACTCGACAGGATCCGCCTGGTGGCGCCGACCAGTCACGGCGAACGGCTCAATGCCATCGTCGCCGAAGCCGAAGGATTCCTCTACCTGGTAGCCCGGCTCGGCGTGACCGGCGTCTCACGTGAACTCGATCAGGGGCTGGCCGGTCAGATTGCGGCGGTTCGGCAGGTCAGCCCGCTGCCGCTGGCGGTTGGGTTCGGGATTTCCACCCCGGATCAGGCCGCCCACGTGGCTCGACTCGCCGACGGGGTGGTTGTCGGCAGCGCGGCGGTCGAGGCGCTGCGGGTCGGCGGCGTGGCGGCGCTCGACGAACTGCTGGGCGCGCTGCGTGGCGCGATTGATCAGGCATGACGGCTCCCGCCACCGCACCGGTCGACGCCTTCGTGGCGTTGGGCAGCAACCTGGGTGATCGGGAAGCGGCGCTGCGCTTCGCCGTCGATGCCCTGGCGCTGACGGCCGGCGTCCGAGTGGTGGCTGTGACGCCGCCGATGGCCACGGCGCCGCTCGGCGGGCGAGATCAACCGGAGTATCTCAACGCGATGGTGCACCTGGAGGTCACTATTCCGGCCACCGAATTGCTGGCGGTCTGTCAGCAGATCGAGCGCCGGGCCGGACGACGTCATCGCGAGCGATGGGCCTCCCGCGAACTTGATCTGGACATTGTGCGTTTCGGAGACATGACCAGCGACGCGGCGACTTTGCGCCTTCCTCACCCCGGTCTGGCCGACCGATGGTTCTGGCAGCAGCAACTTGCCGCACTCGATGAGGTAGCCCATGGCTGAGGGACGGTTGTCGATGCCGGGCCTGGCGCGTCGCAAGAGCCAGGGGGAACGGCTGACCATGCTCACCTGCTACGATGCCCTGTTTGCCGGTTTGCTCGATGCCAGCGGGGTCGATCTGCTGCTGGTCGGCGATTCGGTGAATGAGGGGGTAGCGGGGCGCCGCTCGACGCTCACCGCCACGCTCGAACAGATGATCTACCACGGTGCCAGTGTGCGGCGCGGCACCGAGCGTGCCCTGGTCGTGGTGGATCTTCCCTTCGGCAGCTATCAGGTGTCGGTCGAGGATGCCATTCGTAGTGCGGTGCGTGTCATGGCGGAGACCGAATGCGATGCGGTCAAGCTGGAGGGCGGCATGGCGATGGTCCCGACGATCGCCGCCCTGGTCGACCGCGGAATTCCGGTGGTCGGACATCTGGGTTTGACACCGCAGTCGATTCATGCCTTGGGGGGAAATCGCGTCCAGGGCCGCGACGCGGGGAGCGCCGAGCAACTCCGCCGTGATGCGACGGCTCTGGAGCAGGCTGGGGTCAGTGCGGTCGTCCTGGAACTGTTGCCCCAGCAGTTGGCGCGCGAGATCAGCGCCGGGCTGACAGTGCCGACCATCGGCATCGGGTCCGGACCGGGCTGCGACGGGCAGGTGTTGGTACTCCACGATATGCTGGGCCTCAATCCCGGATTCCAGCCCAAGTTCCTGCGTCGCTACGCAGAACTGGCAGAGCAGGTGACCGCCGCGGCGCGGGCCTACGTGACCGATGTGCGTGCCGGGCAGTATCCCGATGCGGCACACTCGTTCGACTGACTGATGGACGTCCTCACTTCGATTCCCGCGCTGCGGGCGTGGCGCGCGCGGACGCGAACTG
>CBFGTB010000092.1:0-9082 GCA_965651715.1 uncultured Gemmatimonadales bacterium
CGCTGACCATGCCGATTTTCTTTGCGGCAGTACTTCTGGGGCGTGTCGGAGTGCTGTCCCTCTCATCGGACCCGGTCGCCGATGAGCTGAAGGATCGCCTTCTCATTGTCTCTGTGGGATGGGCAGGTGCCGGCACCGGGTGGCGAACGACGGCTGACCGGCTCGACCAGGCTCTCGATTCGCTTGCCCGCCGTCCCGAGATTGGCCGGGTGGTGCCGGACCGGAGTGAACGGCGAAGTGGCCACGTCAGCGTGGGCGAACGCTCCCGCGACGTGGTGGGCCGGACGATCGGTCCGGGGTTCCTGGCCACGATCGGTCAACCGCTGAGCCGCGGTCGCGAGGCCCAGGCATGGCCGGACTCGGCCGATGCTGTCATTCCCATCGTCGTGAGTGACCGACTGGCCCATGATCTATTCGGCGATGTGGATCCGATTGATCGAAAGATTGGTCTCAGTGGAATCGGCGGGGAACGCGTCGACAGCGCCCGGATCATGGGAGTGATCTCGATGAACGGCCTGAAGGCGATCGAGGGCGCTGACGCGCCGGACATCCTGTTCACGCCGGTGCGGGCGCGTACTGCCGATCGCTATCTGATTCAGACCACGACCCCAGCAGCGACCGTGGCCCCTGTGGTTGAACGTCTCCTGCGGGAGCGCGTACCGGAGCTGATGCGAACTGTCAGCACCGTCCGTGATCAGCGGGCCGCCGCCGCGGCAGATCAGCTCTGGATCGCGACGTTTGTGATCGCGGTGGCGGCGCTGGTCGCACTCCTCGCTGCCGCTGGCGTGACGGCAGTGACCAGCGTGGCAGTGGCGGCCCGGTGGCGCGAGTTGGCGGTTCGACTGGTTCTGGGCGCGAGCCAGGCGTCGCTGATCCGGTTGCTGGTTGGTCGGAGTTTGCGATTGTGTCTGATCGGGATCGCGATCAGTCTGCCGTTCACTGCTGTGGCGATTCTGCTCGCTGTCAATGATCCGTCGGCGTGGGCGGCGGCGGCCGTCGCTTGGTGGGGAGCCGCCCTCGCCCTGCTCGCCGTCGCCGCAGGTGCCGCGGGAGTGGCGATCATTCCGGTCTTCTCGACTCATCCTGCGGAGGTGCTGCGTGCCGAGTGACGTACCGCTGATTTCATTGCGCAACATCGCCAAATCATACGATGAGCGCATCAGCGCACTCGACGGCATCGATCTCGATATTGGTCGTGGCGAGTACCTCGCCATTGTCGGACCCTCAGGATGCGGCAAGACAACGCTGTTGGCAATCATGGGCTTGCTGGACCCGCCGACGAAGGGCAGCTACCGATTTGATGGCACGGGACTCGATCTCACTGATCGCCGGGCGTGCGGTCGGCTTCGCAACCAGCATATCGGCTTCATTTTCCAATCATTTCATTTGATTCCCGATCTTACGGTGTACCAGAATGTGGCCCTGCCGCTGGAGTATCGCGGCCTATCACCCGCCACGCTGCGCGAGCCGGTCGAGACGGCGCTCGAGCGGGTCGGCATGGCGGCGCGACACGGCGCCTATCCCCGCGATCTGTCGGGCGGGCAACAGCAGCGCGTTGCGGTAGCACGGGCGATCGTGGGGCGGCCACGGATTCTGCTGGCCGATGAACCCACCGGCAGCCTCGATTCGGCCAACGGCGAGCAGGTGATGGCATTGATCGACGACCTGCATCGCGACGGCACCACAGTCTGTCTGGTGACCCACGAGCCCCGGTTCGCCGCCCGGGCCGGCCGGATGATTCGCCTCCGCGATGGCCGCATGGCGGAGTAGCCTCCGCGCTCCGCTGGCCCCGCCCCCGGTGAGAGGATACCTTGCGGGCCGATTCACCGCCCGGGACATGGTGGCCCGGCCTCCTTAACCCTTGCGAGGGCAGCTTCGCTCTCGATCTGGACCGTGCCATGCACCAGACACCGCTCGATGCCCGCCACCGCAGTCTCGGCGCCCGGATGATTCCCTTCGCCGGTTGGGATATGCCGGTGCAGTACAGCGGAATTGTCCCCGAACACACCGCTGTGCGGACGGCGGCCGGTCTGTTCGATCTGTCCCATATGGGAGAACTCTGGCTGCGCGGCCCAGCCGCCGCCGCGGTGCTCGATCGGGCCCTGGTGACGGCCCCCTCCCGGCTGACTGTGGGACGGGCGCACTACGCCATGATCTGCGACGACGATGGCGCGGTGATCGACGATCTGATTGTCTACCGCACCGGGGAGACCGAGTTTCTGATCGTGGCCAATGCCTCGAATCGCGAGGCCGTGGCGGCGACCCTGGCCGACCGGCTCGGCACGGCCGACGCCACACTCGACGACGCCTCGCTCCGGACCGCTTTAGTGGCGATCCAGGGGCCGGCGTCGCGCGAGCTGCTCCAGGCGGAGACCGATGTCGATCTGACCCCACTCAAGTACTACGCCATCGTCAGCGCCCGGGTCTGTGGGCTCCCCGCCTGGGTCGCCCGCACCGGGTATACCGGCGAAGACGGCTTCGAGATCTACCTGGCGTGGAACGATGCCGAGCCGGTCTGGGACCGACTGCTCGCCGCCGGCGCCGCGTCCGGACTGCTGCCGGCCGGGCTCGGCGCGCGCGATACCCTGCGGCTCGAGGCCGGGATGCCGCTCTACGGCCAGGAGCTGGGGCGCGACATCACGCCCTTCGAAGCGGGGCTCGGCCGCGTGGTCAAGTTCGATAAGGAAAGCGATTTTGCCGGCCGAGCCGCATTGGAGCGGGCTCAGGCCGCCGTCGCGAAGCAGTTGGTTGGTCTGCGCCTCACCGGGCGAGGGATCGCCCGGACCGGCTATCCCGTCTATCTTCCGGCCGCCGCCGGGGCGACGGGCCGCATTACCAGCGGCACGCTGTCCCCGACCCTGGGACACCCGATTGCCATGGCCTTCGTGCCGCCCGATCAGGCGGCACCCGGTACGGCGCTCGAGGTGGGGATCCGCGCCGAGCGAGTCCCTGCCGTGGTCGTCCCGCTGCCGTTCTACACCAGGTCCCGCTGACCGAGGAGCGCACCGTGGCTTATCCCGCAGATCGCAAATACTCCGACGAGCACGAGTGGATTCTCGTCGACGGCGACACCGCCACGATCGGTATCACCGCCTACGCCGCTGAGCAGGTGGGGGATATCGTGTTCGTGGAACTGCCGGAGGTCGGCACGGCGGTGGTCGCCGGGCAGCCCTTCGGGGTGATCGAGTCGGTCAAGGCGGTGTCGGAACTGTTCGCGCCGGCCTCGGGGACCGTGACCGGGCGCAATGACAGTCTGACCGACGCGCCCGAGACTGTCGCGGCCGATCCGCACGGCGCCGGCTGGTTGATCACCATCACAGTCAGCGATGCCGGCGAACTCGAGGGTCTCAAAGACGCCGCCGCCTATCAGGCGATGATCGACGCGGCCTGACCCCACCGCGCATGTGTGTAGTGTCGGTGGGGCCCTCCGGGGCCCCGCCGCCGTTCAGGAACCCGTTTCGCAGGTGTGCGATTCATGCAGCCCAGTCGTGAGTTTGTGCAGCGTCACATCGGTCCGCGCCCCAACGATATCGCCGAGATGTTGGCCACGGTGGGGTATGACGATCTCGAGACATTCATCGCCGATGTGGTGCCGGCATCGATCCGGCGGACCGAACCGCTGAATATCGCGGCCGGCGAGAGCGAGGCGGCGGTGCTGGCGGAGCTGGCCGAGCTGGCCGGTCGCAACCGGGTGTTTCGGTCCTACATCGGTCGGGGCTACTACGGCACCATTACGCCGCCCGTGATTCAGCGCAATGTGCTCGAGAATCCCGGTTGGTACACCGCCTATACGCCCTATCAGCCCGAGATCGCCCAGGGGCGTCTCGAGGCGCTGCTGACCTTCCAGACTGTGGTGAGTGACCTGACGGCATTGCCGGTGGCCAATGCCTCGCTGTTGGACGAGGCCACGGCCGCCGCCGAAGCGATGGCACTGACCCTGGCTGTGGTTCCCCACAGCGGTGGAGCGCGCTATCTGGTGGATGACCGGTGTCATCCCCAGACGATTGCGGTGGTGACGACCCGGGCGGCGGCCCGCGGCATCGAGGTAGTGGTGGCCGATCCGGCCGACTTCGATTTCACGCCGACGGCCGACGGTCGGGTAACTGTGGGATGTCTGGTGCAGTATCCGGCCACCGATGGGGCGCTGCGCGATTTCAGTGGGCTGGCCGAACGGGCTCACGCGGCCAAGGCGCTGGTGACGGCGGCCACCGATCTGTTGGCGCTGACGCTGATCACGCCGCCGGGCGAATGGGGGGCTGATATTGCCGTGGGCAGCTCGCAGCGCTTCGGCGTGCCGATGGGCTACGGCGGCCCCCATGCGGCCTTCCTGGCCACTTCAGATCGCTACAAGCGACATCTGCCGGGTCGGATCATCGGCGTGTCGAAGGATGTCGATGGCCGTCCGGCGCTGCGCATGGCGCTGCAGACGCGGGAGCAGCATATCCGCCGCGACAAGGCGACAAGTAACGTGTGCACCGCCCAGGTGCTGCTGGCTGTGATCGCGGCGATGTACGCGGTGTATCACGGGCCCGACGGATTGCGCCGGATCGCCCGTCGAGTCCACGGCCACGCCCGCGCGCTGGCGGCGGGGCTCTCTGCCGGTGGCCTGGCTGTCGATCATGCCGACTTCTTCGATACCGTCAGCGTCAGCCTCGCTCCCGGACGCGCCGACGCGGTGATGACGGCAGCGCGGGAGCGGGAGATCAACCTGCTGCGGCTGGCGGCTGATCGGATTGCTATCGCGTTCGATGAGACGACCACCGCGACCGATGTGAACGAGGTGTTGGCCTGCTTCGGGGTGACGGCGGCACCATCCGGTGTCGACGCCGCTGTCGCAGCGGCGTTCCGCCGGGAGAGCGATTTCCTGACTCATACCGTGTTCCACGCCCATCGCAGTGAGACGGCGATGCTGCGCTATCTCCGGACGTTGGAGTCGCGCGATCTGTCGCTCACCGCGGCGATGATTCCGCTGGGCAGTTGTACCATGAAGCTCAACGCCACAGCCGAGATGATTCCGATCACCTGGCCGGGATTTGCGGGGCTGCATCCCTTTGTGCCCCGGGATCAGGCGGCCGGATACACTGAGATGTTCAGCCAGTTGGAAGCGTGGCTGGCGGAGATCACCGGGTTCAGCGCGGTCTCGCTCCAGCCGAATGCCGGCTCGCAGGGTGAGTTTGCCGGCCTGATGACCATTCGGGCGTACCACCAGTCGCGCGGTGAACCCGATCGCAATGTCTGCCTGATTCCGACCAGCGCCCACGGAACAAATCCGGCGAGCGCGGTGATGGCCGGGATGCGGGTGGTGCCGGTGGCCGCCGACGCCGACGGCAACATCGACGTAACCGACTTGCGGGCCAAGGCCGAACAGCATGCCGCTTCGCTGGCGGCGCTGATGGTGACCTATCCCTCCACTCACGGGGTGTTCGAGGCCTCGATCCGCGAAATCTGCGAGGTGGTGCACGCCCACGGCGGTCAGGTCTATCTCGACGGCGCCAACATGAATGCCCAGGTGGGGCTGTGTCGGCCGGGCGACTTCGGAGCCGATGTCTGCCATCTCAATCTGCACAAGACCTTCTGCATCCCTCACGGCGGCGGCGGACCGGGGATGGGGCCGATCGGCGTCGCCGCGCACCTGGTCGATCACCTGCCCGATCATCCGGTGGTCCCGCTGGACCATCCGGCGTCGGCGGGTACCATTTCGGCAGCGCCCTGGGGCAGCGCCAGCATTCTGCCGATTTCCTGGGTCTACATCCGCCTGATGGGCGGCGAGGGTCTGACCGAGGCCACCCGGATCGCGATTCTGGCAGCGAACTATCTCGCGCGTCGCTTGCAGGGCAGTTATGACGTGCTCTATACCGGGCCGCGCGGTCTGGTGGCTCATGAATGCATCCTCGATACCCGCGGCTTCAAGCAGAGCAGTGGCGTCGAGGTCGAGGATATCGCCAAGCGGTTGATCGACTTCGGCTTCCATCCGCCCACGGTGTCGTTCCCGGTGGCGGGGACATTGATGATCGAGCCCACCGAATCCGAACCGCGGGAGGAGCTGGATCGGTTCGTGGAGGCGATGATCGCGATTCGTGAGGAGATCGCCGAGATCGAGCGGGGCGCCGCGTCGC
Organism: uncultured Gemmatimonadales bacterium; assembly: GCA_965651715.1. Lineage (GTDB taxonomy): Bacteria > Gemmatimonadota > Gemmatimonadetes > Gemmatimonadales > GWC2-71-9 > Palsa-1233. The sequence goes on from CBFGTB010000092.1 coordinate 6,117, forward strand.
GCGATGCCAATCTGCTCACCGGGGCGCCGCATACCATGGAGCAGATTGCCGTCGACGAGTGGACTCGTCCCTACAGTCGCGAACGGGCGGCATTCCCGACGGCGGCGGTGCGCCTGCGGAAGAGCTGGCCGACCGTGGGGCGGATCGACCAGGCGTACGGCGATCGTCACCTGATCTGCACCTGTCCGCCGATGGAGAGTTACAGCTAACGGGGGAGCGCGAGATTCAGATATGATGTGCTGGTTGCGACCCGGTCGGCCTCCGGCCCGCTGTCGCGGGGCAGGGCACTCGTGACCCGTCCACTGATGATCGGTGTGGTGGGCGGGTCGGGGTCAGGCAAGACGACTGTCGCCCGGGCCATCCTTGAGGCCGCCGGGGTCGCGGCGGTCCTTGTCGATCAGGATTCCTACTACGCCGACCTGGGACATCTGAGTCTGGCTGAGCGTCGCGAGGTCAACTTTGACCATCCCGATGCCCTCGACAATGCGCTGCTGATCGATCATCTGCGCGCTCTGGTGGCCGGCAGGTCCATCGAGAAGCCCCAGTACGACTTCACCCGCCACACCCGGACGACCGCGACGGTGCGGGTCGACCCTGCTCCGGTGATTCTGGTCGACGGGATCCTGCTGTTTGTCGAGCCGCAGCTCCGTGAGTTGTTCGATGTCAAGATCTTCGTCGATGTCGCCGACGATATTCGGTTCATTCGGCGGTTGCGGCGCGATATCGAGCAGCGGGGGCGCGAGCTGGACGATGTGATCCAGCAGTACCTCACCACCGTGCGACCGATGCACCTGGAATTCGTCGAACCCTCCAAACGGTACGCCGACGTGATCATTCCCGAGGGCGGATACAATCGGATTGGAGTGGAGATGGTGATTGCCCGAGTCCATCAGGAACTGCGCCACCGCGGTCTCGCGCCATGAGGGCGTGGGCTGTGGCCGTGGCCGCCGGTCTGAGCGCCGCCCCGCTCGCGGCGCAACAGCCTGTCGACTTTACCGCGCGCCACCGCGTGCGCGATGCTGATTGGTCGGCCGACGGCGAGCTGATCGGCTATACGCTCCGCAGCGCCGATCGGGTCCGCGACGAGTTCCGCAATCAGGTCTTTGTGGTGCCACGCGACGGCGGACCGCCACGCCCGATCGGCGCCGGCCGCGCTGTGGCGTTTTCGCCTGACGGTACGACGCTGGCGCGACTGGTGACTGTCGATGGCGCCGCCCAGATCGCGCTTCGCCCGATCGGCGGCGAGAGTGATCGAGTGGTGACGGCGGTGGCGGGAGGCGTGAGGGCCTTTCGCTTCTCCCCCAGCGGGAGCGAGATCGCCTTCAGCGCCGATGGGTCACCGGCTGCGGCGGTGGCGCGGCAATACCTCGCGCGGGATGCGTCGGGACGGCAGGCGCTCTTCGTGGTGTCGCTCGCCTCCGGCGAGGTGCGGCGAGTGACCGACGCCGATGTCCTGCTCGGCAGCGCCTGGCCGGAGCAACCCGACCAGGTCCCGTTCGATTGGCTCGATGATTCGACAGTGGTCCTCTCGGCCCGGGTGCGCGGGGCCGGCGAGCCCTTCGCCGGCGCGACGCTTCACCTTGTGGATGTGATCCACGGTCAGCGCCGCGATCTGATCGGCACCGGCGGACGATGGGTCGCTCCGGTGGTGTCGCCTGACCACCGCTGGATCGCCTTCAGCGGCCAACCGGTGCCGCGCGGGCCATGGAGCGCAACTGAGTTGATGGTGGTCCGCCCCGATGGCAGCGGATTGAAGCGTTTGACAGTGGGGCTGGATCGCGATGTGGCCGACCTGGGCTGGAGTCCGGACAGCAAGTCGATCTGGTTCGCCAGCGAGGATCGCGGTGTGCGCAACCTGCACCGGATCGATGTGGCGAGCGCCCGAGCCCAGGAGGAGACGGCCGGACAGCATCTGCTGCGGTTGATGAGTGTGAGTCCGCGTCGCAATGAGGTGCTGGCGATCCGTACCACACCGACATCGGCGGGCGCGCTGGTCCGGATCGCCGCCGGGGCACCGGCCCGGCTGGAATCGGTTGTGGACCCCGATCCGCCAGGAGATGTCGGCGAGCTGGAGCAGTTCGAGGTGCGGGCGAGCGACGGCACGATTATCGACGCATGGCTTCACCGACCCCCGGGATTCGTGCTGGGGCAGAAGGCTCCCCTGTTGATCGACATTCATGGTGGCCCCCATGCCATGGCCGGTGCCGGCTACGCGCCGTGGGCTCTGGCTCATGCGGCGGCGGGTGCGCTGGTGCTCCGGGTCAATCCCCGCGGGTCCACCGGCTACGGCTTTGATCTGGTCAACGGACTCGACCGCAGTTGGCCCGGACAGGATGTTGCCGACATTTCGCAGGCAGTCGACGACGTCATCGCCCGCGGCCTTGTGGATACCACCCGCATCGCCGCGGTGGGTACCGGCGCGGGTGCGGTGAGCGCCGTGGCGTTGGCACGATCGGATCGGCGGGTGCGCCGGGTGATTGCCCGCTGTCCCGGCAGCGGCTGGCTGAGCGGCGGAGACGGCTACGATGAGCCGCTGTGGAGTGAGTGGTACGCAGCTCGGCCCTTTCAGATGGCACCGGCGCTGTGGCAAGCCAGCAGCCCCCTGGTCGGGCTGGGGGCCGAGGCCGCGCCGACGCTGATTCTGAACGACAGCGACGATCAACCGGCGCCGGTGGACTTTGGTGGGGCACTCGCGGCAGCAATCGGCCGGGCGGGGGGGCGTGGCCGGGTGGTCCAACTGGCGGGACGCTGCCGCGATCTCGGACCCGCGAGCCAGGCGGCCCTGATCGATCTTGAACACACCTGGCTGACCAGCGACACACTGCCCTGAGGAGCCTCAGGGCAGGCGATAGGTCTCAAGGTAGCGCAGGTCGTCGCGAGGATCCTGGCGGGCGACATAGACCACGCCCTGGCCAAAGCCGACCACCGAGGAGTGGGGGCGCAGGCGCGCCGCACCAATGAGTTGG
>CBFGTB010000093.1:0-9066 GCA_965651715.1 uncultured Gemmatimonadales bacterium
CTTCACTGAGGGGGAGTTGTCCTACCAGGCCGCATATTCGATGGCCGGTGAGCCGTATACATCCTGCGCATACAAGAGCGGCTTTGCCACGTTAGAGTACCGCCCGCTCAACCAACGGCTCCTACATCGCATTGACGCTGAGGGCAACCTGATGGAGTCATCTCTCCCGCCTCTGGTGCCCGGATCACATCGGCTCAATTATGCGGTTACGACAGGCAGGCTGCTTTGCGACAGCGCGAAGGGCACAATACTTGTGGCGGCTGGAACAGGTGATGTCATAGCGATCGATGCCACGGGAAAACTCCTTTGGAGGGTTGGTGTTGCTGGGTATCTCCCCTCTGAGATTGTGGAGATAGGGGAGGGCGTTGTGCGCCATACGACGGCTCCAGCTCCCGAAAATCGTTCAACCACGATCGGACGCTTCAATCGATTGAACGATTCTCTCGCGGTGCTTCAACTGCTGATCTTTGAACGGTGGAGCACAGGCGATGGCAAGGAGATGGTCGGACAAACGGCGGTTGACACCAGAATCATCGACGTTCGGAACGGGGCGGAACTCGGCCAACAATACGACCTTCCAGAGTTTCTGGCCCTATCTGGCAACCAGGCGCTGGCTACGGCTGATGAGCCGGAACCGTGGGTTGCCCTGCATTCCTTCCGCCTTGTTCCAGTACCAGATGGGGAAGATCCTTAGGCCGCGGTAGCACTTGGGCGTCGTGCTGACAGCTCCGTGCACCCCCCCCCCCTCCGGCGCTATCCTTCACCATCTCCCGCCTGGAGCCGGACCGTGAACAGCTCGCCGCCGCGCTTCACCCCGATGCCCATCCTCACCGGCCGCTGGGCCACCATTGGACTGTTCCTGCTCGCCCTGGTGGCCGCCCTCCGGATCGCCAGCTCGCTGATCCTCCCCGTTCTGCTGGCTGCCCTGCTGGCCCTGCTGCTGGCCCCCGCCGTGGCCTGGCTGGCCCGCCACCGGGTACCCCAGGCCCTGGCGGCGGCCCTGGTGATGCTGGCGGTGATCGGCACAGCCGGAACCACGGTGGCCATGCTGGCCGGACCCGCCACCACCTGGCTGGCCGATGCCCCCAAGACCCTGTCGACAGCCGAACGCAAGATCCGCAAGCTCACCCGACCGATCGCCCAGCTCCAGGAGACGGCCAAGAAGGTTGAGGAAGTGGCCCAGAGCGGCACCGGTGGCACGACCACCCGCTCCACCGCCCAGGCCGCGCCGGGCGGGCTGTTCCAGAAGCTGTCGGGAACCACGGCCGCGCTCGCCGGCGCCCTGATGACCGTGATCTTCCTGAGTTACTTCCTGCTGGCCACGGCGTCGCGCTTCCGCGATAAGTTCGATACCCTGCTCCCCGAGGCCGAACGCGCCTCGGTGACCGAGGCCATCGCCGAGATCCAGCAGCAGATGTCGCGCTACCTGACGGTGAGCACGTCGATCAATGTCGGCGTCGGTGTGATCACCTGGGGCCTGATGCAACTGATCGGGCTGCCCAATCCGGCCCTCTGGGGCGTGGTCGCCGGCGTGCTCAACTTCATTCCCTACCTCGGCGCGCTGATCACCATCGCGGTGATCCTGCTGGCCGGCCTGGTGTCGTTCGATGAGTCCAGTCGCGCCTTCCTCGCCGCCGGCGCGTTCTTCGCCCTCAACCTGGTCGAAGGGAACGTCGTCACGCCCATGCTGCTGGGACGTCGACTGCCGCTCAATCCGGTGGCGATCTTCGGCGGACTGCTGTTCTGGGGCTGGCTCTGGGGCGTGACCGGCGCGATCCTGGCCGTGCCCCTCACCGCCTGCCTCAAGGTGATGCTCGATCGGGTCGAGCCGCTCAAGCCGGTGGGCGAGCTGCTGGGGCCATGAATCGCGCCCTCGTCGGCCGTCTGCTGCTGTCGAGTGCCGTGTTTGGCGCGGTGCTGGCGGGCCTGGTATCCTGGCGCCACGAAGCCGTGACGCCGGTGCAGGTGGCGGTGGCAGCACTCCTGCTGGGCACCGCGCGCGTCGTGGTCCGATCACTGTCCGGCCAGGCCGCGCCACCACTCAGCCGGGGCGAGGTGGTCGGCACTCTGATCCCCGTCGTGCTGCTGTGGCTGCTGACGGTCGGCTACGATCTTCGACAACAACCACCGTCGCTCTGGACGCTGACCGTCGGCCTGACGGGGACCATCGCCTACCTGCTCGCCTCGGGCGCACTGTGGCGGGTGATCCGCCGCGGCACGCCCTAGCGCCCGCCGAATTGTCCCCGGGACGCCCCCCCGCTAGAATCCCCCGGCATGGCGCCGTAGCCAAGTGGTAAGGCAGAGGTCTGCAAAACCTCCACTCGCCGGTTCGATTCCGGCCGGCGCCTCTGGACGGAGTTCCGATGCATGCGGCGGGGGCTCCCTTCGCTTCGCTCGGGATGTGATATGACGACGCCCACCGAACGACTCGAACGGCTGGTCACGGCCGGAACCCTGCTCACCACCGAGCTGTCGCTCGATGGGGTGCTCGATCGGGTGGTCCAGCTCGCAGCCGAGATCATCGGAGCCCGCTACGCGGCACTGGCAGTGATGGCGCCCGATCAGCGCGTGGTCGAGCGGTTCGTGACGGCGGGGATCAGCGAAGCCGAACGAGCGGCGATCGGGCCGCCCCCCAGCGGCCACGGCATCCTCGGCCTGGTGATCCGCGAACAACGGGTGATCCGGCTGCCCGACCTGACCCGCCACCCCGATTCCTTCGGCTTCCCACCCCACCACCCGCCGATGACGTCATTCCTCGGCGTGCCGATCGTGGGCCGCCGCGGCGTGTTCGGCAATCTCTACCTGACCGAGAAAATCGGCGCGACCGAGTTCACCGACGACGATGAACGGGTGGCGTTGCTGCTGGCCGCCCAGGCGTCGGCGGCGGTGGAGAATGCCCGACTTCACGAGGAGAGCGCTCGGCTGCTTGCCGAAGTGCAACACCTGCAACGCGCCCGCGAGCGCTTTTTCGCGATGGTGAATCACGAGCTGCGCAATGCCCTCACGGCGGTCCACGGCTGGGCCGAACTGCTGGTGCGCAGCAGTGGGCCGACGCCCAGTCGCGCCGCGACCGAGGTGCTCGAAGCAGCCGACAGCACTGTCATGCTGGTCAACGATCTGCTCGATCTGAGTCGGCTCGATGAGGACCGGCTCCAGTTGCGCCGCCGCACCGTGGCGGTGGCGCCGGTGGTGGCCCGCGCCCTGGCCCGCGTGGCGCCCACCGCGGCCGCCAAACAGGTGCGCGCCCGCGCCAATGTGGCTCACGACCTGCCCCTTGTCGATACCGATACCGCACGGCTGGAACAGATCCTGATCAATGTGCTGGCCAACGCGGTGCGTCATGCGCCAGTCGACGGTGAGGTCGAGGTGCGCGGCACAGCCGCCGGCGATCAGGTGCTGCTGATGGTGACCGACAACGGCCCCGGGATTCCGGCGGATATGGTGGAGAGCATCTTCGATGTCTACACCACGTCGCCCGCCGAAGAGAGCCGCGGCGTCGGGCTCGGCCTGCCGCTGTCGCGCCGGTTGGCCCGGTTGATGGGTGGCGAGCTGATTGCCATTCATCGCCCCGGCCAGGGCGGGTCGTTCCGGCTGTCACTGCCCCAGGCGCGCGAGGCGTCGGGATGAAGATCCTGGTGGTCGAAGACGATCGCAAAGTGGCAGGTTTCATCGAGCTGGGCCTGGTCGAGGAGGGCCATGTGGTCGATATCGCCCGCGACGGCGAAGAGGCCACGCTGATGGCACACCTCGGCGATTACGATGTCATCCTGCTCGATATCGTGCTGCCACGGAAGAATGGTTTCCAGGTGGCGATCGAGCTGCGCCGCGAAGGGCGGATGACGCCGATTCTGATGCTGACGTCGCGCGATACCACCGAGGATATCGTGCGCGGTCTCGATGCCGGGGCCGACGATTATCTGGCCAAGCCGTTCAAGTTCGCCGAACTGCTGGCCCGGATCCGCGCCCTGGGACGACGGACCACCACGCCGGGGGCGACCCGCCTGACGGTGGGCCCACTGGTGGTGGATCGGTTGAGCCACACCGCAACAGTCAATGACACCACACTCGATCTGACCCGCAAGGAGTTCCAGATTCTCGAATTGCTGGCGCTCAATCACGGCAGCGTGGTGCGCCGCACCACACTGCTGGAGAAGGTGTGGGAGATGCACTTCGACCCCGAGAGCAACGTGGTGGACGTGCATGTGGGGCACCTGCGCCGCAAGCTGGAGCGGGCCGGCCTTGCCGACCAGCTCCAGACTGTGCGCGGCGTGGGCTATCGCCTGGCGAGCTGAGCGCTACTTCACAATCAGCGCTGTCACCATGCCGAACATGCCGTCGGCCGCTTCGGCATGAGTCAGGATGTGACAGTGGAAGGCCCAGGTGCCGGGGTTGTTGGCCTTGACTAGCACGTCCCAGCGCTCTCCCGGGGCGATGTTGAGAGTGTCGCAGCGGAACGGCATCGGCAGCGGCCAGCCGTCCTTGGCAATCACCGTCATGTGCATGCCGTGCAGGTGCATGGGATGGATCATCATCCCCTCGTTCATGAAGCGGATCCGGATCAGATCATTGCGCTCACAGATCAGCGGCTCAGTGGCGGGGAAGTCCTTGCCGTTGAGCGTGAAACCGTGGGCCCCATCGTTCAGGATCATGACATAATCGAGTGCGACCTTGGGCTCCTGGGCGGCGTCCCGCGGCGCGACGATGAAGGCGCCCAGCAGGCCCTTGGCGACCTGGTTGGCGGAGTCATGGTGCGAGTGATACATGTGGGAGCCGGAGTTGGGCACCGTGAACTCATAGGTGTAGCTCTCGCCCGGCTTGATCGGCGGCTGCGTCATGAACGGCACGCCATCCTGATCGTTGGGAATCTCGAGGCCATGAAAGTGGACCGCGGTGGAGGCCGGGAGCTGGTTGTGCACCACCACCCGCACCCGCTCGCCCTCCCGGGCGTGAATCTGCGGCCCGGGAACCTGGTCGTTGTAGGCCCAGGCGGTGACAAACTTCCCCGGCTTGGTTTCCCACTTGATTTCCCGGCAGGTGAGGTCGAACACCTTGACGCCGTTCTCGACCCGCGGTGTCAGCGGCTGGTTCCCCATGCTGCCGGTTTTGGCGGGGAAGCTCTTGATGCCGGCTTCGTGGTGAGCATCCATGGCGTCGGCCCGAGCCCGAATGGCCTGGGCGCTGTCGGCTGCGGTCATCGGCGGGGTCTCGGCGGGGGGAGCGGCGGCGGCAGGGGCATCCTCGCGGCGGGGGCCGCAGGCGGCGGCCAGGCCGCTCAGGGCGACAGGGACGCCGACGGCGGCGACCGTGCCGCGGCGCAGGAAGTGACGACGGGTGAGCGGTCCATCAAACGGTGCAGATGACACGTGATCTCCTGGTCTGAGTAATCCTGCGAACGCAAGATCACCGCGCCATGATGACGTCTCGCTGAAGCGTCGATGAAAGATTCTTCACCATCGCGGTGACGCGGCCGCCGACCCGGCTGTAGATTGATGAGATGTCATCATCCCGTCTGTTGCCGCTGCTGCTGCTGGGCGCTGCCTGCCAGGCGGCCCCCAGCCCGCCCCCGCCGACCTACGTCGCCGAACCGATCGGCGATACCCTGATGGCTCCGGTGGTCAACGTCGCCCACGCCGTGGCTCAACCCGACCAGCAATGGGCGCTGTTGGGCATCGAAGAAGGCACGGTGCTGCGGGCCGATTTCGGCGCCGGAACCGTGGCCCGCTACCCCGGAATCACCGCCGACGAGGTGCCGGGCGCGGCGATGCTGTTCGGCAATGCCGATACCATCTATGTCGGCGATTGGGCGCTGCGGCGCGTCACGGCCTGGACCCGCGACGGCCGCCGGGTCGATGCGATCCCGACTCCCGACGCGCTGCACGGTGCCTTCCCGCGCGCCCGCGATGCCGCAGGGCAGTGGTACTTCTCATTGGCCGCCCCGGCCGGACCCGATGGCATGGGAGTCCGCGACAGCGGCGCCGTGGTGCGCGCCGATCCCTATCTGACCCGGTTCGATACCCTGGTCCGGCTGGCACCGCCCGAGGTGGTCGAAGTGAATCGGGGCGGCCGGATGCGACTCGAAACCCGAGCGCTGACAGGTCATGATCGCTGGGGCGTACTGCCCGATGGGACGCTCTGGCTGGCCCGCAACAATCAGAATCAGGTGTTCTGGTATCCGCCGAAGGGCGGCGCGCCGATCCACACCGAACCGCTGCCCGATCCGATTCTGCCGATCAGCGAGATGGACCGGCAGATCTATATCCGCCGCTACCCCGAGGCCAATCGGCCCGATGCCGCCATCGTGCCGTTCGCACTGGTCAAACCGCCGTTCGAACGAGCATTCGCCCCCGGCGACGGTCGGGTCTGGCTGTTCGACAGCGCGCCGGCCCTGGATTCGGTCCGCACCTTCCAGGTGGCGGACAGCACCGGCTGGGTGCTGAGCATCTCGGTCGCCAGCTACGGCGTGGCGCTGGATGTCACCCGCGACGAGATTCTGATGGGCGAGGAGAACCCCGAAGGGGTGCGACTGCTGCGGTTCAGGATTCCGGAGCAGGCGAAGGTGCGATAGTCGGTCGCGCTACGCTCGCGGCTCGCCGGGATCGGCGGAGCCGCGGCGGTGTTCGTACCAGCGTCGCACCACTTCACCGGCGAGGGTGGCGTTGCCCAGACCGAAGGCGAGACCGAAGGCCAGAGCCAGCGCGCCGAGGACCAGGGTGAAGCCGGCCACCACGATTTCCTGGGCGACGCCCACCTGCTCCAGCGCCATGAAGACCGCGATCAGAATCACTGTGCCCTTGGTGATCCGGGCCAGCAGCGGGACGCCTTCGACCGATCCGGCGGAGAGCAGAATCAGACCGCGCAGGAATTCGCCGATGACCATGCCGAGCACGATCACGACGATGGCGGTGATCAGGCTGGGAATGAACGAGAGCATCACGCCGAAGAGCTGATTGATGCTTTCGAGGCCCAGGGCCGCCGACGCCAGCATGATCACCAGCAGCATCACCAGCCAGAAGGCCAGCTTGCCGACGATATGGACCGGGTCGAGATGGGCACCGGTCCGATCGACAGCGTCGCGCAGGCCGCCGGCTTCGGCCATCCGGTTGAAGTCCATCCGCGAGAGCCAGCCATCGACCCAGCGCTCGAGCGCCCGCGCCAGAAAGTAGCCGGCGAAGAAGATGATGCCCGCGCCCAGCAGGGCGGGGAGGAAGCCGGCAATCCGCTCGACCGAATCGCGGACCCGAAGCAGGATCTCATTCACTGACCGATCTCCAGTACCACTTTGCCGAACCGGGCCGCGTCCGCCAACCGGCGGTAGGCAGCCTCCCCCTCGGCCAGGGGGAAGACCCGATCGATCACCGGCCGCAGTCGGCCGCTGTCCCCGATCCCGACCACTTCGGCAAACTCCCGCCGGGTGCCCATGGTCGAGCCGAGCAGTGACCACTGGAACCAGAACAGGCGCCGAAGATCGAGTGCCACCTCGGGGCCGGCCGTGGCGCCGCAGGTCACCAGGCGCCCTCCCGGCCTCAGTGCCTTGAGTGAGCGCTGCCAGGTCGGCGCGCCGACCGAGTCGACCACCACGTCGGCGCCGTGGCCCAGATGGCTCTTGAGAATCCGGCCAATGTCGCTGTCGGGACCACTGTCCAATGCCAGCTCGGCGCCCAGCTCCAGCGCTCGTTCCCGCTTGGCGGCCGAGGTCGATGTCACGATGGCCCGACCGCCGAGATGGCTGACGATCTGCAAGGCCTGAAGCGCGACGCCGCCACCGATCCCCCAGATCAGGGCGGTCTCGCCGGCGCTCAGCTTCGCACGGGTGGTGAGCATGCGCCAGGCGGTGAGCGTCGTCAACGGGAATGCCGCCGCCGCGGGCCAGGTCCAGTCGCCCCGGATCGGAACGAGATTGCCCTCCGGCAGAACCACCTCTTCGGCTGCCAGGCCGGGATGGTGCTCACCCAGGACGCCGAACTGCTTGCAGAACAGCTCTTCGCCGGCCCGACAGGCCTCGCAGGTTCGGCAGGAGACGCCCGGATTGATCACCACCCGGTCGCCGGGCCGGACCCGACTGACGGCGGAGCCGACCTCGAGCACCACCCCGGCCGCATCGGTGCCGACCACAAACGGGAAGCTGGCGATCGGGACCGCCGGCAGCCCGTGGGCAACCCAGCGGTCGAGGTGGTTGAGGGCGACGGCGTGAATGGCGACGCGGACCTGATCCGGCTGGCTGATCTCCGGCGCGGGCAGATTGAGTAGAGCCAGGTGCTGCGGTCCGCCGGTGGCGGTGAGACAGAGGGCGCGCATGCGCGTCGGGGTCCCTTGCAGAAGCGGGTAAAGTGCGCGACATATAATAGCGCACTGCCACGTATTCGGCGCACTCCGCGCCGTCAACGACCGCTCGCACTGAGGAGTTCCGATGCCCGAGGGATCGCTGCTGGACTTCCGTGGACCGCTTACCAGTCAACCCACTGTCGCCCCCCCACCGGCTCAGCCGCCGGTCTTCGATATCCCGGAGCCGGCAGCGGGGACAGTTCCTACCCCCAAGCCGAAGAAGCGGCCGGCGCCCAAGCTGCCGCCGCGTCGGCCCCGGCCGCCCCGGCCGCGGGTTGAGGAGCGCAAGCGGCCGGTCGAGGCGCCGGTCGATGCCGGTCCGCCCGAGCCGATCGCGATCCCGCGACGGCGCCTGGTGTCCAAGGCCGCCAAGGCGAAGTCAGCGACCAAGGCAAAGTCGACAGCTCGGGCGACTGCAAGCGCTCCGGCCGCCGCTCCCGCGGTGAAGGCGAGCCCGGCCACGGCGAAGGCACCGACCCGGAAGGCGGCGTCAGCCAAGACGAAGACAACCACCGCCAAGACGTCACGTAAGAAGGCGGCACCCAAGGCCAAGGCCGCCGCGACCCGGAAGTCGGTCGGAACTGCGACGCCGAAGACTGCGAGCAGGAAGAAGGCGGCAGCGAAGAAGGCCAGCCCGACTCGGAAGAAGGCGGCGACGCGGAAGAAGGCAGCGCCGAAGAAGTCATCGGCGAAGAAGTCGTCGGCGAAGAAGAGTGCAGCAAAGAAGGCCCCGGCCAGGAAGAC
>CBFGTB010000094.1:0-8723 GCA_965651715.1 uncultured Gemmatimonadales bacterium
GAGCCATATGTTCATCACAGCCGTCTTACCAAGCCCCGTTGGAACATCGACGATGTTCACCGGCTGATCGTTAACCAGCCGGCTGAGAAGACTGACCTGCCATGGGAAGGGACCGTAGCTCGCACCCAGTCCCAGTGAGCGGCGGAGAAGCTCCACGCCATCACTGAGCCGCTGATCGCCATCAACCGCCACCCTGAACCCCTGCTCGCGCGATCCACTCATCCGCTCGCCGATCTCCTTATTGTGTGCTCTTCCACACGCCTCAAGGCGTATCACCCCACCCCAACCTACCCCCACCCTGTGACAGCCCGACGCTCCCCCACCGCGCCACCACCCACCGATCCTTTATATGCGAAGAATCGGGACAATTACCGGCACGCCGCCGGACACGAACCGTCATGGCGTCCAGCGCAACACTATGCGCAGCAATGTGTTATGCAATCATGATTCGAGCTGATCACCGCGTGGGCTGCAGAAACGAGGCCAGACCGCGTCGACTCACATTCCGCCCTTGGCGGCGGCCGACGGATGTCAGCTCGCCCCATCTTGCCAATGTCGCCACATGTCGCCACATTGCGACCATGGCCACCGTCGGCATCCGCGAACTCCGCGACCGGCTCTCCCACTACCTCCGCGAAGTGGAACTCACCGGCGAATCGGTCACGGTGACCGATCACGGTCGGCCCATCGCCGAACTGGTGCCGGTTGCCGCACCAGTCGGCAGCCGGTTGGATCAGCTCATCGCGGCCGGCCTGGCGCACCCCCCACGGGTCACAGAGTCGCCTGCGGTTCGCTGGCCCGGGGTCCGCCTCCCGCCCGGGACCACACTGCACTTGCTTGACGAAGACCGTGGCGAGCCGTAAACGAGCTGGCGTGGTCCGCGAACGCCGCTCCGCCGCTCCCGACCCGCGTCCGCGGGTCTACCTGGAGTCGAGTGCGCTGCTCGCCGGCCTGCTGGAATCCGACGCCGAAGTGATCCGGTCCATCGATCCCCGCCACACCTGCCTGTCAGCACTCACCCTGGCCGAGGCGCGCCGCGCCGTGGAAGGTGCACTCCACAGCGGTCGGATCACACCGGATGCGGCGCGTCGTTCGCTGGCCACCATTGCCCAACTCGAGAACGCCTGCACGGTCCTCGACGTCAGCGACACCATCCTCGCGCGCGCCGGGCGCCGGTTTCCCGTCGAGCCGGTCCGTACCCGGGATGCCATCCACCTCGCCAGCGCCGAATTGATCGACGATCCGGTGGAACCGGTTGTGGTGCTGACGCGCGATCGCCGCCTCGCCCAGAACGCCCGCATGATGTCCCTGCAGGTGATCGGCGCCTGATCTTAGCCCGCGCCCGATCCGAGACATCCCGCCGGTCCCGCCGCCACACCCATCTGACCCACCTGGCAGGTCTGACCAGTCTGACTAGATTCCCCCCATGCGCGACCAATACTCCCTCTACGAGGCCAAAGCCCGGCTCTCTGCCATCATCCGACAGGTGCGCGAGGGCCGTTCGGTCACGGTCACCTGGCACGGAACCCCGGTCGCGGAAATCCGCCCCATCCCACCGTCCGCCGCCAACATCGAGGGCCGCATTACCGAACTGGTGAGCCAGGGCGCCCTGGTTCCGGCCGACGATCCCGGCCAGCGGCCCCGACCCGTCGCCATCCGGCCGGGTGCGCTGCAGAACTTCCTCGACCAGCGCGACTGATGCGTGTCGCTTACGTCGACACCTCGGTGTTGGTCGCCATCGGGTTCGGTGAACCCACCGCTCATCGGGTCCGCGACCGATTGGCCGACTTTGATATCCTCGCCGCTGGCGACCTGCTGAACGCCGAACTGCGAGCCGCCTTTCGGCGCGAAAACACCAGTCCCGACCCCACCCTCACGGCGGCGATCTCCTGGATCATCCCCGATCGCCCGCTGCACCGGGAAATCGATCTGGTGCTGCGGCACGCTCCCCTCCGCGGCGCCGATTGCTGGCACCTGGCGGTCGCGCTCTACCTCGCGGATACGCCCGCGAATATCACATTTCTGACCCTCGACGACCGCCAACGACAAGCCGCCGCAACGATCGGTTTCGCGACCTGAACAGCGGCGCACGATGCGACGCGTCGTTCACCGGCACCCATTTCTCAACCTGAGAGCGCCCGAACGGACCTCCTCATCCCTCCCACCGATACCCCGCCACCGTCGGCACACCGTCGTCGGTCCGTCGCACCCCAATGACCACCGAATCACCGAACCACACCGGCTCCATCCCCGCCGGCAACGCCACTCGACCCCGCCGCACGCCGCGGGGGCCGAAGACCGTCGCCGAATCAGGAGTCCACCACTCACCTCCATAGTCGATCACCCACACGCCGCCGGCCGGGTCCAAGACGACTCGACCAAAGTACGGCAACGAATCGGCAAACCGCTCGGCCGCGATCACATTGGGAGCGGCGTGCTGGGACAGCGCAACGGCGACAACGGCCTGCCGCGCCGAGTCGGGGACGGCGCGGCGCGCAGTAGTCAGGTTGAGTGTGGCAACGGTGTCGCCAACCGGATTGAGCACCACCAGTCGCCGCCCGATGCTGGCACCAATCACCAGCCGATCATGCGAGACAGCGACTCCCAGCCGCCAGCCGAAGTACTGCGGACCCCGAATCGGGGTATCACTCCCCGGAAATGTCTGATTGATGTAGTCGGCGGCATCGTAGCTGCCGTAGTGAGTCACCACGTGACCATCGCGGTCCAGCCGGCCCGCACCTCCCACGCCCTGACGCGGCCCCCGCTGGGGATGACAGAGAAAGTGCCGCCCCCCTCTTCCCTCTTCCCTCTTCTCTCTTCTCTCTTCCCTCGCCCCACGCCCCCTCATCGCTCGAATCGCAGCTCCAACGGTCGCCGACAGCTCTCGCAGGCCCGGTCGATCGGCCCGGTCGCACTGCGATACCCCAGACCGCCCCCCACGTTGTTGCGCGCGCCGCACTTGGGACACGGCAAATGGGTCGGCTCCAACCGCGCCACCGCCCGCGAGGTCCGCACCGCCACCGCGATGCCGATGAACAAGGTCAGCGGAATGCCGATCAGATGCACAATCGGAATCGGGATCAACATCGCCGACATCACCATCGCAATCAGCACCACCGTCGCCGCCCGACGCGCCCGCGCCCCCGGCCCCAGCAGGACCAGCCGCCCCGGCACCCGACTCGGTTCCGTCCCCGAGGCCGACAACACCACAGTCACCTGCTCCGCTTCATGCCCCATCGGTTTCCGCCTTCCGCTCCGCCGACTCGGTGAAGAAGACGACAGCGGTCGCAATCCAGAGCGGCACGTCACCGAACACCTTCATCACCAGACCGGCCAGTTGAATATCGGAATTGGCACTGAAGCGCACATCCACCCGCGGCGCCAATTCATACAATTCGTACAGCGGCCACTTGCTGAACACCATCATCATCGCCGGGATGGTCGGCACCAGGGTCGCCCCGAAGAGATAACCCATCTTCTGGAACATCCCCAAGGTCCGCATCGGACGCGGCGCCAGGATCGGCCACCACAGAATCACCCCGGCCAGCAGCCACGAGCCATCGATCAGGAATGATCCCCACTGGGTCTGCATCGCCCGATCCACCACGGTCGGGAAGTGGGTCGTGACCACTATCACATTGTACAGGATCAATCCCGGCAAGGCATGGCTCTGAAAGCGCATCAGGCGCCGAAGGCCACTGCCCTCCGGCGCCAGACGCAGCCAGCCCTCCAGCGGAATGGCCCGGATCATGGTGGGACCCACCACCAGAGTGAGCAGCAGAAATTGCAGGGTGTGAACGCTGGCGAGATAGCCGGCCCCCAGCTTGCCCACCGGCCAGTCGAGCGTGATCAGCAGCGCCAGCCAGCCCACCGCAAACCAGCCCCAGGGCCGCCGACTCCAGCGCTGCCAGCGCCCCAATCCCCACCAGAGCGCCGCCACCAGCAGCAAGAACAGGTGGACCCCCGGATACCACTGCCATGCCCAGGTCCACGGCAACCCGGTCGCCGAACACCACCACTGCACCGCCTCAATCACCGAAGGCAACCAGACGCGGAATGTCGTGGGCCCAATCGCGCTGCCGGGTGCCGAACGGATACTGGACCCGCGCCATGCCGTCGCGGGTGACGGCAATCACCTGAGCCGCATGCCCCACCTCATAGGCCCCGTCCCGACTGCTGTCGACCACCGACGGCGCGACCTGCAAGGCCAGCTCGGTCGCGGTGATCAACGAATCGGAACCGGTCAGGCCCACAAAGCTGCGATCGAACTGGCGCACCCAGCTTCGCAGCCGCGGCAGGCTGTCCCGCGCCGGATCAGTGGTGATGAAGATCACGCTCACATCACGCCGCACCTCGTCGCTCAACTTGTCGAGCACGGCCGCCAGATTGGCCAGATGCACCGGACAGATGTCGGGACAGTGGGTGTAGCCGAAGAAGATCAGCGCCACCCGACCCGCAATCCGCTCCCGGAGCGGATAGGGGTTGCCATCCTGATCGGTGAAGGTGACCTCGGGCACGGCCACCGGCGTGACGACTTCGGCCCCGATGAAGCCCGACGGCGAGAGCTGCTGCTCCGGCGCGCCACAGGCCGCCACCAGTACGACCGCCGCCCAGCCCAGCGCGCGATTCACTGACCGCCGCGCAAACCACTCCCGAAGGTGAATCCCTTCGCCACGACAAATACCCATCCGGCCGCCTCCCTGTCGTTGCCGCCGCGATAGACCAGATCGAGACGGTTGGCCTCGAGGTCCGGCGCGCGCGATGTGCCCAACCGCAGCCCGATGCCCGCGTCCCACCCGGTCCGCCGCGCCGCTCCACTGTACCATGCCCCGCCGTAATCCACAAAGGCCGCCAGGCCGATTTCAGCAACCTTGAGGAAGTCATTCGCCAGCCCATAGCGATACTCGGCGGTGGTGAAGATCATCCGATCGCCGGTGAAGGCATGCTGCCTGAAGCCGCGCGGCCCCGCGCCGAGACCCAGGTCGTACTCGCCGCCCGGCAGCGGCAGCTCAATCGCGCCGACTGCACCGTGCAGCACCAGCAGATGCCGCGCCGCCGGCATCAATGCCACAGTCCCGCTGACCTGCACCGAGCCCGAGTCGAGACCGGCGCCGGTGAACAGGCCATTGCCGGTCAGCGAGGCCCGCGCAAAGCCTCCCCGGAACGCCCGCCCCGTCTGGATCGCGAGCTCGGGACCGATGCCGCCCTGACGATAGCCCCAGCCCCCCGGTGCCAGCCACGCTCCCAGTCGGACAACATCGCTGACATCGATGTCTTCGGCTCGCCCCTGCGAGTTGTACCCGGTGACTGTCTCGAATCGGGCCCGTCGCCACTCCAGCCAGCCGCCCACCGCGCCACTGGTGCGCGCCATCCCGGTCTGGGGCGTGAACGGCCCCCCGGCCACGATATTGTCCCGCCCCACCTGCGCCGTGATGCCGGCCCGCAGATAGCCGTCGGTGCCGGCCCGAAAGGCATGAGCCAGCTCCCCCCGCAGCAGGGTGGCCCGCCGGAACACCGAATCGACAGGAGTCGCGATCCCGCGATCGAACCGCAGGATCCGTTCATCGCGCGACTCGGCGGTCAGTCCCCAGGCGTTGCGGGACTCGAGCCGGAAAAACGGCTGATTGACGATGGCGGCCACCCGTTCGCCATCGCTGCGATGATCCCAGCGGGCATTGAGGCCGATCCGTCCCGCAACCAGCCGCGGCTGACGAAATCCCAGCACGGTGGTGGTGCGGTCCGGGTTGCTGCGATACAGCACCGAGGCCTGACTGGCGGTGCCCAGCAGGTTGTCCTCGATCAGGGCCAGGGTGTAATCGAGTTCACCGCCGGTGGACCGGAACCGGAAATCGGGTCGGGTGCTCCAGCCGTCACGGGTCTCAACCCGCATGACAAGGCCGCTGTCGCGCCGCACCGAATCGATGCTGACTCGGCTGAAGACTCCCAGCCGGCGAAGATTGCGGGCCGATTCCGCCACCCGGGCCGAATCCCAGGGATCGCCCGCGCCGAGCAACAGCTCACGCCGAACGACGTACTCGCGAGTGGTGATGTGCAACGCGTTGACGGCCCGGAGCAGGAAGAAGCTCGCCTCCTCGGCGTCAAACACCGAGGAGCGATTGATCTCGACCCGATCGATGCGCGGTGCCGCCTGACCCACCAGCGCCGCCGATGGCAGAACCCCCAGCGCCGCAGCAGCCGCCAGCAACGAAAAACGGCGCATTCAGGCTAGCTGAGCGATTCGAGCAACCGCCACAGCTCGAGGGCGGAGAACTCCATGAAACGGGTTCGCACGTCCTGCGCTGTCCATTCCCGGAAGATCCATGACGATGACCGACGGACCTCGCCGGCCACGAAATGAACCCGCCCCGCCGAGATCGGGCCGTCCTGGCGGGTCTCGAGATACACCGACCAGGTGGTGCCCCCGCGCGCGAGGTCACCCATGTGGGCAGCGTTCGACAGATCGATGGTATCGCTCGGTGGTGTGGTCATGATCTCCCCCCAACGGTAGCCAGCCGGAGCGCCGGGCGCCAGCGCGGCCGGGATATATTGTGCCACCGCCGGTCAACGGGGCCGGCCAGTCCGCCACCGGAGACGCCGTGCCCGAGACCGACGCCACACCCTGCCCCCACTGCGGTACACCAGGCAGCGGCAACTTCTGCCCCGCCTGCGGCGGCTCGCGCACGGCGGTGGGATGCCGGATCTGCGGCACGCCGCTCGAGCCGACGGATGGCTTATGCACGCAGTGCGGCGCCGCCCGGGTCGCCCCGGCCCGCGGGCCGGCCGAACCGCTGATCCCCTGGCTGGTGGGCGGCGCACTCTCGATTCTGGCGATCGTGCTGGTGTTGCGGCTGGCCGGCGCCGGCGCCGCCACTCCGGTGGCCATGGCCAATGCCGGCAATGGCACCCCCACCGGCGGAGCCGGGATGCCACCCGACATCAGCAACATGACCCCGCGGGAACGCTTCGACCGACTCGATGACCGGGTGCTCAGCGCCGCCGAAAAGGGCGACACCACCACGGTGATCCAGTTCTGGCCGATGGCCCGCCAGGCCTACCAGATGCTGCTGAGCGGCGACCGCGATATCGACGCCCGCTACCATATGGCCAACCTCGAGCTGATGGTGGGCAACTTCGCGGCAACGTTGGCCGAAGCCGACACCATCCTGAGCGAAGAGCCTCACCACCTGCTGGGCTGGTACCTCCGCGCGATGGTCGCAGAATATCAGCAGGACGGCCCGGCACGCCACCGGGCCGACAGCGCGTTCGCTGCACATTTCGACGCCGAAATGGCAACCGGTCGCCAGGAGTACATCGATCACGACGCCATTCTGCGCCAGTTCGAGCAGGAGCTGCCATGAGCACGCCCCACGATCCTTGCCCCGGCTGCGGCCAGCTCGCCCAGGGCACCTTCTGCAGCCACTGCGGCACACCGCTGGTCGAGGCGCCCTGCCCCCGCTGCGGCGTCCCGGTGGCACCCGGCGCCCGGTTCTGCAGCAGTTGCGGTGCGCCGATCGGCCCGGCAGCGACTCGGGCCACTCCGGTCGCCGCGACCGAGCCACCGCTGCATCCGGCCCTTGTCGGACTGGCCGGTCTGTTGATCGTCGCGGCAGTGGCGGCGGTCGTGTGGTATCTGGGTGGCAATCGCGGCCGCCGGACGCCCGCCGCGGCGCCCCCCAGCGACGGCTCGCTCCCCGCCGCGACCACCGACATCTGGTCGCTCACACCCAGTGAACGCTTCACCCGGCTCACCGACCGGATTCAAGCCGCGTTCGAGGCGGGCGACAGCGCCCAGGTGGTGCAGTTCTATCCCATGGCCGAAGGTGCGTTTGATATGCTGCTGCCGGGCGACCGCACCAGCGATGCCCGTTTCCACATCGCGCTGCTGCGCACCCAGGTGGGCCAGGTCAGTTCCGCCCAGGTCCAGCTCGATTCGTTGCTGCTCGAATCGCCCGACAACCTGCTGGGCCACTATCTCACCGCGCAGATCGCGACGCTCAATCGCGACCCCGCCGCCTGGCACCAGGCCAAGGCCGACTTCGACCGGGCCTGGAGCACCGAAATCGCGACAGATCGACCCGAGTATGCCGCCCATCGGCGCCTGCTCGATGACTTTCACCAGCAGTCGGAGATGCCCTGATGTCCCGCACCATTCATGTCGCCCATTCGCCCGACTCCGACGATGCCTTCATGTTCTACGCCCTGGCCGAAGGCAAGATCGACACCGGCACACTGCGCTATGAGCATGAATTGCAGGACATCGAGTCGCTCAATCAGCGCGCCCGCCGCGGCGAACTCGATGTGTCGGCGGTGTCGATTCACGCCTACGCCTACCTCGCCGATCAGTACGCCTTGCTGGGCAGCGGCTCGTCGATGGGCGATGGCTACGGCCCCCGCCTGGTGGGCACCACGGCACCGCCAGCCGATCGCGTCACCGGTTCCGCAGCGAACCGCGCCGCCGCCCGCGGCAAGCGCATCGCGGTGCCGGGCCGCTACACCACCGCCTACCTGGCACTGCAACTCTGGCAGCCGGATTTTGAGGCGGTATTCGTGCCCTTCGACCAGATCGAGGCCGCGGTCCATCAGGGTGATGTGGATTTGGGACTGATCATCCACGAAGGACAGCTCACCTATGTCGACGATGGGCTGCACCTCTGGGCCGACATGGGAGAGTGGTGGCTGGCCGACACCGGCCTGCCGCTGCCACTGGGCGGCAACGTGGTGCG
>CBFGTB010000095.1:0-8310 GCA_965651715.1 uncultured Gemmatimonadales bacterium
CAGCGGCTGAGAACGTAGCGCTGCTCGGTGACCGTTGTGCCCCATCGCGCGGTGGTGATGCTCTCCGTCAGGCTGAATCCCGCGCGACGATAGTGCCGCGCCGCCGCGTCGAGTGCCGAGACGGTCCAGAGAAAGACATGATCGGTCGGCCCCGCGCGCCAGAATGCCACCGCCTCGTCGATCAGACGACGACCGAGACCCCGTCCCCGCACAGCCGGGTCAACCAGAAACCAACGGAGCTGTGACGCGGACTCATGATGGACGATGGCGACACTGCCGCAGAGTCTGGTCGCGGCGTCTTCCGCCAGCCAGATCCGGTCACGCACCGGGTCGAAGTCGGCGACAAAGTGAGCCAACCCGGCCGCGACATAGCCTTCGAACTGCTCATTCCAGCCGTAGTCGCGCGCATAGATCCGGCCGTGGGCTGCGACAAGGTGGCCGATGTCGCCCGGGCGGAGCGCGCTGCGCAGACTGAACACTGACGGCGCCGACTAGCCGGTCTGCGACTCGGCGATCAGTTCGCGGCCCCAGCACTCGATCGCGCGGGCGACGCGATTGAAGCTGCGGCCCCGCTCGGTCAGGTCGTAGGACACCCGAACCGGCGGCCCCGCCGCCACGTCACGGGTCAGCAAACCCTGCTTCTCCAGCTCCTTAAGACGCGATGACAGCATCTTGTCGCCCAGGCCGGGAATCCGATCGCCCAGCTCGCCGAATCGGAGCGGCCCGCCTTGGAGCGAGTTCAGGATCACACCGCTCCACGGCCGGGAAAGAATCCCGATCGCCGCCTGAAAGGCGGCACACTGGCTGTCAACATGGGCGGACATACCCCAAACTAAGTGACCAGCTTCCCAAATGACAGGGACTTGACAGCGGCAAGTGTCGCCGCGATAATACTTCCCTCGTGAAAGTATCTGTATACTTGGAAGCGTGGGGGTGATCTGATGGCGGTGGGGCTGCTGGTGATTCGGGTGGTGGTGGGGCTGACGCTGGCGGGGCATGGCGCCCAGAAGCTGCTCGGCTGGTTCGGTGGTGGCGGTTTGCGGGCGGCGGCAGCGATGTTTGACGGGATGGGGTTCCGTCCCGGGCGCGTCTTTGCCGTGCTGGCGAGCGCCGGAGAGGTGACGGCGGGTCTGCTGCTGGTCCTCGGACTGATGACGCAGTTCGCCGCGGCCATCATCGTCGCGGTGATGCTGGTCGCAGCGGTGACAGTTCACACCGGCAAGGGGTTCTTTCTGCAAACCGGCGGCTTCGAATACACCCTGATTCTCGCGGCGGTGGCGGTGGGTCTGGCCGGGACCGGTCCGGGCGCCCTGTCGCTCGATCATCTGCTCGAGCTGCCCGGAGGCGGCACCGGCTGGGCCCTGTTTGCCCTGCTGGCCGGAGGCGCCGGCGGCGGAATGTCGCTGCTGATGCGCCGCCGCCCGGCCGAGCCCGCCGCGAATCGATAGGGCTCTGTGACACCGATCGAACTCCACCTGGTGGTCATCGGCGCCGGACAGGCCGGCCTGTCGTCAGCCTACCATCTGACCCGACTGGGCCTGGCGCCGACGACCGGGTTCCGGGTGCTCGACCGCGAGACCGGGCCGGGCGGCGCGTGGCGGCATCGCTGGCCGTCACTGACGCTCAGCACTGTCAACCGGATTCATGACCTTCCCGGGATGCGGTTCGATCAGGTTGTCACGTCGACCACCACGGCGCAGGCGGCGGTGGCTGTCCCCCAGTACTTCGGCGAGTACGAGCGCCACTTCGCGCTGCCGGTGGTGCGGCCGGTGGCGGTCAACGTGGTCTGCGATCGGGGTGAACGGTTCGTGGTCGAGACCGATCAGGCTGACTACGCCGTCCGGGGAATCATCAATGCGACAGGCACCTGGCAATCGCCCTACATCCCTCACTACCCCGGTCAGGATCGCTTTGCGGGACGCCAGCTTCACACCCGCGACTACCGCAGCGCTCAGGAGTTTGCCGGACAATCAGTGATCATTGTCGGCGGCGGCATTTCGGCGATCCAGCTCCTCGACGAAGTCTCCCGGGTCGCGACCACCACCTGGGTGACCCGGCGTCCGCCCGAGTTCCGCGACGGTCCGTTCGATGAGGCGGCCGGGCGCGCAGCGGTGCGGCTGGTCGAGGAGCGGGTGCGCCAGGGTCTGCCCCCCACCTCGGTGGTGTCGGTCACCGGAATTCCTGTGACGCCGCGGGTCGAGGCCATGCGCGAACGCGGTGTGCTCGAGCGCTGGCCGATGTTCACCGAAATCACCCCTCAGGGCGCCCGCTGGGCGGACGGTCATGAGGTGCGGGCCGACGTGATCCTGTGGTGTACCGGATTTCGCAGCTCGCTCGATCACCTGGCGCCACTGCAACTGCGTGAATCCGACGGCGGTATCAGGATGACCGGACGGTTGGCGACTCAGGTGGCCCGCAATCCGCGGGTCCACCTGGTAGGCTACGGCCCGTCGGCGTCGACGATCGGGGCGAATCGCGCCGGCCTTGCCGCGGCCACGGAACTGCTGACGACACTGGATATTCACCCGAACCGGGAATCTCTCTGATGGCTCCGCTGCAATTCGGTCTCGACACCTTCGGCGACGTGACAGCCGACAGCGCCGGTCAACTCCTCAACCAGGCGACAGTGCTGCGCCATGTGGTCGCTGAAGCGGAATTGGCCGAACAGGTCGGCGTGGACGTTTTCGGCGTCGGCGAGCATCACCGCGACGATTTTGCGGTGTCGGCACCCGAGGTTGTGATGGCGGCGATTGCCGCCCGCACCGAACGGCTGCGGATCAGTTCGGCTGTGACTGTGCTCAGCTCGGACGATCCGGTGCGGGTATACGAACGCTTCGCCACGCTGGATGCGCTGTCGAATGGGCGCGCTGAGGTGATTCTCGGCCGAGGATCGTTCACTGAATCGTTTCCCCTGTTCGGCTACGACTTGGAGCAGTACCATGAACTCTTCGAGGAGAAGCTGGAACTGTTCGTGGCCCTGCTGCGCGACCAGCCGGTGACCTGGCGTGGGCGGACGCGGGCGGGACTCACTGACCAGGCCGTGTACCCGGCGCTTGAGCGCGGTCCGTTTCCCGTCTGGATCGGGGTGGGCGGCTCGCCGGCGTCGGTGGTGCGGGCAGCCCACCATCGGTTGGGTCTGACGCTGGCCATCATCGGTGGTGATCCGCGACGCTTTGTGCCCTACGCCGAGCTGTACCGCACCACGCTGGCGCGAGCCGGCGCGGGGCCGCTGCCGATTGCCGCTCACTCTCCCGGCCATGTCGGCGAGAGTGACAGCCGAGCCCGCGATGAGTTCTGGCCCCACTACCGCGCCATGCACGCGCGGATCGGGGCGGAGCGAGGCTGGGGACCGCTCACTCGCGCCGACTTTGATCGCGAGATTGAGCAGGGAGCGCTCTGTGTCGGCTCACCCGACACCGTCGCCGCCAAGATCACGACGGCCATCGAGGCGCTGGGGCTCGATCGTTTCGATCTCAAGTACAGCGCCGGAACACTGCCGCATGAGACAATGATGCAGAGCATTGCACGCTACGGCCGCGAGGTGATTCCGCGGGTCAGGGAGATGCTCGGCCAGAGCACGTCGTCGCCGACAGTCGGATGATGCGGCGGTAAATTGCCGCCGCATTGAGGGCCTTGGATCGCGGCCGATCTCCCTTGGTTAGATCGGCGCAGATCCGGTGGCGATCCTATCGACTGATACGTGACCGCCGGGGGCCGGATGGTGGTGCCAGTAGCCAGGGGGACGTCGAATCCGTCAGTAATAGGTATGCTGGTCGCCGCGGGCTGTTATGACAAGTTCACTGGCCAGCATGCGGGGGGTGAGCGTGTCATAGGTTCTGGTGTCTGCCCTCTCCCACTTCCGCTGGACGCTCCAGCAGCAGTAGTCTGTTGCTTGAATCCACGGATTGCTTTGGTGGCAGTGGCTAAACACGTGGTAGCCGATCCCGGTCGGGAGACGCGTCGTGCACACCGATCGAATTGCCTTCAGGGTGCCCTCACATTTGGCCCGTGTATTCATCGGCAGCGTATCGGTGTAGATCAGCACATGTGAAGCCGAGGCGGCCCTGCTCCCACTGAGAATGAATTTGAGGAGGGTGCCGGCTACCTTCGGATAGAACCGCTGGGGCGGGCGGAGCGAGGGATTCACCTTTCGCTTCTCCATCACCACCGCCCCGAAGTGCCACGAATTATCGCTGAGCATCGTTGCCGTGACAGCGTCTCGTGTCGCCTGCTTGTCCGGCGCCGCGTGGAACCCCTCGATGCTGAGGCCCTGCTTGATCAGGTTGTAGCGTAGCGTGGTGAGCTTCAGAGCTAACGGACGCGGGTCAAGTGTCCATGTCGCGGCGATGATGAAGTACTTGGAACCGCGGGGATGCCAGTTCCAATCCCCGGATTCATCAAAATGGATATGCAGCGTCGGCATGAGGGTGTGGCGTCAGGGGGAGAAAATGACCTCCCCGCCTAGCCCCTGATCGGGGCGACCCCCTGGGGGTCTGGTCGGCGGGGAGGAACCTTTAGCCTTCTGATGTTGCTGATGCAAGCTATCGATCCTCGACCGGCGGGGCAACGGGGGCAACCCCATGCCGCCGTTTTCCATCAGGAGACAGCAGTCTTGTGGGTCCATGAGTGCCGGGCATCAGGCCGATCTACGGCCGCGAGGTGATTCCGCGGGTCAGGGCCCGACTGGCCGCGCGCCCCGAACCGGCAGCCTGAGACCGCATGGCATCAACCCAGCGTGCGACGCAACAGATCGGCAAGCGTGGTGAAGTGGCGGTCGGCGGCACCCGGATCGTAGCTCAGCGTGTCAGCAAAGACCCAGCCGTGGTGGGCCGGGTAGGTCTCAATCCGGTGGCGAACACCGGCCGCGGTGAGCGCCTGCTCCAAGCGCTGCTTCATGTCGTCAGGAAACGAGGCGTCGTCGATCGCACCCGCGACATACACCTCGGCTGTGATCTGCGAGACCATCTTATGGGGACTGTCGGCGTCGTCATTGGCCAACCGTCCACCGTGATACGACGCCACGGCAGCGAACCGATCGGGGAACGTCGCCGCTGCGCTCAGCGCAAGCTTGCCTCCCATGCAGTAGCCGGTCGCGGCGATCGGACCGGGCCGGACGGCCGGGTCGCCGGTCAGGAAGTCCAGCAGGGCCGTCGTGTCGCGCATGATATTGGCGACTGTGGTATGTGCCATGAACACGGTCTTGAGGCGTTCGCGCGAGTCGGGGTCGGTGAACAGCGTCCTGGCATCCATCGGGGCATAGTGTCCCGAGCGGTAGTACAGGTCGGGCAGCAGCACGTAGTACCCCATCCCCGCCAGTCGTGCAGCGACATCGGACAGGGCAGGGCGGAAGCCGATACCGTCCATATACATCAGCACGGCTGGCCACGGACCGGCAGCGCGCGGATGCCAGGTCAGCGCGGGGCACCGGCCGTCGGTGGTGGTGATCTGGTGCTGGCGGTGAATCAGGTCGGTCATGGGGTATCCTCCGGTGGGCGAATCACGCCGCGGGCGAGGTAGGCGCTGCGAATGTGTGGCCGCAGCCGGGGCAGCATGCGGACGAATACCGCCGCACCGATGACGCAGCTCACTCCGCCTGCCAGAATGGTGAGCGGGGCACCCAGACGATCGGCGGCGACGCCGGCGAACAGACTGCCGATCGGGGCAGTTCCCAGAATCGCCATGGCGTAGAAGGCCATCAGCCGTCCGCGGAGTCGTGGATCGACCATGGTCTGCAGAATGGTATTCGTCGATGCCATGGTGATCATCATCCCGCCACCAACGGCAATTAACGCCACGATCGACAGCAGCACAGTGCGCGATGCGGCGAAGATCATCAGAGCCGTCCCGAATGTGGTTGCCGCCGTTGGGATGACGCGCCAGAGACCACGCACCGAGGGACGAGCCGCCAGGTAGACCGCCCCCATCACTGCCCCGACGCCGGCCGCCGACATCAACAGGCCCAGGGTGTTCGGCCCCCCGCCGAGCACATCGCGAGCGATGGCCGGCATCAGCACGGTATAGGGCATCCCCATGGTGGCAACAAGCGCCAGCAGCAACAACGCCGAGCGCGCGGGAGGGAAGCGCGAGACATACTGAAAGCCTTCGCTCAGCTCCTCGCGCAGCGAGGTGGTACTCGGCTCGCGGGCGGTCCGGGTCAGATGCATGGCGAGCAACGAGCCCACCACTGCCACGTAGCTCACGCCGTCGATCAGGAAACACCATCCCTCGCCCACCAGGGCAATCACCACGCCACCGAGTGAGGGACCCGCCACTCGACTCAGATTCACCATCGAGGAGTTGAGGGCGATGGCGTTGGGCAAATCGCTCGGCTCATCGAGCAGCTCGACCAGCAGCGATTGTCGCGCCGGGGAATCGAAGGCGTTGATGATCCCCTGCACCACCTGCAGGCCGACGATCATGGCGACAGTGATCGCTCCGCTCAGCGTCAGGGCGGCCAGGGCGAATGATTGGAGCATCGAGGCGATCTGGGTCGCGACAAGAATGCGGTGTTTGTCCCAGCGATCCACCAGCACGCCGGCGAAGGGAGCGAGCAGCAGGCTGGGAATCTGTCCGGCAAAACCGACCACGCCGAGCAGCATGACCGACCCGGTCAGACGATAGACCAGCCAGCTTGTTGCGGTTCGGGTGATCCAGGTGCCGACCAGGGACGTGCCCTGGCCGACATAGAAGAGCCGGTAATTGCGATGCCCGAGCGAGCGGGTGATGAACGCCAGGTTACGAGCCGACGATGGCATCGGATCCCGCTCGCGCGTCAACTCACGACCGGTCGGGTGCGGTCTCGCCCATGGCGGCGCGCGCTCTCAGGTTGTCAAGCGACCAGGCGCCGCTGCCCCAGGCCGCAAAGACGAGCCAGATGAAGCAGTAGAGCATCACCAG
Source organism: uncultured Gemmatimonadales bacterium (assembly GCA_965651715.1). Lineage (GTDB taxonomy): Bacteria > Gemmatimonadota > Gemmatimonadetes > Gemmatimonadales > GWC2-71-9 > Palsa-1233. The sequence goes on from CBFGTB010000095.1 coordinate 6,898, forward strand.
CTCGCCGTGATTCTGCCACCACCAGATGCTGCCACTGGGCAGCGCATGGCCGATGAAGTAGGCGGCCGCCATCTCACCCGACGCGATGAACGCGGCCAGGCGGGTGCCCAGCCCCACGACCAAACAGGCTCCCGCGACGACCTCGATCACACCGGCGACGCCGTATCGGGTCATCAGGTCGACGGTCCCGCCATCGGGACCCATGCCACCAAACCAGCCGAAGATCTTGGCGGCGCCGTGGGAGAAAAAGGCAAGGCCGGCGACGATCCGGAGCAGGCCATGAACTGTTGCTGTGGAATGACTCGGGATGGGGCGGGACATCGGACCTCCTGAGTGTAAGGATGCTCCGCAATGTACTGCCGACGCGACACCGTGACGATGCCGCCGCGAGTCGGCGCCGACTGGCGCCCTGCTCCAGCGGCCCTAGCTTTGGTCATGCCTATGACCCGCATTCTGGGGACCGGCCACGCCGTGCCGTCCCGCGTCGTGACCAACGACGATCTGGCGGCGATGATGGAGACGTCTGACGAATGGATTCGTCAGCGCACCGGTATTCGACAGCGCCACTGGGTCCGTGAGGGCGAGACCGGGGTGGACCTGGGTCGTCAGGCCAGTGAGCGAGCCATCGCCGCGGCCGGCATCGCACCCGACGCCATCGACGCCATCGTGTACGCCACATCCTCACCCGATCACTTCGCACCGGGCAACGGGGTCTTTCTCCAGCGCGAGCTGGGGATTGAGGGGGTCCCCTCGATCGACCTGCGGGCCCAGTGCTCGGGCTTTGTCTATGCGCTCGCCACGGCCGACAGCTACATCCGATCGGGCCTGTTCCGCACCATCCTGATCGTGGGCCAGGAGGTCCAGAGCACGGCGCTTGACCTCAGCACCCGCGGACGGGCGGTGTCGGTGATCTTTGCCGATGGCGCGGGAGCAGCGGTGGTGCAGGCCGACGAGACACCCGAGGGATCGGCGGTGCTGGGCATCGACCTGCACGGCGATGGCAGTTATGCGGAGAAGCTCTGGGTCGATGCACCGGGCGCCGTCTATCACCCGCGCAACCAGGCCCGGTTCCTCGACGGGGAGGTCTTCCTGCAGATGGATGGGCGGGAGGTGTTCCGCCACGCCACCCAGCGGATGCCCGAGTCGGTGCGGGCCGCTGCGCAGCGCGCCGGGGTCGATCTGGCCGATCTGCGGCTGCTGATCCCCCACCAGGCCAACCTCCGTATCGCCGAGCTGGTCCAGAAGGAACTGGGGCTCCGCGTCGAGCAGGTGTACAACAACATCGACCGCTACGGCAACACCACGGCCGCGACCATTCCGATTGCCCTCGACGAGGTGGTGCGGCAGGGCATGGTGCAGCGCGGGGACCTGATCGCGCTGACCGCCTTCGGCAGCGGCTTCCTCTGGGGCAGC
>CBFGTB010000096.1:0-8247 GCA_965651715.1 uncultured Gemmatimonadales bacterium
GATCCAGGTGCCCTGGTCGGGGGCTCCCGGCGGCGGCGCCGCGATCGGATTGTTGAGGCGGCGTCCGAGCAGCCAGGTCCGACTGGTAACATCGACGGCGCCGACGCGTCCGTCCCAGCCGCCGCTCACCTGCCACTGACTCACCGCCTTGCCGGCCGCGAGCGCCACGTTGCGCGGGGCGGCGGCGCGAGGATCGGCGCTGAACTCGGTCTCAGTCAGCGCACCGGGTGCCCGATTGAACGGATCATGCTGGAGCGCAGCGCGGAGCGTGAGGGTGCCGCGGGCCGCGGTCCGCCACCGGGCCGCGGCGTTCAGTCGTCGGCTGGTGGCGTCGGCGTGCTGACGGCCGCTGCCGCCCCGATGCCATTCGCCGCTCACGGTCACCCCGCGCTCGGCGTTGCCATGTCCGGCGCTGATTGCCGCGGCGCGGTATCCCGATCCGGCCACACTGGTGATGAGGCGCAGCTCATCGCCGTGGGCGGGCGGCGCGGCAGTCGTCACAGCGATCACCCCGGCCGCACCATTGCCGTGCAGGCTGGCCAGCGGGCCCCGGGCGATATCGATCCGGCTGACTGTCGATGCGATCAACGGCCCGAGTTGGCTCTGCCCGTCGGGGAGGGTTGCGGGAACGCCATCGATCAGAATCCTCACGCCGCGGACACCGAAGTTGGAACGGGCCCCGCTGCCGCGGATGGTGATCCGCTGGTCGACGGTGGCGTCGCCCCGATCGGTGGCGAACACGCCGGGGACAAAGTCGAGCAATTCGGCAAGGCCGACGAACTCGCGCCCGCGGCGGGCCGCTGCCCCCGAGCTGCTGCTGAGCGGCAGACCAAGGCGCGCGGGCGCGGCGGTGGTTCGGGTCAGGCTCACGGCGATCGGCGGCAGGGTATCGACCGGGCGCTGGGCCGGCAGTGGCAGGCCGCCGCTCAGCAGGGCCAGGGTCGCGATCACGAGGGGTCTCATCACGCTGCAAAGTGCAGTTTCCCGTCGGTCGGGGCAATCGGCGCTTGTCCCCGATCCGGCCCGGGGCCTAGGTTTGGGGATGGCATGGCTTCCTGATACCAGCGTGGCGCCGTTTGCGGCCGCGCCGGTTGCGCGTTTCGCTCCGGCCCCCGCCGACGGGGTGCTGCCCGAGCGATTCTTCTCCACCTCCAATCTGCCCACCTACGTTCGGCTTGAGGACGGCTGGCATGCGCCCAGTCGGCCGCGGATGGATTGCGCCGTGGTGCGCCGCGAGGGCGAGCTGGTTTCACTTGAACCGCGGCTGGTCCGCGCCGGTGACCTGGTGCTGGTGGCCGAAGATGAGGCCGGCGCCGAGGGTGTAGTCGTCCACACCGACGGATTTCTGGGTGGCGGGCATTCGGCTAATGAATTCGGCTTCATGGGCGCCGACGTGTCGCGCGAGCGGCCGGTGAACTACGCCAACCTGGCCGAGCGGTTGATCGAGCAGCGTCGCCGCGGCGGCAAGGTGCTCTGGGTCGCGGGGCCGGCGCTGGTTCACTCGCGGGCCCGGGCCGATTTCGAGTGGTTCATCAGGCAGGGATTTGTCGGGGCGATGTTGGCGGGCAACGCGGTGGCCGTTCACGACATGGAGGCTGCCATCTTCGGCACCACCCTCGGCATGGATGGCAGCGGCCAGGCCACCAGCGGAGGCCACGGTCTGCACATGCGGGCGATCAACGCCGTGCGGGCGGTCGGCTCGATCGAGGCCGCCGTCGCCTCGGGCCTGGTCACCACCGGTATCATGCATGCGCTGGTGACCCAGGGGATTCCCTATGTTCTGGCCGGGTCGATTCGCGATGACGGCCCCCTGCCCGGCGTGATCACCGATGCGGTGGCGGCACAGGATGCCATGCGGGCCCATACGGTGGAGGCGACCGGCGCGGTCTTCGTGGCGACGGCACTGCATGCCATCGCGGTGGGGAACATGCTGCCGGCCTTTCATACCCGTAATGCCGAAGGGCGACCCGAGCCGCTGCTGACGATCTGCGTCGATCAGACCGAGTTCGTGGTGACGAAGCTCAAGGATCGCGGCACCCATCAGGCCTACGGTGTCGTGACAAATGCGCAGGACTTCATGCATGTACTGCGCGATTTTGTGGAGGATCTGTGTATCCCGACCTGAGTGAGGCGCCGGGTGACAGCCCGCGCTGGCAGCAGCTCGCCACCTGGCTGTCGACCCGGATTGATCCCCGGGATGTCGATGGGATCTGGGTGTTCCGGGTGGTGCGTCGGGAGCAGCGCGAATATGGTACAGCGGTGCTCTCGCTGGTGCGGGGCGAACGGCGGCGGATCATCACCGCACGCTATGTGGCGACCATCAAGGGACGCGAACGCGGCGGCTATACCGCCGACCTCAATGAGGTGGGCAGTGGACCGCTCGAAGCGCTGCACGAATTGCTGGCGCTGGTGCCGATCCGTGCCGACGACGAGGATCCGCCGGCCGCCGTCCCGGTGACACTGTGGTTTGCGCCGACCCCGGAGGAGCCGGAGCCGGAACCGGAACCGGAACCGGAACCGGCAGACCAGCCGGAGGTGGCGCCGACGCCCGGGGAGGCCACCCAGGATGGCTGAGCGCGGCACGGCGGCTCACGAACGCTTCAGGCGTTGGCTGCGCGATCGGCATCAGCCGATCACCCGGCAGCGCGATCGGGTCGCGGCGATCATCTTCGCCGCCGACCGGCATCTCTCGGTCGATGACATCGCCGCGCTGCTGCGCCGCAGCGGTGAACATGTCGGTACGGCGACGATCTATCGAGCCCTCGACACGCTGGTGGCCGCCGGCTTTGTCAGGGCTCACGATTTTGGCGAAGGCTTTCGGCGCTACGAGGCACTCGATCATCGGGGGGCACATGGACATCTGGTCTGTCGTCGCTGTAACGGCGTGACCGAATTCGTACTCGATCAGCTCGAACGCGCACTGCCCTTGGTGGCCGATCAGCATGGCTTTCTGGCCGAGCGCACCCGAGTCGAGATCCACGGCATTTGTCAGGAGTGTCGCCGACGCGAGGTCGGCGCTCCGCCGCATCCGATGGTGCGGCGATGACCGACACCATCACTCTGGGGCCGATGGTGGCCTTTGCCGCCGGCTTGCTGTCGTTTCTGTCGCCCTGTGTGCTGCCGCTGGTCCCGTCGTATCTCGGTTTTCTCACCGGCATGACGCTGGAGGAGATGGCCGATTCGCGGCGCTGGGCGCTGTTGCATTCGCTCTGCTTCATCGCCGGCTTCTCGGTCGTGTTCATCGCACTGGGCGCGACGGTGACCGCGCTGGGATCGACCCTGGCGTACCACAAGGACACCATCGCCCGAATCGGCGGTGTGCTGATCATCATCTTCGGACTCTACGCCACCGGCATCTTTCGGGTCGCGGCGATCGAGCGGGAACGCCGGATCCATCTGGATCGCAAGCCGGTGGGCTTTCTCGGCTCGCTGCTGGTCGGCATGGCGTTCGCTGCCGGCTGGACGCCCTGTCTCGGGCCGGTGTTGGGCGGGATTCTCGGACTGGCCGGCACCACCGGTGAGCTGGGTCGTGGCATGGGCCTGCTGGCGGCCTATTCGGCCGGCCTGGCTGTGCCATTTCTGATTGCGGCGGTCGCGGTTGACCGGTTCCGGGCCTGGTTTGTCAGCTTTCGCCGCTGGTTGCCGTGGGTGCAGCGGATCAGCGGGATTCTGTTGATTGTGGTGGGGCTGTTGCTGGTAACCGGCGAGTTCACCCGCCTGGCGGCCCTGTTGCAGGGCCTGACCCCCGAGTGGTTGCTCAAGCGGGTCTGATCGGCCGACGATGTGCACCGGATGACCGGCGTGGCGTCCCCCTCGCGTCAGCACCGTTCGGGTCGGCGGCCCGACAGGTGGCCGATGTCCCTCATGGCAGCCGCGGATCATTTGTGGATCGGTGGCGTTCGTTGCGTTCAGCCGCCTCGTGTGTGCTGCAACTTTCCCGTCTCCTCCGACTAAGGATTTCCGATGGATACCCGCTTCACGATCCCTGCGTTGATCGCCGTGGTGCTTGCGACGGCGTGCGGCGGCGATGCCCCGCTTGAGCAGGACCAGGCTCTTCTTTCGGGCGACAGTCTGGTGGCGCTGAGCGACGAAGCCGCGCTGCCTGACACCACGCCGCCGGCTCCGCCGGAGACTGTGGTGGTCGAGCGACCGGCACCGCCCGCTCCGCCGCGCCGGACGCCGCCGCCGGCTCCCGCGCCGGCCCCACCGCCCGCTCCTGCGCCGGCTCCGGCTCCCGCTCCGGCGCCGCGGACTCTGGCCAGCGGAACGGCGCTCAATACCACGGTGATGGATTCAATTCACTCGGGCCACAACAAGGTCGGTGATGTGGTGCGCCTGCGGGTGGTGGGCGATTACACCGACGGCTCAGGCCGGGTGGTGATTCCGGCCGGCGCCGTGATCCGGATGTCGATCGCCGAAATCGCGCCGGCCGCCAATCGCGGCGGAGCCGGCACGCTGGTGTTGCAGGGGCAGAGTGTGATGATCGACGGCGAGTCGCATCCGCTGGCGGCAGCCTCGACCGACTTCGAGTATGAGCTTCACGCCCGCGGGATCGGCGCCGGTGAGGTCGCCAAGACCGGCGCCGGGGCCGTCGCGGGCGGGATTCTCGGCCGGGTAATCGGCGGCAAGAAGGGCACCATCGTCGGTGCCATCGGCGGTGCGGCCGCCGGCGCGGCAGTGGCCAGCAGCACCATCGATCGCGATATCGTGCTGGTTCCCGGCAAGGCGATGACGATCACCCTCAGCCGTGAGTTCGAGCGCGACTGACCGGTGTGAGGTGGCGCTCTGGCGCCGAACAGCAGAACGGGGAGCGGGCCTGATCGGCCGCTCCCCGTTCTGTTGTCACCCGCGCGGGTGTGCTCAGTAGCCGCTTCCGCCGCCGCCGGCCCGCGGATCGCTGACCCCGGTCCAGCCGGTGGCGGTGCGCATGATGGCCTGGAAGTCTCCCCAGCCACCGCCGACATCGAGAGTATGGCCCATGGCGCGCAGAGCGTTCAGGGTGGCATCGCTGAAGCCGCCCGGGCCTTCGACCCGCAGCTCATCGGGCAGCGCCTGGTGATGTGTGCGCGGCGCGGCCACCGCATCGGCCAGCGACATGTGGTGATCGATCACATTGCTGACCACGTGGAAGACCTGGGTAATGATGGTCGGGCCGCCGGGCGATCCCACCACCATCTTGAGTGCCCCGGCGGTGTCGAGCACGATGCTCGGCGTCATCGCCGAGAGCATCCGCTTGCCGGGCTCGATGGCGTTGACCTCACCTTGAACCAGCCCGAACCCGTTGGGGCGCCCGGGGGCGGCGGCAAAGTCGTCCATCTCGTTGTTGAGCAGGAAACCGGCGCCGCGGACCGTGACGTAGGAGCCGTAGCCGAAGTTGATGGTGGTGGTGGTCGAGACGGCGTTGCCGTCGGCATCGACAACCGAGTAGTGGGTGGTGTTGTTGCCTTCCATGATGCGCGGATCGAACGGAGGCGTCGGCGTGGCGTGGGCGGTGTCGATATCGGCCCGCAGCTCGTCGGCATGCTCCTTCGACACCAGCCAGTCGAGCGGCACCGATTCGAAGTCGGGGTCGGCCATGTAGTGATTGCGATCGGTGAAGGCGCGCCGCATCGCCTCGGCCTCGAGATGCATCAACTGGGGCGTGCCGAAGGCCGGCAGCGGATTCCAGCCTTCGAGGATATTGAAGATCAGGGCGAGAGTGGCACCACCCGACGAGGCCGGTGGCATCGACCAGATGGTCCAGCCGCGATAGTTGATCCGGATCGGCTGGCGCCACCGGGGCTGGTAGTTGGCCAGGTCCTCCTTGGTCATGACGCCGCCGCCACGACGCATCTCGGCATCGAGTGAATCGGCGACCCAGCCGCGGTAGAAGCCGTCGATGCCATGATCGCGAATTGCGGTCAGGGTCCGGGCCAGATCGGGCTGCTTGAGTACCGACCCTTCGGCCGGTGCTTCGGTGCCGTTGATCAGGAATTGCCGGGCGCTGCCATCGAACCGCGCCAGGTTGCGCGCCGCGCCGCGCAGCGACCGCGCCCGCGCGCCGTCGAGCACGAAGCCGTCCCGGGCCAGGGCGATCGCCGGTTCAAGAATCGCGGCCCGGGGCAACTTGCCGAAGCGGGCCTGCGCTGTCAGCATCCCCGCCACCGATCCCGGCACGCCCGAGGCGAGGTGGCCGATGCGCGACTTGTCGGTCACGTCCCCATTGGCGTCGAGATACATGTCGCGACTGGCGCCGGCCGGTGCGGTTTCGCGGTAGTCGATGGCATAGGTGCGGCCGGTATTCATGCGCATCACCATGAACCCGCCGCCGCCGATGTTGCCGGCCGCCGGATGGACCACAGCCAGAGCGAAGCCCACCGCCGCCGCCGCATCGACGGCGTTGCCGCCGGCCTGCAGAATGTCACGGCCGACCTGACTGGCGATCGGCGATGACGAGACCACCATGGCATGACGGCCGGTGGTGACGATGGCCTTGCCGGTGTGGCGCCAGGTGTCGGGCAGGGTGGATCGCTGCTGCGCGGCCAGCGGGGCAGTCAGCGTGAGACCAAGCAGAACTGTCGGGAGGGAGCAAAGACGCATCGGTGGGTTCTCGGACGGGTGGAAGACGGGCGAGGTTGGAAAAATCCCCTTAACTTAAGCCGACCCGGAACTCACGCCACCTCCCGCCGCCTTGAGCTGCCGATGTCCGCTGTCCGCCCCCCACGGGCCACTGAACGCCGCCATCCCGATTCGAATGCCATCGATCAGGCGTCGGCCGCCGAACTCGTCGATTTGTTCCTGCGTGAGGACGCCACTGTCCCCCAGGCTGTGGCGCGGCAGCGCGATGCGATCATCGAGGCGGTGGAGCGGGTCGAGGCGGCGTTTCGGGCCGGCGGACGGCTGATCTATATCGGCGCCGGCACCTCTGGCCGTCTCGGCGTGCTGGATGCGGCCGAGTGTCCGCCCACCTTCGGCACCGACCCGGCGCTGGTCCGCGGGCTGATCGCGGGGGGGACTGCGGCGCTGACCGAGGCGATTGAAGGGGCCGAAGATCGTCAGGCCGACGGCGCCGAAGCTGTCAGCGCCGCGGCTGTGGGGCCGCGCGACGTGGTTCTCGGGATTGCGGCAAGCGGCGGTACGCCGTTCGTGCGCGGTGGGCTCGCGGCGGCGCGGGAGGCCGGCGCGACGCCGATGCTGTTCACCTGCGCGGCGCCGCCAGCCGAGGTGGCGGCGCTCTGCGCTGTGGTGATTCATGTCGACGTCGGTCCCGAGATCGTGACCGGCAGCACCCGACTCAAGGCCGGAACCGCCACCAAACTGGTGCTCAACATGCTGACCACCGGCGCCCTGGTCCGCCTCGGCAAGACCTACGGCAACCTGATGGTCGACTTGCAGGCGCGCAACGCCAAACTTCACGAACGCGGTGAACGGATCGTGATGGAAGTGCTCGACGTCGACCGGGCCACCGCCCGGGCCGCCATCGATCGCGCCGGCGGCTCGGTCCGGACCGCCATTGCCATGGTCTTCCTCGATGCCGATCGCGCCACGGCCGAAGTCCGGCTGGCGGCTGACGATCATCGGCTCCGAGCGCTGCTCGGCCCACCGCCGCCGGTGCCCTCCGATGACTGAGGGACCGATGCTCGCTGTCGGGCTGATGTCGGGGACATCGCTCGACGGGATGGACGCCGCGCTGGTCGAGATCCGCAGCGCGACCGATGTGGAACTCCTGGGCTTTGCGGCTCGCCCCTACGCGCCGGCGGAACGGGCCCGGATCGAGGCGGTACTGTCCGGCGGACCGATCGCCGAAGTCGCCCGGCTGCATGCCAGCGTGGGCGATTGGGCAGCCGAGGCCATCGAGCGACTGTTGCAGCAGCATCACGTTCGGGCCGATCGTCTCGGATTGATTGCCTTCCCCGGGCAGACCGTGTGGCACGAACCGCCGACTGTCACCTGGCAGCTTGGCGATGCCGCCCGACTAGCCGAGCGATTCGGGGTGCGAGTGGTTCACGACTTCCGCGCCCGCGATCTGGCGGCGGGCGGTGAGGCTGCCCCGTTGGTGCCGCTGATCGACGCGCTCTGCTTCGGGGCCACCGATGCGCCGCGGATCCTGCTCAACCTGGGCGGCATGGCCAACGCGACCTGGGTGGGGCGTCGCGCCCGGCTTGAGGATGTGGTGGCGGCCGACACTGGTCCCGGCATGGCGGTCATCGAGGTGGTGGCGCGGCTGGTCGACCCGGCGCTTCCCTACGATGCCGGCGGAGCGCTGGC
>CBFGTB010000097.1:0-8140 GCA_965651715.1 uncultured Gemmatimonadales bacterium
TGCGCACGATCAAATGGAGGAAGACCGGAGCGCCCAGAGCGGCGGTGACGGCGCCGATCGGCAACTCAATCGGGGCGATCAGGGTGCGGGCCAGGGTGTCGGCCAATACCAGGACCAGCGCGCCGAGCAGGGCTGCGATCGGCATCAACCAGCGATGCGAGGGCCCCAGCGCCAGGCGGACCGCGTGAGGAACGATCAGGCCGACGAACCCGATCAAGCCCGTTGCCGCAACTGCCGCACCGACCCCCAGGGCGACCAGCACCACCACCTGGTGCTTGACCCGCTCGACTCGGATACCGAGGTGGCGTGCCTCGTCCTCACCCAGCAGCAACAGATCGAGTGCCTGGGCATAGCGTGGCAGCAGCAGCAGCATGATCAGCATCGGTACGGCGCTCACCGCGACCAGTTCCCAGGTGGCAGCGCCGAGGCTGCCCAACAACCAGAACGACAGCGAGCGAAGTTGCACGTCGGTGGCCACTGCGGTGAGGGTTGCGGTGCCGGCACTGGCCAGCGCGTTGATGGCGATGCCGATCAACAACATGGTGGTTACGTCGGTGCGGCCGAAGCTGCGCGACAGCACCAGCACGATCAGGGTGGCGCCGATGGCTCCGAGAAAGGCGCTGGCCGGCATCAGCAGCAGAATGGCCACGGTACCGGTCAGGGCCGGCATCAGGGTGCCGCCGCCGACGATCATACCCGAGGCCGCCAGAGCGGCACCGGCCGAGACGCCGACCAGGCCGGGGTCGGCCAGCGGGTTGCGAAAGATGCCTTGCAGTGCCGCACCGGCCATGGCGAGCGTGGCGCCGGTGAGCAGCCCGAGGACGACCCGCGGCGCTCTGACACTCCAGAGCACCGCCGTGCCGGCGTCGTCCATGGCATGGCCGGTGAGGCCGGCCCAGAGCATCGCCGGGACGCGGATCAGCGGCGTGTCGATCGATCCCAGGCTCAACCCCAGCGCCACCGCCGCGACCAGCGCGGCGGAGACGCCGACCATCCAGCGGCGCCGATGGCGGGTCCGCTGATGGCAGAACGGTGCTGTGACCCGCGCTGCTGCCAATGTCACATCCTACCGAGCGCGCGGTGTCGCTGCCGCACTCGGCGTGGCACTCCGGAAGGCGGTGGCGAGCTGTACTGCCGCTTCACCGGCCCACGGACCGAAGCCGAGAATCAGGTGATCATCGATCGGGACGATCCGGCGCGAGCGGCCGGCCGGCGTGGTGGCGATGCCGGGGACCTTGAGCAGGCCGTCGATGCCGCCCACGCTGGCCAACCCGTGTCGGGTCATCACGATGACCTCGGGGCGGGCGGCGATCAGCGCTTCGGCAGTGAGCGGCTTGTAGCCCTCGAACGCCGTGATCGGATTGCTGGCTCCCGCCAATTCGAGCAGCGTCGTCGCGCCGGTCGCCTGTCCGGCGGCGTAGACAGTTCCCAGGCCGCGGGCATAGATGAACACCGCCCGCAGCGGCTGAGGTGTGCGGAGCGACGCGGCGCGTGCCAGGTCCTGCCGCAGCCTGGCCTGAACTGCGGCGGCGCTGTCCTCGCGGTGCAGCCAGCGTCCGACTGCGGCGATTCTCGCTTCGGCGCCGGCGACGGTCTCCGCGGCTGAGGTCAGCCGCACCGTGAGACCGGCGCGGCGCAGTTGCACCGCCAGCGTGCTGCCGATGCTGGAGTCACCGATTACCAGAGTGGGCCGCGCGGCGATGATCGCCTCGACCGACGGCATACGGCCCTGCCCCAGGCGCGGCAACCCGGCCGTCGCCTCGATTGCTTCGGTGCCGGCCGGTACCGCAACGACGGCGCCGCCGGCACCGATCTCGTAGATCGTTTCGGTGAGAGCGAGCGTCAGCGGCACGATCCGCTCCGACGTGCTCTGCGCCGCCGCCGCGCCGCTCCCGAGCAGGAGAGCGGCGATGAGAGTGCGCATCATGACCGGCCTCACGCGGCGGTGGGCAGGGTGGCCAACAGTGCGGTCCAGACCGCTGGAGCCGGTTCACCGTCGTGGCGATTTCCGAAGAGCTGGATCACGGTCCGTCCTTCGGCGTCATAGCACTCCAGCGACGGAATCGGACCATCGCTGCTGGGCTTTGTCACCACCCAGGCCGAGGTGATGCCGCTCTCGGCGACGTGGAGATTGAAATCCTTCTCGAGAATGTTCAGCCAGCCGTCGCGCGGCACCAGGTTGCCGACGGCGCCGACGTGAATGTGGACGATGCCCTGATTGCCGACGAAGATCATGATGGTCTGCTGGTCGGCCCGCGCCGCGCTCAGCACTGTGGCCAGTGCCGCAACGGGGACCGGACGGGCCCGCTCGCCGCCGGCGAGCCGAAGCGCCTGAAGTCGACCGACCCGCAGGTCGCGCAGCATGGCGAAGAACTCGTGGGTGTGGCCGAGGGCATCCCACCGGGCCCTGAGCGTGGCAACGTCGATATCGGTGTCGGGCTGATCGGCCGGCAGCGGATCGGCGTCGAGCACCAGAGCGGCGTCGGTGGCGAACTTGTCGCACAACTGCTGCCAGCCGGCCAGGTCCTCGGTGAAGGCCTTGTGTACCGAGTTGCCCCAGCGATCGAAGATCTGAATGCTGCCCCGCTGCGCGTCGCCCCGGGTCACCGGCACGGCATAGATATGACTCCAGCGGGTGGGGAAGATCCGCAGCTCGAGATCGCCGACCGTCTGAGCGGCCCCGCCGTGAAAGGCGATGTCGCGATAGGCGCCGGTTTCTTCGATCACCGCGTGCTGATTGCGGCTCATGGTGCGCCACTGGCCCAGAGCGGCCATGGCATCGAGGAGGGCGGGGATATCGGTACTGGCGAGTCGGCGGGCATCGCTGCCGCGGCTGGCGACCAGGAGTTCGACTTCGGATACGCCGAGATCGGCGGCTTCGTCACGGAGATAGCGGGGGCCGGTGTTCTCGCGCAGAGCGGTCCAGCGCTGGAGAAGTGACGGGGTGGTGACGGCAGACTCAGACACTGTGACGCCTTCGTAGTTGAGAATGGGAATCAAACTATTTTGATCCTGCACCCCAGCCTAATCGTGTCCGGGACTCGCGGTCAACTCCGCCCCATCACATCGCGGCCCGCGACCCCTGAGCGGGATCCCGGGCCGCGGCGCCGCTGACGTTCCCCGTTACTGCTGTCGCAGGGTGATGCTGCCGCTGACCGTGGTGAGGCGGAGCCGTCGATCGCCCCGGCCCAGTTGACCGGCAAAGGACTTCATGCCCCACTTGCCGTGGACGCGGATCGGCAGCTCGGCCACGTCGATCCGGCCATTGACTGTCTCGCCACTGATGTCGGCGTCGAAGTGCTCGGGCAGGGTGAGCGAGATCGAGCCGTTGACCGTGGTGACGGTGAGGTCACCGGTCCAGTCGCTGCGGTTCAGTCGGGCGACGATGCGTCCGTTGACGGTTTCGATCCGCCGAGCACCGGCGCCGTCGAGTTCGATACTGCCGTTGACTGTGGACACCGTGGCGGGCCGCTCGAGGCCGCGCAGCACGACGTCGCCGTTGACAGTTGCGGCGGTGATGCTGACGCCGGCCGGCAGACGGACCTGGTAGTCGACCCGGACATCGAGTCGTTCGCCCCGGCGGCGGGGGCCGGTTGAGTGCTCACCGCGACAGTCGGCCCGATCCTGTTCCTGATGCCGGTAGACGGTGCAGATCCGGACATAGCCGGGGCCGGTTTCAAGCCGCGGGATGACCAGGTCGCCATTGCCGGCGCGCACCTGTTTGGTGGCGATGATTTCGGCAGTGGTGCCGCGTCCCTGGGTGACCGAGACAGTGCCGTTGATGTTCTGGATCTCGAGGCGGTCGCCGCTCTGCATCTCGGGGCTGAAGCGGGTTTCCTGGGCGGCGAGTGATCCGCTCAATGCAACCACCGCCAGCAGCGACCAGGACACGGCGGTGAGTCTGACAGGAGAGCGCCTGTGTGATCGCGGGCGAGCGGGGAGCTGGGGCAGGGTGAACATGGGGAGTCCTCGGCTGACGGTGAACGGGATATGTGATCACCGGCTTGGACACCGCCCGATCGGCAAGGGTTGCAGCCTCAGTCGAGCGGTCGCACCGTCACGCCCCCATCGAAGGTGGCGATCGTGATCGTGGCCCGACCGTTCCGCCACACGGCGGTGGTCTGCAATTCGGTCAGCCAGCCCTCGCGCCGCGGCGCACCGTGGCTGATGGTGGCGGGCAGATCGGTCCGCAGGCCGCCGTCGAAGCTGGTCAGACGGAGTCGGGCATCGAAGCTCCGCGGCACCCGCAGTTCGATGCCGCCGTCGTGATTCTCAAAGCGATAGTGGCCCTCGGGATCGAAGTCGCCGATCCAGACGATGCCACCATCGGTCTGACTGACTTCGACATCGGCCGAGCGGATATCGCGCAGTGTGATCGGCCCATCGACATTCTGAATGCGAATCACGCCGGTGGCATGACTGACGTCGATCGGCCCGGCGAGTCCGTTGAGCGCCAAGCGGGTGCCGTTGAAGTTGCGGATGGTGATCCCGCCGAGACTGGCGACATGCACTTCGCCCTGACCGCCGCTCACCGCCACATGACCGTCGAAGGCATCGATGTGGAGGTCGAGCGGCGCCGCATCGACAGTGACCGCGCCGGCCAGGGCGCTGACGCTGACGCGGGCGTCACGGGGCAATGCGATCATGATGGGCGGGGCCGCGTCGTCCCCGGCCAACGCGGCAATGGTGACGCTCTGACCGCGGACAGTCACCGCCGCGCCGCTCACATGAAGGCGCCGACTGTCGCGGCCGGTGATGTGAATCGGCTGGTGGAGGCTGGTGATGGCGATCCGGCTGTGGTCCGGGATCAGCAGCGAGGTATCCCGCGCCGGCGGCGGCGGGGTCAACGACAGCAGGGCGGCGAGCAGCGGGAGCACGCTCTCAGCTCCGCTGCATCATGGTGGCGACGGTCTGCAGCACACTGAGCTTGCGCTGCATGGTCCGGGTGAGGTAGCGCGCGGCATCGACGTCCTCGGGGGTCGCCAGCGCCGCGCGGCGGGCATCGGCAATGGCGGCGTCGAGCGTGGCCAGCGACTGGTCAATCCGACGGCGTGCTGCGGTGTCGAGCCGCGGTGTGGCCGCCGCCACGGTCTGTTCGAGCTGGTCGATCGCCTCGGCCAGGGCCGATGTGGCGGAATCGAACCCGACCGGCAGCAGGTGGCTGGCCACCGGGGTCCGCGACACGGCTGCGGGCGCGGCCGTGCGCTGCCACAGCAGCGTCGCACTCACCGATGCCACGATCAGCAGACAGGCGGCGGCCAGCGCGACCGGCCAGGTCATCCTCACGGTTCCGCGGCGTTCGATGCGGCGGGCGATCCCGGGCCACAGGTCAGTCTCGGGCGGTCGATCGGCCAGCCCGGCGATCAATCCGGCCAGGCGCGGATCCGGTCGATCCCGGTCGGTGGGTTCAGTAGCCATCGAGCATCCTCCTGAGCGCGGCCCGCGCTCGCGACAACTGGGACTTGGATGTGCCGGTCACCAATCCGAGTTGGTCGGCGATCGCCTCATGCGTCCAGCCCGCGATGTCGTGCAGCACGAAAACCTGGCGGGCGCCCTCCGGCAGGCGGGCAATCGCGGCATCGAGATCGATCCGGACGCCGATCGGGGCCGGGGCGCAGCCGGTGAGGCTGAGGGCGGCGTCGTCGCTCGCCAGCCAGTCGCGCTCGCTGCGATCCCGGCGGCGTCGGGTCAGCACCACGTTGATCGCCAGCCGGTACAGCCAGGTGCCGAAGGCGCTTTCGGCCCGGAAGGTGGCCAACTTATCCCACGCGCGCACAAAGACATCCTGGGTGAGTTCATCGGCAAGTTCCGGTGTCGCCATCCGCCGGACCAGGGAATGGATCCGGTTGATATGGCGGCGGTACAGCGTCTCGAATGCGCCGGTATCGCCCCCGGCCGCCTGACGGGCCAGGCGGGTATCGAGGTCGATGGCCGGTTGGCCCCCGATCGGGGTGGTGAGGGTCATCGTCTGCGTCACGGATGATGAGACGATGCCACGCCCGAGAAGGTTGCAACCGGCCCGGCTGTGTCAGCCGGTCGCCCTGTCGGTGGCCGGCCATTGCTGGGTCAGGCAGTGGAAGGCTCCCAGACCCCAGACCAGGGTGGTGCAGTCGATCACCACCACCCGGCGGGTGGGGAAGAGCTGCTCGAGAGTCGCCTTGGCGATCATGTCGCGTTCGGGATCATAGCCCGGCAGCAGCACCACTTCGTTGCCGATGTAGAAGTTGGCATAGCTGGCCGGCAGCCGCATCCCCTCGTGGATCACCGGTCGGGGCATCGGCAGCGTCACGATCCGGAGCGGGCGGTCATCCTGATCGCGCATGGTGTGGAGCCGATCGAGGTTGGCCTGCAGCGGGGCGTAGTTGACGTCATGCGGGTTCATCTCAACCACGGTGACGACAGTGTCCGGGGCGACGAATCGGGTCAGGTCGTCGATGTGGCCGTCGGTGTCGTCCCCCTCGATACCGCGACCGAGCCAGAGGATGTGGCTCACGCCCAGGTGGTCGCGCAGCTCCTGCTCGATCTCCGGGCGGGTGAAGGCCGGATTGCGATTGCGATTGAGCAGGCAGGATTCGGTGGTCAGCAGCGTGCCCGCGCCATTGACGTCGATCGATCCGCCCTCGAGCACCATCCGGGGGACGACCCGTTCAATGTCCAGCGCATGGGCGATCCGTCCCGGGATCTGGTTGTCGAGATCATAGGGCGGATACTTGCCGCCCCAGGCATTGAACTCCCAATCAATGACCATCTGTTCGATGGTGCCGCGTCGCTCCCGCTGCACGAAGATCGGGCCATGATCACGGCACCAGGCGTCGTTGGTCGGGAAATGGTGGAAGAACACATTGCCGTCGCCGATGGCGGCGTCGCGGAGCACCTGCCGGGCTTCGGCCTCCATGGCTGCATCGCGGACGTTGATGTGTACTTCTTCGCCGATCTGCAACTCGCGCACCATGGCGGCGATGATGTTCGGTACCGCGGCGAACAGTCCGGGCCAGGACTTTTCCTTATGGGGCCACGAGATCCAGGTGCCCCGATGGGGCTCCCATTCAGCCGGCATCCGGAAGCCGCGGGCGGCAGGGGATTTAGTCAAGGTAGCGTCGGGTCAGATGCTGGTAGGCGTCGATCCGGCGGTCGCGCAGAAAGGGCCAGTGGGTCCGGGCGACATCGACCTCGCCCAGATCACAGTCGGCCACCAGGACTTCTTCGTCCCGGCCCGCCTGGGCAATGATTTCTCCCGCCGGATTTGCGATAAAGGATCCGCCCCAGAACTCGATGCCGGGGTGATCCGGTGGGCTGCCGGGCAACAGCTCGTGGCCGACACGATTCACGGCGCAGACGAAGACGCCGTTGGCGACGGCATGGCTGCGCTGAATCGTTTCCCACGCGGCCTGCTGGCGCGCGCCGAACTCGGCTTTTTCGGGAGGAAGCCAGCCGATTGCCGTGGGATAGAACAGGATTTGTGCACCACTCAGGGCGGTCAGCCGCGCCGCCTCGGGGTACCACTGATCCCAGCAGACCAGCGTGCCGATCGGCGCATGGCGGGTGTCCCAGCGCCGAAAGCCGAGATCACCGGGCGTGAAATAGAACTTTTCATAGAACTGCGGATCATCGGGAATGTGCATCTTGCGATACATACCGAGATAGCTGCCGTCGGCATCCAACATGGCAGCCGTATTGTGGTACAGTCCCTCGGCGCGCTTTTCAAACAGCGAGGCCACGATGGTCACGCCCAACTCGGCCGCGACTGCGCCCAGCCGCGCGGTAGTGGGACCGGGGACGGGTTCGGCCAGCGCAAAAAACTCGTGATCCTCGCGTTGGCAGAAGTAGTACCACAGGAACAGTTCCTGGAGGCAGACAATCCGGGCGCCGCGGCCGGCGGCCTCGCGGATCCCCTCAATGGCGTGCTCAAGGTTGGCGGCGGGATCGGAACCGACCCGCTGCTGAACCAGGCCGACGCTGACGGTACGGGAGGAGGAACTCATGCCGGAAAATACCACGATGGCCGGCCGGAGGGCGCCGGGATGATCATGAGCGGCGCCGATTGCTGCGGTGGCCTCCTTATCGTTTGGGGCGGCCGCGCCTATACTTGGGGCTGACCCCGCTCACCTTTCCCGCCGAGCCCCCCATGGATGACACCCGC
>CBFGTB010000098.1:0-8084 GCA_965651715.1 uncultured Gemmatimonadales bacterium
CGGTCATTCGCACCGGGCGCACCGGGCCCGGATTCTGGCCAACCTGTGCATCAGGGTCGCTCCCGCCCGCTACGGCGTCCCGCGGCTGCTCCATCTCTGACCCGCCGAGGCCCCGGTTGGTCCGATCCGCGGGTGGCATTTACTTCCAGCGATGCGATTCCGCTTGCGTTGGCTGCTGCTGGCTGCCCTGCTGCTCACCGGCCTGTGGTATTACCGGTCCCCGCGCCGCGCCTGGGACCGCTTCATGCGCGGCATTGTGCTGGCCCAGGAAGCCGACCTGGTCGCCACCATCGACTTCCCGGTACTGCGCGACAATCTGCGGCAGCAACTCAGCGCGGCGCTGCAGCGCGGCACCGCACCGGACCTGATGGCTCGCGCCGGTTCGGTGGTGGTCGACCAGATGGTGGCCCAGGTGGTGACACCGCGCGGCCTGACCTCGCTGGTCACGGCCTTCGGCACGCCGAGCGACGATCCCGATGGTCAGGATCGGGAGCCTGGCGGGACCGTCACATCATTTCATTACCGCGGCCCCTCGACGGTGGAGGTGCGGGTTCGACCCGCCGACGCCGATGATACCGCGGGAGGCATCTTCACCTTCACCCGTTCCGGCCTCCACTGGCGGCTCACTCGCATCTGGAGTGATCGCCTGAGTCCGCTGGGAGACCGTCAGTGACCCGTTCGATAGCTGCTATCCTGCTCCTGCTGCTGGTGACGGCACCGCCCAGCCCGGCCCAACGCATCGTGGCCGAGGGAGCGGCGGTCAGCCCGCCCCGTCCTGCCGTGGGCGGCGCCCAGATCATGCAGAGCCGCGCCGCCAAGCGCCCCCGGGCAGCGCAGTTCGACACCGCCGGGGTCCATCCCCTCGGCGCGGTGGGCGACACCGTCACCCTGCTCTACTTCCCCGACGGCGCCAACCTGTCCCGCATCCGCCACGGAACCATCACCCGGCGGCAGCGCTTCCTGCGGCCCACAGCATGGCGGAGTGCCTGCGACAACCTGGCCTACAACGGCTGGCTCTACGACATCAATGCACCGGCGTCGAGCGCCTTCACCGTCGTGGTGCCGGGCCGATTCGACATGCCGGTGCGGCGGCCCGTTCCGCCGCTGGCGGGCGCCGGGGCGGCGGTGTTCTACAAGGCCTACGCCGATTCGGTCTGGGCCCGGTACGAGGCCAAATACTCGCCCATGACCGACCGCGAACGCAGCACGCTGTACTACAACCTCTACACCGACTCACTCGATGCCGGCTGGCACCGGGTCCGGTCGTGGGGAGTGCGCGGGCCGCGGGGATACAACTACGCGGTGTTCTCAGTCTGGATGCGGGATGATCAGACCGACGGCAGCGCCAATTCCACAAGCACCTGGATGGTGAACGCCTGGGGCTACCCGGTGGCCCGAGCCCCCGGCAACGTGGACATCTACGGCGTGGTCGATTCCGACGGCGACGGTATTGACGAGGTGGTCACGTCGGCCGGCCTGATCCGCTGGGACGGTACCACCTGGCAGTTCCCCGCCGTCTACCGTGACGAGCCCTGCATGCTTCACCGCGTGATGGCGGCTCCGCCGGGATGGCGCCCCTGATCTGGTTCGCCTTCGCCGCGATCTATTTCATCTGGGGCTCCACCTACCTCGGCATCAAGATCGCCGGGGAGACGCTGCCCTCGTTCTTGCTCGCGGGTGCCCGATTCGTCGTGGCCGGCCTCATCCTGATGGCCTGGGGCCGACTCAAGCGGGAACCGCTGCCGCGCGGCAGCCAATGGCTGGGCAGCGCCGGCGTGGGCTGCTGCCTGATCGTGCTCAGCAATGCGCCGATCGTCTGGGTCGAACGCTCAGTCGACTCCGGCATGGTGGCGCTGTTCACCGCCGTGACGCCGCTCGTGATCGCGCTGTTCAATCGCCAGCGGGTCGGCACGCCGATCGGCGCACGCCGCTGGACCGGCATGGCATTGGGAACCGCCGGCCTGGCCGTGCTCGCCTCGGCGACGCTGCGCACCACGCCCAATCCCTGGCCGCTGGTGGTGATTCTCTTTGCTCTCACCGCCTGGGCCTTCGGCTCCACCTTCGGCCGCGACTGGCCCCAGCCGAGCACAGTGGCCATGGCCAGCGGCACCCAGATGTTGATCGGCGGCGTCATCGCGCTGCTGATTGGATTGGCCGCCGGCGAACTGAAGGGCTTCGATACTCACGCCGTCTCAGCCCGGTCGATCCTCGCCTGGGCCTATCTGGTCATCTTCGGATCGGTGGTGGCCTACACCTGCTACCAGTGGTTGCTGGTTCACGTCGAAGTCAATCGGGTGGCGACGTCGAACTACGTCAATCCGATAGTCGCGGTGCTGCTGGGAGTGTTCTTCGGTGGCGAAGCCGTATCGCCCCGACTGGGGCTGGCGGCGCTGTTGCTGGTCCCGGCGGTGTATCTGGTGGTCACCGCTCCGCTCGGATCGGGGCTGGGCGGCGCCCAGGCTGCCGGAAATCGGCGACGACCGGGTTGACCTCAGCGGCTGCGCCACAGGGTGACATCGATGCCGCCATTCTGTGAGCGCCAGGCCGCCTCCAGCGGCAGACCGACGTGCCCGACCAACATGGCGCTGGCACTGAGAAGCGCCAACGACCATTCCGGCCGCCGATTCGCCACGCTGCGTCCCAGGGTGGCATAGAGGTTCCGCAGCGCGGTGGTGTCACCAATACGGATCCCGTAGGGCAGGTTGGTCACGATCCATCCCCGCCCCGAATCGGATGCGAGAGCACTGACCGGCTCCACCGCGAAGTCGACGCTTTCGGCGACACCGGCCCGCTCGGCATTGGCCCGCGCGTCGGCCACGGCTCCGGCGTCGCGGTCGCTGCCCCGAAGCGCCGGTAGAGCCACCCCGGCGGGGAGCTCCGCCTGCCGCATCGCGGTGCGCAGCGCGGCGACATCACAGTGGCGCAGCAGCGGCCACTGCTCGACGGCGAAGCGCCGGGCCACTCCCGGCGCGATTCGTCGGGCAAGCAACGCGGCCTCAATCACTATCGTCCCCGAGCCCGCCAGCGGGTCGTGAAGCGGCAACGCAGCAGACCAGCCGCTTCCCAGCAACATCGCAGCCGCCAGCGTCTCCCGCAGCGGAGCCTTGGCCGTCGCCAACCGATAGCCACGCCGGTGCAGCCCCGCACCTGCCGCATCGGCCGAGAGGATCACCTGGTCGCGGAAGATCCGCACGATAATTCGCTGGACGCCCGGCAATCGGCCGACATCGTGCTCCAGCGCTGCCGCATCGGCTGCCGCACCGACCGCCGCGAGATCGGGTACCGCGGCCGCTGCGGCGCGGTACAGCCGCTCGGCGATCGCCGTCTCGTGGTACAATCGCGATTTTTTGGAAGTGACCCGGAAGTGGACCCGGGAACCGGCGGACAGGACATCGGCCCAGCGGATGCGGGCGGCGTGACGTTCCAGCTCGGCAAAGGTCCGGGCCCGGAACTGGCCGAGCCGTACCGCTACCCGCGACGCAGTGCGCAGCCCCAACAGCAGAGTCACGAGCTGCTCCGCTGTACCGTGAACGGTCAGCCCGCCCGGAGTGGTGTCGACCACCGCGAGACCCAACCCGGCGATTTCGTGAGCGGTCAGCGCCTCGAGGCCGGGGGCCGTCGTCACAAAAATCGTCAGCTCAGCCGATGTCATGAGGGAAAGTAGTGCCGCACCGGGATAGATTTGCGATGGGTAATCTCATCGGTCGGGCCCGCGCGGGGTCCGGCACAACGCGTGACTTCCTGAGCGTGGACCGCGACCATGGCACAGCCGATCTCCGATTTCGTCCGTCACCACTTCCGCCACTTCAACGCCGCCTCGCTGGTCGATGCCGCCGACGGCTACCGCCATCATCTCGACAAGGGCGGCAAGATGATGGTTACGCTGGCCGGGGCGATGAGTACTGCCGAACTGGGGCTGTCGCTGGCCGAAATGATCCGGCGCGACAAGGTCCAGATCATCACCTGTACCGGAGCCAACCTGGAAGAGGACCTGTTCAACCTTGTCGCCCACGACTTCTACGAACGGGTTCCCCATTATCGCGACCTGACCCCGGCCGACGAGGAAGCCCTGCTGGCGCGTCACATGAACCGGGTCACCGACACCTGCATCCCGGAGATGGAGGCGATGCGGCGGCTCGAGACTGCCGTTCTCGAGGAGTGGATGGCGGCCGATCAGGCCGGCGAACGCTACTTCCCTCACGAGTTCCTTTACCGCGTCATCCGGAGCGGCAAGCTCACCCAGTATCACCAGATCGACCCGGCCAACTCATGGATGATCGCCGCCTGTGAGAAGAACCTGCCGATCATCGTCCCGGGCTGGGAAGATTCGACCCTGGGCAACATGTATGCGGGGCACTGCATCAGCGGCGACATCAGCAATGTTCACACGGTCCGCACCGGCATCGAGTACATGATGATGCTGGCCGACTGGTATCAGGCCGAAGCCACCGGAGCCGGGATCGGCTTCTTCCAGATCGGTGGCGGCATCGCCGGTGACTTCCCGATCTGCGTTGTGCCGATGCTGCACCAGGACCTGCAGCGGGAGAATATTCCGGTCTGGTCCTATTTCTGTCAGATCAGCGACAGCACCACCAGCTACGGCAGCTACTCGGGCGCGGTTCCTAACGAGAAAATCACCTGGGGCAAGCTGCGGGGCGACACGCCCAAGTACATCATCGAGAGCGACGCCAGCATTGTGGCTCCGCTGGTCTTCGCCATGATCCTGGGGCAGTAGCCCCGACTCAGGGTGGCGAGCCGAACTGGCCCGACGTAGGACTGCGCCCTTCGAAGCGCCGTCCCATGTCGAACTGCCAGCGGGAGCCGCGATCGATCCGGCGGATACCGGCCAGCGTCCCGAAGACATCGCGCAGCGCGGTCCGGAACGACGTATCGGCATGCTGGAGCGGCTCGGGCGATGAGGCGATGACGCGATAGCCGAAGTCGGATCCGGGCTCCAGATTGCGGATCCCGACCCGCAGCATCACCGAATCGCCGCTCACCGGCATCACCCCGACCGTCATCAGCACGTCGGCCGGCGGGGCGGCGTCGCCTGCGACACTCCGGCTGGGCGGGGTCACGATGACCCAGTCCTCGCTCCGGCCGAGCCAGTGCCGGATCTCCGCCGCCAGCGAATCGCTGCGGCGATCGAGGGTGGAATCGCTCCGCCGGCTGGTCGCTGTCACGATCATGATCCGCCGGGGACTGATGCTCCCCGGCACCGCCGGAGCGGCCGCGGCAGCCGTCGGGGGACGCCGCGGCGGTTCGGGCGTATCGATCCTGATGCTCAGTTCTGCCAGCCGGGCCCGGATCAGCGAATCGGCGACAGCCAGCTTGCGCCCCAGGGCCAGGGGAGTCATTTCCTGCGATTCGGGCGCGTGCGTGGGATCGATCCGTTCGAGTTCGTCGCGCAGCGCGGCGGCGATGGCCAGCGAGTCGGCATGGGTCAACGTCGAGCTGGCGACCGGCGGCAGTGCGGCATCGGCCGCCTCGTCCCGGGGCGCCTGTACCGGCAGAGTCTCGATCACCACCGGCGGTGCCGGGCCCCGTCCCAGGCCGGCCGCCCACAACCCGGCCCCCATCAGCGCCACCATCCCCACCGCGGCAAGAGCCAGCGGCCAGGGCGATGCCACCCGTTGCCGGGCACCGCCGCCTTCCAGATGGGCATCGAGTCGCATCGCGCCATCGACTGACTCGAGTCGGGCCAGCACCGCCGCCGCATCGGCGGGCCGCCGATCGGGATCCTTCTGGAGGCACTCGGCCACCAGGTCCGCCAGGCCGGTGGGCACGTCGTCGCGCACGGTATTGAGCGGTGGCGGGGTCCGGGTGAGCTGGGCCGTCATGGTCGCCGTGGGCGACGGGGCGTCGAAGGGCGACGCGCCCGCCAGCAGCTCGTACATCAACAGACCGACGGCATAGATATCGACCCGGTGATCGGCCGCGGGGTCGGCTGCCAGTTGCTCGGGCGCCATATAGGCCGGGGTCCCGATCGCCATCCCCGATGTGGTATGGCCCGCCGCGCCGGTCAGCGGCAGCGCCGCTCCCAGGGCCTTCGCCACGCCGAAATCGGTCACCATCGCATGGCGGCCATCGGAGAGGATATTGCCCGGCTTGATATCGCGGTGGATCACGCCACGCGAATGGGCGTAGACCAGCGCCTCCACCACATCGTGAAGCAGTCGGACCACCTCGGTCACCGCCAGGCGGCCCTCATTGTGAATCCTGTCGCGCAGCGACGTCCCGGCGATGTAGGGCATCGTGAACCACAGCAGCGACCCCGCCTCGCCGGCGTGGAGCAGCGGCACGATATAGGGATGGGACAGTCGGGCCGCGAGCTGCACCTCGCGACGGAAGCGGTCGCGATTGATCCCCGCCGCCAGCTCGGGCGGCAACACCTTGACCACCACCTCGCGCCCCAGGGCATGCTCGCGCGCCACGAACACCCGGCTCATCCCGCCGCCTGGCAGTTCGCGTTCCACCTGATACGCGCTACCCAGCGCCGTCGTCAGGTCGTCAAGGAGATGATCTGTCACGCCATCCGCGTCGGGAGAAGGTTGCCCATCAACATGCTCAGCTCCTGATACGACCGACTCGACCGGGAAGCTGAACGCACTGTGCATCCGGGGAGGATGCCCAGCGGCCCAACGGGGTTACATCGGCTGCCGTCTATTCCTTGTAGCCCACCGCCCGGGCGACGATGTTCGACACCAGGAAGACCACAACGAAGCTCGCCAGGAAGGCGATGATCTGGGCATACTCGGGAAGGGTGTGCACGGTCCGAACTCCGCAAAGCGTGAATGCCGAAGTCTAAGCCCATGCCGCGGCGCTGTCTACGGGCCCGTCGCTGAAGACGAAGAGAGAAGAGGCGGGGGCCCGTCGCTGAAGCGACGGCTCGGCGAGAGCGGCGAGTAAACTCGCCCTTACCTTGGAGCTCCCGTCGGCTTTAGCCGACGCCCTTGCCGAGCCGCGGGTTTACCCGCGGGCCACCGCGCAGTGGAAGGTCTGGCCCCAGGTGAACCGGGCCGAGTCGCCCTTGACCCACCATTCAGGCTCGGTGGGTTCGCTGCCGCCGTAGCGCGCGCCCGAGGCGGAGATGGTCTGGGGCAGTTCCAGCGCAGTGTCGGGCATGATCAGTGTGACCCGGTTCTGCTGGCCGTTCCAGTAGGCGGCGGTGACGGTGACGCTCTTGCCACAGCGATAGTCGGCCTGCGCCACCAGGGTATCGCCGGCGGTGACCACCGGCGTGCTGTCGGGGAGTGCGCCCGGCAATTCGGCCGCGGCATCGACAGCGGCTGGGTCACCCCCGCCGCCGCCTGATGCCGCGCTCCGGTCGGTGCACCCCGTCAGCCCGCCACCCAGCAGCAGCAGCGTCATGATGTGATACCGCATCAGCAGCCTCTCCCCTTTCCGTTCGCGAAAGATTCGGTGCGCGTTCCATCTCGCCCGGTGCCGGCCGCGGTTCCGCCGTCAATCGATCTGCTTGCGAAACCGGATCACAGCCAAGGTGATGAACAGTACCGCGAACCCGCTCAACAGCGCCATCGGAAGCCAGAGCGTGGCGAGGCCGCTGCCTTTGAGCAGAATGCCCCGCAACACATCAAGAAAGTAGGTCAGCGGCAGGATCGCGCCGAGATACTGCGCAATCGCCGGCATCGCCTCGCGCGGGAACATGAACCCCGACAGCAGCAGGTTGGGCAGCAGCACCACGAAGCCGAGCTGGATCGCCTGGGCCTGAGTTCGGGCCAGGGTGGAGAGCCAGAGGCCGATGGCGAGATTCGCGCCGATGAACGCCGCAGCCGCGAGGTAGAGCAGCAGGAGTGATCCCCGCAGCGGCACGTGAAAAATCGCCTTCCCCAGCACCAGAATCACAGTCATCTGGACGTAGCCGACCAGCACGAAAGGCAGCACCTTGCCCAGCATCAGGGCGGTGCGGGAGATCGGCGTGACCACGAGTTGCTCAAGGGTGCCGCGTTCGCGCTCCCCCACCACTGACATGCTCATCACCAGCACCAACGTCATCGACAGCAGCACCCCGATCAGGCCGGGTACGATGTACGTCGCGCTGCGCAGCGTCGGATTGAACAGCG
>CBFGTB010000099.1:0-8064 GCA_965651715.1 uncultured Gemmatimonadales bacterium
GTGCACGTCGCGCGTGGCATGATCACCGGCCTCGGCCGTCAGGCAGAGATCGCGGATATTGAGCCCCCCGGTAAAGCCGATCGTGCCATCGACCACCAGCAGCTTGCGGTGATTGCGCATGTTGAAGTAGGGGTGGGCGAACGGCACCGGTGACGGTAGAAATTCCGCAACGGTGATCCCTGCCGTCCGAAGCGCCGCCACGATCGGCGGCCGTGAATAGCGGGCCCCGACCCCGTCGACCAGTACCCGCACCTCGACACCCCGCGCCACAGCTCGAGCCAGCGCCGCCACGAACTGATCACCGACCCGGCCGCTGTCGAAGATGTATGTCGCCAGCGCGAGGGTGTGTTGAGCCGCATCGATCGCGGCCAGCATCGCCGGATACGCGGCGTCGCCGTCGATCAGCGGCGCGATGGCGTTGCCCTCGGTGAGCGGCTCGGTACTGATCCGATCGGTCAGCGTTACGAGCTGGTGCAACGGCGGCGCCACGTCGGCCAGCGCCACGGCGTGACCGGACCGCGCCGCCAACCGATCGGCAGTGTGCTGATGTCGGGTGCTCCGCATCCGCCCCGCCGCGCGACGAATGCGATTGATGCCCAGGAAGAAATACAGCAGCGAACCAATGACCGGTGTCAGCCAGACCAGGCCGACCCAGCCGATGGCCGAGCGGACATCGCTCTTGGTGAGCACGATATGCGACGACACCGCAGTCGCCAGCGCCACGTGCAGCAGCGCCAGCATCACCTGAAGGGTCAGAGACGACATCTCCAATATTAGCCGCCGCCCAGCCTCCGGTCGGCCGGAGCCCGGCGCGACGCCGCTAGCCCGCTGCGTCGGCGACGCGTGTCGCCACCCGCTCGGCCGATGGAATCAGCCACCGATCCAGCATCGTCAGCGTCCCGGATCCCGCGAGCGTCGTGATACCCAGCACCGCCGCCCAGCAACACAGAGCCGACTCGATCAACCGGATCGGGTCGGCTTCCCCCTGCCCGGGTTCGAGGACCCGAACCACCTCGGCCAGCCACTCGCGCGCCGCCGCACGCACCTCGTCGTTGGCCTGATGGCTGCTCAGCAACAGTGCCAGCGCCGGTTCAGCTTCGGCGAACCGGCGCCAGACCCGGCCGATGGTACTGGCACCCGGCGCGGCACCGTCCTGGCCACTGTCGCCGAGGTCTGCGGCGAGCCTGCGGTAGCCGTCGGCCACCACCGCCGCGAGCAAATCATCCCGGTCAGCGAAATGGCGGTACGGCGCGTTGGCGGAGACACCCAGTCCGCGCGCCAGCGCCCGAACTGACAGCTCGGCCGGGTCGGGCCGCTCGATCAGCGCCTGCCGCGCCGCCGCGATCAGCCGGGACCGGAGGTCGGGGTGGTGATAGTTGTCGCTCACCCGGAAAATGTGGGCCGCCATCGCAATGTTGTCAATGACAACATTGCGATGGGTCCGGCCGCCGAGAACCGCAACTGCGCCTTGTCAGCTCAGAATGTTGTCACTGCTCACATCGACGCCGACGCTCGCCGCCACTCGGATCACTGTCTCGCCGATCTTGTTGTTCGGTGTCGAGGCCCCGGCCGTGATCCCGATGGTCTTCACCCCGGCCAGCCAGTCGCTGGCCAGCCGCTCGGTCTTGGTCCGAACCGGCTGGTGGCGCAGGGTGCCGGCCTCGCTGTCGACAGCGTCGGCGTCTTCGAGGTGGTAGGTCCTGACCCCCTTGCTCTCGGCCAGGGCGGCCAGGGCACAGGTGTTTGACGAGTTATAGCCGCCGATCACCAGCATCACATCGGGCGGATCGGCCAGCAGCGCGATCACCGCATCCTGCCGCTCCTGGGTCGCCGAGCAGAGGGTGTCGAATGACCGGAAATGATCGCCGATATGGTCCTCGCCGTGGACCCGGGCCAGCGACTTACGGAACTCGGCAGCGATGGCCATGGACTCGCCTGAGAGCATGGTGGTCTGATTGGCCACCCCGATCCGGGTCAGGTCGCGCTCGAAGTCGAACCCGGGGCTGGCCGCCCGGGCGAAGTGCGCTGCCACCGCCGCCGGATCGCCGCGGCCTTCGATCAGCTCGCACAGCATCCGCGCTTCGGCCATGTCGAACACCACCAGATAGGTACCCCCGGGGTACTTGGTCGCCTGACTGGCAGTGGCCTGGGTCTCTTCGTGGTAGTACTTGCCGTGGATCACCGCGGTGAAGCCGTCGCGGGCGTAGCTCTCGACCCGTTTCCAGACGTTGAGCACCGACCCGCAGGTGGTGTCGACCAGCACGCAGCCGATCTCGCGCAGCCGCTTGAAGTCCTGGATGGTCACCCCGAAGGCCGGGATGATCACCACGTCCTGGTCGGTGATTCCGCTGAAGTCGAACGGCGCGCCGGGGTCGTGGTGCAGGAAGGTGATCCCCATCGCCGCCAGCTTGGCGTTGACGTGGGGGTTATGGATGATCTCGCCCACCAGCAACAGGCGCCGGTCAGGAAACTTGGCCCGGGTTTCGTAGGCATACTCCACCGCCCGGTCGACCCCGTAGCAGAAGCCGAACTCCTGCGCCAGGCGGAACGTCAACGGACCGACCTCGAGCCGGTTGCCACCGGAGCGGAGCCGCTCGATCACCGCGCTGCTGTAGTCGGCGGTCAGCGGGCCCTTGATTTCGGCCTTGAGCCCGAAGCCACGGCGGAAATAGGTGGATTCCATGCCCGGAAGCTAACTCCCTCCGGCGGCCGTCGGCATCGCAAAGGCCTTGAGCGTGACCATGCCGTCGGGGTCGCGCTTGCCCTCACCCTGCGATGTCTGCATGCTTCGACTTGCTCGGACCCTTTGACGAGTAGGAGAGATTCATCATGATGACACGACTGCTGGTACTCGCGCCGCTCCCGATTCTGCTGTTCATCGGGACCCGCGGCCCCGGAAACGACATGCTGCATATCATCGGGCTGGTACTCAGTGCCGCCGCGACGGGCGTCGTTCTCTGGGCGCACACCGATCGTCACTTGGCAGAAGAGCGTCGCACGATGTTGATGCTGGTGGGCTTGTCATTGCTCTGCATGGCAACCGCTGGTCTCGTTCGGGGTACTGCGCCACTCAGTCTCGTGCTGGCCGCGGCGGGGCTACTGGTGGCAGTTCTCGCCTCACGCCAGCGTGTCGGAGAGGTTCAGTAAGACGATCACCGGGATGAGGCCTCCCGCATCGCAAAGGCCTTGAGCGTGACCACGCCGTCGGGGTCGCGGAATCCCAGCCCGCACGGCCACCGCCGCTCCTTCCTGTGAATCGCGTTGCAGTATCTGGTGCCCTACGGACACCCCACCGCGCTGGCCACCACCGGCAGATCGCGGAAGTCGGCTCGCAGGATGATGGTGTCGAGCGTGGTCGGCTTGCGGAAACGAATCTCCATTGATCCGGTGACTGTGGGTCCGACGGCACTCAGATCCACGACGCCGCTCACCGAGGCGTAGCCACTGACCGTGAGGGTATCCTTGACCCAACGGAGCGCGGCCGACGCGCTGGGCCGGGGTGACGCCTCCCGCAGTGCCGGCGAGACGACCTGGTGGGCACCGGTCCCCATCGAATCCACCTCGTGCAGCGTGACCAGGAGACCGGTATCGGTGCTGATCGCACTGAGAGTGGCCATCCGGGTGACCGGGCACCACGAGACCCGTCCGGGCAGTCGCGCCGCGCCCCGCTCACTGCCCTGCCATTCCAGATTCACCAATGGCGGCGCCCCCGCAGCCCGCGATCGCCGCACCCACCAGATCCCGGCCAGCGCGGCGATGACGACAGCGACCAACCCAATCCTAGCGGTCGACCGCATCGCAGCCCATCGAGCAGAGGAATCTATCAATCATGAAGGGAAGGTGCCGCCACCCGATCTCGATCGGAAGTGGCAGACGCTCAGCCGGCTTCCTGTTCGTCCCAGCGACTCCGGCCGTCGCGATGCAGGCCATACGCCCTGAGCCTTCGCCACAGCGTGGTGCGCGAGATGCCCAGCGTCTTGGCGGTCTCCGCCAGCCGCCAGCCATGGGCCTCAAGCGAGCGAACAATGGCATCCTTCTCGCGCTCGGCCAGCGTGGTCGGCCCCTCGCGCTTCGGCACAAAGATCGCTTCACCTATGTCGAGAACGCCGACCTTGAGCGGCGCAAGGCGACCGCCGAGACCGGCCAGTTCGGGCAGCAGATCGTCCTTCTCGCTCTCGGGATCCAGACCGGCTTCGTTCAAGGCATCACGGCCGGCGGCGTTGAGATAGACTATACGACCCTGAGGGTCGAAGACGATGACTCCCTCGTTAAAGGAGTCGAGCAACGCCTTCGCCAGCGGGGAAAACACCGAAGGCATCGATCCGGAGGTCGAATGGGACGTCATGGAGGTTCATACGCCTGAGACACCCGTGAGGTTTCAGAAGGGGACGATCAGCCCGCTCGCCGGGGCCTGGCCGCTGGTCGTGGCCGCCCTCTGGCTGGCCATCGCCATCGGCCTCGGCGCGCAGGATGGAGTCCGTTCGACATCGCAGGATGCCGGGACCATCCTGATTCTGCTGGCGACCATGGCGGGGGTCGCCGGTGCCGTCGCCTGGGCCCGGCTGCCCCGCCTCACCGAGGGGGCCGCCCCCTTCGTGGGGTTAGCCGCCTCCGTCGCTGCCATTCTGGCGCTCACCACCATCGAGACGCTGGGTCGCGGCGCCTCGCTGATCGTCTTTCTGCTCCAGGGGCCGTGGCATTATGCGCTGATCCCGGTGACTGTCCATTTCGCCTTCGCCATCGGTTGGCCGCATCGTCGCCGCCGCTGGTTCGGCGTCACTGCCGGGTGGTATCTGCTCCACATTGCCATGTTCGCCGCCGCCGCCGCCGGTCTGGCGACCGGCGAAGAGCCGCTCTACCAGATGGCTGAACTCACCTTCAGGCAGCGATTGCTCGACCCGGTGGGCGTGGCGGTGGCCGCCCTGACACTGAGTCTGTCGCTGGCATCCCCCGCGACCGGGTATCGCCAGCGGCGCGCTGTCGGCTGGGCCCTGGCCGCCGTGGTGTTCGGCCTGGGGCCGATGGCGCTCGGTCGCCTGGTCCCGCTGGTCAACTTCCCCCTCGATGGTGCCATGACCAGCGCGCGCCTGGCCTTGGCCCTGGTCCCCTTCCTGGGACTCGCCGCCCTGATCGCACTACCGTATGTCAACTCCCATGAGCGTGATCTCCATGCCCACGCCCTGGTTCACAGCCTGCTCGACGAGCGCGACATCGGCGCCGG
This sequence comes from uncultured Gemmatimonadales bacterium, assembly GCA_965651715.1. Classification (GTDB taxonomy): domain Bacteria; phylum Gemmatimonadota; class Gemmatimonadetes; order Gemmatimonadales; family GWC2-71-9; genus Palsa-1233. The sequence continues at coordinate 5,222 of CBFGTB010000099.1, forward strand.
CCTTCGTCACCTGGCCACTGTACTGCGCCAGGAGTTTGATGCCGAGGGCGTGATGATCCGATTGGCGCATCCCGCCGTGGTCGAGACGGTCGGCGTGGTGCCGCCGCTGAGCGACAGCCATCTCGCCGACGACGTCGAGATCGACGACGAACGTCGCACCCTGGTCGCCCCGGTGGGGCGCAGTGGCGATCCGCTGGGTGAGGTGCGGCTGATCGCTCCCCATGCCGGTACCTTCGGGCGGCGCGAACGGGAGTGGCTGAACGGCTTCGTCGGTCCACTGGCACCGGTGCTGCGTGCTCGGCTCCGCGAGGGCCATCAGGCCCAGCGCCTCGATTCGCTCCGGGCCGACATGCATGAGGCCGCCCAGGAGTTGAGTCGCCTCGCGGCGGCGATCGAACCACATCGCGACGATGGGCTGGCCGGCACTCCCCCCGAGGTGGACGCCAGCCCGGTGTTGGCCCAGCTCAGTGATTCGCTGGAAGGAGTCAGCCGCCAGAGCGAAGACCTCGAGCAGCTCGCCGGTGGGGCCCGGCAGCGGGTGCGCCGCGCCAACGATGAAGTCGCCCAGGCGCTTGATGCACTGCGGCGTTTCGCGACCGATCTGGTGCGACTGGGATCGCTGCGGGAAGATATTGCTGCCCATAATCTGGCGGTGAGCGGCGTCGCATTTCGTACCAATCTGCTGGCGAATAACGCCGGCCTCGAAGCTACGCGAGCCGGTAGCCTCGGGCAGACATTCGCAGTGTTGGCCGAAGAGATTCGACGACTTGCCGATCTGACCGGCACCGCCTCGACCGCCATCGAGGAGCACACCGCGCTGCTGGCCGATCAGATGCGGGATCTGGGCGGCACACTTGAGCGAATCCAGAGCCGCCTTGTCGATGCGATTCGTGAAGCCGAGGCGGGTGAGGATGATGCGGCACGATTGGTCGATACCTCGGGCGCTGTGCTGGGGTGGGCCCGCTCACTCCGTCCCGCCGTGGCAGAGGCCTACGCCGTGGCTGCACGGCGCACGGCGCGCGACCAGCACCTGAGTGCCCAACTGCGACATCTCGTTGCCGAGCAAGCGGGACGCGAGGAGCGGATCACCGAGCACCGCAATGCCATCGATCGGGTCCGCGCCATGCTGCAGCGTCAGGCCGACGCCTGACGGGCCCGCCCTACCGCAGTCGCTCAGCGCCGGCGCGGTCGACGGGGTCCCCGCCCTGATCCACCGCGCCCACCACGGCCACCACGCCCGCCGCGGCCATCGCGCCCGCTGCGCCCACCGCGGCGCGGTTCGCGCGGGGGGCGCCAGGCGTTCATCAGCCGACGGAGTGCCTCCGGTGTGGCGGCTTCGAGTGAGCTGTCGCCCCGGCGCAGAGTGAGCAGGACCGGCCGATCAAAGACCGGCATTTCATCATCGCGAAGCCGTCGCGCCTGACTCTCACGCAGATGGATCCGAACTGACGGCACTCCGCCATGGATCACATAGTCCACCGCGACAGTATCACCGGCAAGACGCACCTTACCCGGCAGCGCATCGAGATGTTCCCGCTCGGTGCGGGAGACGATGGCATCGACATCGAGCGCGAGCGCGGTCTGTTGAAAGTCCTGCCACGATGTCACATCACCCAGTTGCGCCCTGATCAATTCAGCGACAGCCTCGGTCGAGGCGGCGCGAAGCGCACCGCCGCTGCGGAGCCAGTACTGCTCAAGGCGGCGCGCTGCCGCGACCAATTGTCCGCGATCGGGGTGATTGACCTCTCCCGCGAGCACCGCCTCAGCCAGCAGCGGCGCAACCTGGTCGCGCAGACTCTCCGGTACCGCGCCGGAGAGGCTTTCATAGTGGGTCTCCAACGCAAAACCGAAATAATCGAGTGAGCGGGCCAGCGCGAGATGCTGCCGCTGGCGATGCCCGGCGATCACCAGATGGGGCTCACCGGTGACCGCGTAACGATGAATCAAATCATACGGGATGGTGGTGCCTTCGATTGCCGCCCGCGGAACCCCCATCCGATCGGCGAACCAGCGCAGCGAACCGGCGACGCCGCCCCAACTGCCGGCCACTGAACTGCGCGCGATGCGGGCGTCCTGACCATCGACTGTGTGCTCATCGAGCACCATGTCGAAGGGCTGAATGCGGGCCACCAGGTCGATGAACTGCGCCCGTCGCGTCTTATCGGCATAGGGGAGGGTGTCGGGCAGCTCCTGATCCAAGGCGCGGTACACCGCCGCCAAGCCGAGGGCGCCGTCTTCGATGGCCTTCATCAGCACGCCGCGCCGCTCGGCCCAGCGCCCGAGTTGCTCCTCGTCGAAGACGTGACGGGCCAGGCCGTGCACCACACCGCGTCGGCCACAGCCATTGATGGCTTCAGCCAGCAGGTTGTACACCGTGAGGTGATCGCTGCCCGACACGACAAGGCCATGCAGATCCCGTTCGTCCCGCGTCATCCGGTGGAGCGAATCGATCGCACTGGCGCCGGCCACCAGCGGCAGAATCTCGGCATCGGCATGGACCAGCAGTTCGGCCCAGGGTCGCTCGACCGGCAGCGCCTCCACCGCCTTGCCATACGGCGTGAGCCGACCCTGCTCCACCAGCCCTCGCCGGGTCAGCCGATCCACCGCCGCGACGTAGGCCGCACGGTCCAGGGGAACCGGAAGATCGAGGTCGCGGGCGTCGACTCCGATTCCGGCGCAGGTGATCGCCACGCGTTCGGCGTCGCCGGCGAGTTGGAACTCCGGCGGACCCGGCCGCAGGGTGGCGAAGTCCAACTCGCGATCCGACAGAATGACCACCTGACCCCCGCGTACCCGCCCGTGGACCCGGCCTGCCATCTGGAGGATTTCGTTGGGTCCGAGGT
>CBFGTB010000100.1:0-8025 GCA_965651715.1 uncultured Gemmatimonadales bacterium
TCGGCCACGAATCGGGTCAGAATTGCCAGGCGCGAGCCGCGGTATTCACTGCAATAGAAACCGGCGGCGATACCGACCGGCACGCCCACCAGCGCGGCCACGCCCACGATGATCAGGGTCCCGACCAGGGCGTGCAGAACTCCGCCGCCCAGTTCACCCACCGGGACGGCACTGTGACTGAAGAACGACCACGACAGCGAGCCGGCGCCGCGACGGATCAGCGAGGCCAGAATGAGGAACAGCGGCAGCATGGCGGCGATGACTGCCACCATCATCAGGCCGACCATGAGGCGGCTCTTGGCCCGGCGCCACCCGCGGCGAGTGATCATCCCCGGCGCGCCACCCGCCAGATCAACAGCCGCGCGGCACCGTTGATGATGACGGTGATCAGGAACAGCAGCAGCGCGACATAGCTCAGGGCCGAGTAGTGCAGGGCCGAAGTCGCCTCGGCGAACTCATTGGCAATCGCGGCCGCCATGGTGTAGCCCGGCGCGAACAGCGAGCTGGCAATCTCATGGCTGTTGCCGATGACCATGGTGACCGCCATGGTCTCACCCAGCGCGCGGCCCCATCCCAGGATCACGGCGCCGATGATGCCCGAGCGTGCATAGGGCAGCAGCGCGGTGGTCACCGCCTCCCAGCGGGTTGCCCCCAGGGCCAGTGCCGCTTCGCGTTGCCGGTCGGGAACGGCCAGCAGCACCTCGCGGGTGACTGACAGGATGTAGGGCATCACCATGATGGTGAGAATCAAGGCGGCGGACAGCACCGACGGACCGTAGATCGGTCCCGCGAATATCGGCAGCGCGCCCGGCAGGTTCTGCAACCAGGGGAAGAGTGTGCTGCGCAGAAAGGGGATCAGGACAAAGATGCCCCACAGACCGTAGATCACACTGGGAATCGCCGCCAGCAACTCGATCACCATGGCGATCGGTGTCCTGATCGCGACGGGGGCGAACTCGGTGAGGTAGATGGCCACTGCCAGTGCCAGCGGCACCGCCAGCAGCAGGGCCAGGCATGAGCTGAGCAGCGTGCCGAGGATCAGCGGCCAGGCGCCGAACTGGTCGGCCACCGGATCCCACACCGTCGAGACGATGAAGCCGGGCCCGAAGGCCGCCAGGGCCGGCAGTGCGCCCCGGACCAGCTCATAGCAGAGGGCAGCGAGGAGCAGCGGCATGACCAGGGCCGCCGCGATCAGCACCCCGCGGAAGATGCCGTCGCCGACCGACCGACCGGCCAGCGAAGGGGTGGAGAGGTCAGGCGCGGTCATGGTGGCTCAGTCTAGGGGTACCACGCCGCGGCGGGGTCACGACCATGTCACGAACAGGTAACGGTCGCGGCAAGGCGGTCACCAGGCGAGTTCGGTCAGCCGTTGCCGGACCCGGTCGGCCACGGCAGCAGGCAGCGGCGCGTAGTCGAGCGCGGCGGCCATCTGCTGCGCCTCGGGTGTGACCATCCACATCAGGAAGTCCCGCAGGGCGGTTCGGGCGGCGCTGTCGTCGGGGGTCCGGTGGATCAACAGCCAGGTCAACGACACGATCGGATAGGCGTCGCTGGCCGGCGAATTGGTGACCGACAGCCGGAAATCGGTGTCGGCAGCGAGATCGACATCGGCGGCGGCGCTCACGGCGGCCAGCGACGGGGCGACGAAGGCGCCGGCGGCGTTGCGGATCAGGGCACGCGGGAGTTGGTTGGCGCTGGCGTACACCGACTCGACGTACCCCAGGGTCCCGCTGACCTGTTTGATCTGCTGGGTGACGCCCTCATTGCCCTTGCCACCGAGGCCCACCGGCCAGTTGACGGCCTTGCCGCGGCCGACCTCATCCTGCCAGTCTGGCGACACTTTGGCGAGGTAGTCGGTGAAGACGAATGTGGTCCCGGAGCCGTCGGAGCGGTGGACCACCAGCAGATCCTGATCGGGAAGCGTCAGGTCGGGGTTGAGCGCGGCGAGTCGAGGGTCGTTCCAGCGGGTGATCCGCCCGAGGAAGATGTCGGCGATCGTTGCGCCGTCGAGTCGGAGCGTGTCGATCCCGGGCAGATTCCAGGTGAGCACCACCGCGCCGAGGACGGTGGGGACGTGGACCACGTCACCGGCCACCGCCGCGATCTCGGCGTCGGTCATCGGGCTGTCGCTGGCACCGAAATCGACTGTGCCCAGACTGTACTGTTTGATCCCCGCCCCCGAGCCGATCGACTGATAGTTGATCTGATGTCCGGTGCGCTGGTGGTAGACGTGGAACCACTTGGAATACACCGGATACGGCAGCGTGGCACCGGCTCCGGTGAGCGACACCGCCGTGGAAGGCGATCCGCTGCAGCCCGCCAGCAGTGCCAGTGTCGCGGCTACTGCACCGACCAGGCGCGCTGTCATACCGGCGTCTCGGTGGTGGGAAACCAGCATCGGATCACCGTCCCGCGGCGGACCGCGCTCTCGGCTGTGACGCGACCGCCATGGGATTCGACGATGTGGCGGACGATTGCCAGCCCCAGACCGGTGCCCCCGGCCTCGCGTGAACGCGACGGATCGACCCGATAGAACCGCTCGAAGATGCGCCCGAGATGCTCAGCGGGAATTCCGACCCCGGTGTCGCGGACGGCGAGTTCGATGCCGTCCTGGAGGTGTTGGCTGGAAATAGTCACTGTCCCGCCCTCATCGGCATAGCGCAGGGCATTGTCGAGCAGGTTGTTGAGCACCAGCCGGAGCCCCTCGCGATCGGCGCGGAGGGCCGGGGTCGATGGGTCGAGTTCAATGTTGACACGGATACCGCGAGCCGCCGCGCGGTCGGCGCCGGTCTCCACCGCCTCGGTCACCAGCGCGGCCAGGTCGAGTGAGCTGGGCTGCGGCAACCAGCCGCCCGACTCGATGCGCGACAAGTCGAGCAAGTCGTCGATCAGGGTCTGCATCCGCGCCGCGTTGGCGCGAATGGTCGCGATGAAGCGCTGCCGGGTCGCGCCGTCAACGTCGTCGCCGGCGAGCGTCTCGGCATAGCCGGCGATCGAGGTGAGCGGCGTCTTCAGCTCATGCGACACGTTGGCCACGAAATCGCGCCGCACCGCTTCGAGGTGGCGCACCTCGGTCAGGTCGCGCAGCACCACCAGGGACCCGCCGCCATCGAGCGGGCGAGCGTGCAGTGCCACGGTGCGCCCGTCGAGTGCCACTTCGGTATCGCCGCCGGCGTGCTGATCGTGCACCATGCTGACCACGTCCCGTGCCGCCTTGGAGCGAAACAGGGTCGGCAGGTCGGGCAGCGGGTCGTCAGACGTGTAGCCCAGCAGCGTGCGCGCGACCGGGTTGGCGAGGGTGATCCGCCCGCGCGCATCGGCGGCGAGGATGCCATCGCTCATCGCGGCGACGATGGCTGTGCCATCGGAGCGTTGCTGGCGCAGTTCGTCGAATCGATCGGCGAGTTGACGATCGGTGTGACGCAGCGCCTGAGCCAGGGTGTCGATCTCGCTGATGCCGGAGCGGGGGAAGCGGGCCGGACTGCCCGCGGCGATGGCCCGCGCGGCGGCGGCGAGCTGGCCCAGCGGGCCGGTGATGGTCCGTGCGGCGAGGGCGGCCAGCAGCAGGGCCACCGGCAGGGCCAGCAGGGCCGCGCGGGTCATCGATTGGCGGGCCACCCGGACCGCCTGATCGATCTCATCGAGCGAGGCCGTCACCTCGATCCGTCCCGGCCCGCCGACGGCTTCGACCCGCATCAGATGGGCGGCGGGCAGGCTGTCACTGGCGGCGAGAACCGTTCCCTGCCGATCGCGCACCACAATCCGGTGGCCGCTGCGGCGGGAGGCGCGGGTCGCAATCTCCTGCCATGCCAGCTCCGGCTCGGCCGGCAGCTCGGCAATGCCGCGGGCCTGGCGCTCCAGGGCGACCCGCAGATCGTGTTCGCGGGTCGATCGCATGGCGCGTTCGGCGCCCCAGCGCAGCACGATCACGGTGCAGCACACCACGAGGAATGTGCCCAGAAGCAGCCGGGTGGCGAACTTCACCGACGCCGCGGGTCGGGCGTGAGGGGTTGGAAGCGGTAGCCGAAGCCCCGCACGGTCTCGATCATCTCACCGGCCGGGCCGAGTTTGCTCCGCAGCCGTTGGACGTGCATGTCCACGGTCCGGGTCTGATTGTCGGGCTGGGCATCCCAGACCAGTTGCAGCAGCAGCGGGCGCGACTGCACCCGGCCGCGCCGCTCCAGCAGCAGCACCAGCAGACGGTACTCGGTCGCTGTCAGATTCAGATCGACACCATCGAGGGCGACCCGATGGGCGGCCCGATCCACTGTCAGGGGACCGGCGACCAGCAGACGGCCGGCGCTCACGGCCGGCGCGGCCAGCCGCCGCAGCAGCGCCTGGACGCGCAGTTCCAGCTCAGCCGGCGAAAACGGCTTGGTGAGGTAGTCGTCGGCGCCCAGGGTCAGGCCCTTGATCCGATCCGGTTCGTCGCGACGCGCCGTCAGGAGAATCACGCCGACGTCACGGGTCTCGTCGTGGCGGCGCAGTTCCTTGAGCACCTCGTAGCCGGAGAGCCCCGGCAACATCAGATCGAGCACCACCACATCGGGGCGTTCGGTCCGGGCGGAGCGAAGTGCGTCGGGACCGGTGGTGGCGGTGGTGACCCGGAATCCCGCCTTGGCGAGATGGTAGGCCACAAGGGCGGTGATGTCGGCTTCGTCATCGACCACCAGCACCCGGTGCTGCGGCGGTCCGGCCTCGGGCGTCACGGCCAACGGCTCCGGCGCGGACTGCCGCCCTCGCCGCGGCGCTGTGCACCGGCCCGGTTGGCGGGGAGCGTCGCTGGCAGGCGTCCGGCGCTGCCGGTCTCCGCCCGAAGGCGATGGGGCCCGATGGCCCCGATCAAGGTGGTTGCCATATTCGGCTTGACGAATACGCAGGGCACGGCGTGACCGCAACCCCGGCCCGGTTGCCCCGGACCCCCTTGTGACCGGATATTTACATAGTGTCCCGAACGATTCCGATTTTCCTGAATGGCACCCCGATGCAGATCCCGCCGGGTGCATCGCTGGCCCAGGTGCTGGCCGACCACGACGCCACCCTGTTGGCGGCGCTGTTGGGGGCTCAGGCCCGCGCTGTCGATGGCCGGGGCATTGCACTCGATCCCGATCAACCGCTGGTCGCCGGATCCATCATCAGAATCATCGCGGGGGCGCGCAGCTCCGACGGCCTCGATGCGTGAACTGCTCCGGGCCCGTCCCAAGGCCGAGCTGCACGTCCATCTCGATGGTTCACTTCGCCCCACCACCATGCTGGAGCTGGCTGCCGCGGCCGGAGTGACGCCGCCGGCCGATGACCCCGCGACGTTGGCGCGCTGGATGCGGGTCGACGACGCCCGCGACCTCGAGGAGTACCTGACCCGCTTCGACCACACCATCGCGCTGCTGCAGACGCCCGACGCGATCGAGCGGGTGGCGCGGGAGATGGTGCTCGACGCTGCGGATGACGGGTTACTCTATCTGGAGGTGCGCTACTGTCCTGCGCTGAGCACCCGTCAGGGACTCACGCTCGACCAGGTTGTCGCGGCCGAGTGGCGCGGTTTGCAGCAGGGGATGGCGGCCACCGGCGTGACGGCGCGGATCATCAACTGTGCCTTGCGCCATCACGATCCGGAGCAGTCGGTGGCCATCGCCGAGCATTCGGTCCGGATGCGCGAGTTCGGGGTGGTGGGGTTCGATCTGGCCGGCGGTGAAGCCGGCCGCCCGCCGGAGCGGCATCGTGAGGCCTTCGATGTCGCGGCGCGAGGCGGGCTGGGGATCACGGTTCATGCCGGCGAAGCCGCCGGATGGCCCAGCATCTTCGAAGCAATTCACAGTTGCCATGCCATGCGGATCGGGCATGGGACCCGGCTGTTCGAGAATCCTGAGCTGCTGCGGTACGTCCGCGATCGACGGCTGCTGCTGGAAATCAACATCACCAGCAACATTCAAACCGGGGTGGTCGCCTCGGCGGCCGCGCATCCGCTGCGGCAGTATCTCGATGCCGACCTGATGGTCACGCTCTGCACCGATTCGTGGCTGATGGGTGGAGTGAAGTTGAGTGATGAGTATGTGCTGGCAGCTCGCGCACTCGACTGCACCCGACCGGAGCTGGATCGGATGATGCTTGCCGCATTCGAGTGCAGTTTCCTTCAGTGGCCGGAGCGGCAGACGCTGCTTCGCCGCGCCACAACTCTCCTCGAGACGCTGCCGTGATGCTACCGATGCTGTTGCAGGCCCAGACTGCGGCCGAGCGCTTTGCCGAGATCAGCGACGGGCTGTCGCTTCCGATCGGGCAACGCCTGGTCGGGGTTCTCGGAATCGCGGTCCTGATCGGCTGTGCCGTGCTGCTGTCCTACGATCGCAAACGCATCAACTGGCGTCTGGTGGCCAGCGGCTTCGCGCTGCAACTTGTCTTCGGGCTGATCATTCTCAAGACCGCCGCAGGTCGGGCGCTGTTTGAGACGCTGGGTGGTTGGATCACGGCGCTGCTCGGCTTTCAGGAGCAGGGCGCCCGTTTCGTCTTCGGTAATCTGGTGGACAATACCGTGCCGGTGGGCGTGCCCGACGCCACCGGGGCTGTCGCGTCGGCCGGCGGCATGGTGGCGCATACCGGGGCGTTCTTCGCATTCAATGTGCTGCCCACCATCATCTTCTTTTCCGCGCTGATGTCGGTGCTCTACTACCTCGGCATCATGCAGAAGGTGGTCAAGGGTCTGGCCTGGGCGATGCAGAAGACCTTGGGCACCTCGGGGGCCGAAACACTGTCGGCGTCGGGCAACATCTTTCTGGGCCAGACCGAGGCCCCGCTGCTGATCAAGCCGTTCGTGGCGACCATGACCCGCTCGGAAATTGCGACTGTGATGATCGGCGGCTTCGCCACCATTGCCGGCGGCGTCCTCGCGGCCTATGTCGGGATGCTCTCTGGTCTGTTGCCAGGTATTGCGAGTCATCTGCTCGCCGCCAGCGTGATGAATGCACCGGCGGGATTGTATCTCTCGAAGATTCTGGTGCCCGAAGTGGGGGTGCCGGTGACAGCGGGAGAGCTGACCCTGGTGCAGGACCCCGCCACGCGCGAGGGCAGCGTGATCGAATCGGCGGCGAACGGCGCCGCACAGGGCGTGCAGCTCGCGATCAATGTCGGCGCGATGTTGATGGCCTTCATCGCCCTGATCGCGCTGCTCAACGCCGGACTGGGCTGGCTGGGTGGCATGGTGGGCATGCCGGAACTTTCGTTGCAGTTCCTGCTCGGCCAACTGCTGCGACCGCTCACCTGGACCATGGGCGTGCCGTGGCACGATACCGCATATGTGGGCGGCCTGATCGGCCTCAAGACCACGCTGAATGAATTCGTCGCCTATGCCCAGTTCGCGACCGATCTGGGCGGCGGGCACGCCCTCGATCCCCGCTCGGCGCTGATTTCGACATACGCCCTGCTGGGCTTCGCGAATTTCTCGTCGATCGGAATTCAGATTGCCGGCATCGGCGGCCTGGCGCCCGAGCGGCGCGGCGAAATTGCGTCGCTCGGTCTGCGAGCGATGATCTTCGGCAACCTGGCAGCCTTCATTTCGGCGACGCTGGCCGGGATGCTTGCCTGATGAGCGGCGACGATCGCGAGCTGGTGCTGCGGGCGGCAGTGCAGGCGGTGCGCCGGGCGCTGCACCAACACCAGCCCCGTCTGGCGATCGTCCTCGGCTCGGGTCTGGGTCAGCTCACCGAGCGGGTCACCGATCCGATCCGGATCGATTACGCCGGCCTCCCCGGATTCCATCTGCCCACCGTGGCGGGCCATCGCGGTGAGCTGGTGGCGGGGACGCTGGCGGGGACACCGGTGCTGCTGCAGAGCGGTCGCTTCCATATGTACGAAGGCCACTCCGCCGCCCAGGCGGCACTGCCCACTCGGGTCTTCGCGGCGCTGGGCTGCGAGACGTTGATTGTCACAAATGCGGCCGGTGGGATCCATCCCGAGTGGGGCGCCGGGACGCTGATGCTGCTGCGCGACCATCTCAATCTGACGGGTCGCAATCCGCTCGATGGTCCGCTGCTG
>CBFGTB010000101.1:0-7974 GCA_965651715.1 uncultured Gemmatimonadales bacterium
CGCCTCGCGCGACTGGTCGACGTAGGCCGGGACCACGGTCTGTCCCACAGTCAACTCGCCGCCATCGGGGCGCTCTTCGCCGACGATCATCCGGAACAGGGTGGTTTTGCCGGCGCCATTGGGGCCGATCACGCCGACGATGCCGCCGCGCGGCAAGGCGAACTCCATGTTGTCGAACAGCAGCCGGTCGCCGAAGGCCTTGCTGAGATGACGGGCGATGACGACGTCGTCGCCCAGCCGGGGAGCCGGTGGAATCAGGATCTCGTGGCCCTGGGTGTCGGCCCGCGCCTCTTCGGCCACCAACGCTTCATAGGCATTGATCCGGGCCTTGCTCTTGGCGTGGCGTCCCCGGGCCGACATCCGGACCCATTCCAGTTCCCGTTCCAGGGTGCGCTGGCGGGCACTGGCCTGCTTTTCTTCGACGGCAAGACGCTTCTGCTTCTGCTCCAGCCAGCTCGAATAGTTGCCCTTCCACGGGACGCCCTCGCCGCGATCAAGCTCGAGAATCCACTCGGCGGCATTGTCGAGGAAGTACCGATCGTGGGTGATGGCGACGACCGTCCCGCTGAAGTCGTGAAGATAGCGTTCGAGCCAGGCGACCGATTCGGCGTCGAGGTGATTTGTGGGCTCGTCGAGCAGCAGCATGTCGGGTCGCGCCAGCAGCAGCCGGCAGAGGGCGACCCGCCGCTTTTCACCGCCCGAGAGGACGCGCACGTCGGCGTCGCCCGGAGGCAGCCGCAGCGCGTCCATGGCCATGTCCACGGTGTGGTCGATTTCCCAGGCGTTGACGGCGTCGATGCGATCCTGCACCGCGCCCTGCTTGTCGAGCAGTGCGGCCATCTCGTCGTCGCTCATCGGTTCGGCGAACCGGGCTGAGATGTCTTCAAACTCTTTGAGCAGGGCCCGGATCGGCGCCAGCGCCTCCTCGACGTTGCCACGCACGTCCTTGGTCTCGTCGAGTTGAGGTTCCTGGGGCAGGTAGCCGATTCGGGTACCGTCGAGCGGCTTCGCCTCGCCGAGAAAATCGGTGTCGACCCCGGCCATGATGCGCAGCAGGGTGGACTTGCCGCTGCCATTGGAGCCGATCACGCCGATCTTGGCGCCCGGAAAGAACGACAGCGAGATGCCCTTGAGGATCTCGCGCTGGGGCGGGACGACCTTGCGGAGGTCCCGCATCGTGAAGATGTATTCGCCGGCCATGGCGCGAAGATAACAGCGCCGGCGGTCGGTCCGCTTCACTTGACTTCGCGGGGAATCGGGGTGATCGTCTCACCACAGTTGAGCGACCCGTGGTCATTTGCCGCTGCTTGCAGCCACGTTAAACAAATGCTAAAAGGCGAGGGACTTGCGCCCGGCGGCTTCATCGGCCCCGGGCGCTTTGGCGTTCAGGGCCCCGAAGCGAGGACTGAATGCCATGGCTGATGCAGTGACTCTCCCACCGATGGGGTGGGAGCTTTCCGGGGCGCCGGGCGCTCCGGTTGTGGTGGTACTCGGCGGCATTTCCGCCGGGCGCCACGTGTGCGCGACCCGCGACGATTCCACCCCCGGCTGGTGGGAGCCGCTGGTGGGCCCCGGTCGGGCTGTCGACAGCCGGACCCACGCGGTGCTCGGTGTGGACTGGTTGGCGCCCGCCGACCGATCGATCACCACAGCCGATCAGGCCGACGCCCTGGCGGGGGTGCTGGATCGACTGGGAGTGGGGCGCGTGGAGGCGATAGTGGCCGCATCGTACGGCGGCATGGTCGCGCTGGCATTCGCCGCGCGTCACCCGGAGCGGGTCGGCCGCCTGGCCGTGATCGCTGCGGCGCATCGGAGCCATCCCATGGCTACAGCTCACCGGGTGGTGCAGCGGCGGATTGTGCGACTGGGGCTGGCCGCAGGGACGCCCGCCGACGGGGTCGCCCTGGCGCGGGTGTTGGCGGTGACCGGCTATCGCACCGCCGATGAATTCGCTGCGCGATTCGATACAGCAGTCGAGACGGTACGCGGGCGACGGCGCTTTCCGGTCGAGGCGTACCTCGATCACGCCGGCGCGACGTTCGCGGCACGCTGGTCGGCTGAGCGCTATCTCGCCCTGTCCGAATCGCTCGACCTGCACCAGGTCGATCCACGCGAGATCCGGGTGCCACTGACGCTGCTGGGCATTGTCGAGGACACGCTGGTACCCGCCTGGCAACTGGAAGACATCGTGCGTCACTGCGCCGGCCCCTGTCGTCTTGAGCAGATCCATTCGATCTACGGGCACGACGGTTTCCTCAAGGAAGTTCCTGCGGTCGCGGATTTTGTGTCGCGGGCACTCAGTGCTGAGGTGTCCCATGCCGCATGACACGGCAGTGACCCGCGCCGTCCGGGCCGGGCTGACCAGCGACACCCAGTTCGGGGCGGTGGTGCCGCCGTTGCACCTGTCGTCGACATTCGCCTTTCCCGCGTTTGGCGTGAAGGGTCGTTACGACTATACCCGCTCCGGCAATCCGACCCGCGATCATCTGGGCGACGCCATTGCCGAGCTCGAGGGCGGCTGTCACGGCGTGGTGACGTCGTCGGGAATGGCGGCGATCACCACAGTGCTGCAACTGCTGCGGCCGGGCGATCTACTGGTCGCGCCGCATGATTGCTACGGCGGGACGCACCGTCTGCTCAGCCATCTGGCAGAGCGCGGCCTCTTCGAGCTGGCCTGGGTGGATCTGACCCACGACGCCGCGCGAGCTCCGGTGTGGGGCCGGCAGCCGAGGATGGTCTGGATCGAGACGCCCAGCAATCCGCTGCTGCGGATCACCGACATCGCGCGGGTGGCGGATCAGGCCCACGCCGTCGGCGCTCTGGTGGTGGCCGACAACACCTTTCTCTCTCCGGCGTGGCAGCGGCCGCTGCAGCTTGGCGCCGATGTCGTGGTCCACTCCACCACCAAGTATCTCAATGGCCACAGTGATGTGGTCGGCGGGGCGATCGTGAGCGGCGACGCGGCGCTGGGTGAGGAACTGGCGTGGTGGGCCAATTGTCTCGGCGTGACCGGGGCACCGATGGACAGCTACCTCACGCTGCGCGGGGTGCGGACTCTGTTCGCCCGGACCCGCGTGCATCAGGAGAATGCGGCGGCGATTGTGGCAGCGCTGTCCGGCCATCCTGCCGTGGCCCGGGTCTGGTATCCGGGACTCACCGATCATCCGGGGCACCTGATCGCGGCGGCCCAGCAGAGCGGTTTCGGCGCGATGGTCTCGTTCGAACTCCGGGCGGGGGAGGCGGCGGTCCGAGCCTTCCTCGCGGGATTGACCTGCTTCACGCTGGCCGAGTCGCTGGGCGGGGTGGAATCGCTGGTGGCGCATCCGGCCACCATGACTCATGCCGCCATGACGGCTGAGGCGCGGCGGCAGGCGGGCATTGGCGAGTCGTTGCTGCGCCTGTCGGTGGGCATTGAGGCGGCAGAGGACCTGGTCCGCGATGTGGTGGACGGCCTGGATCGGGCCGCCGGGCGGGTCGGACTCTGAGGCCCTGGCCGGCTCGGCGGGCTATAATTCAGGGTCTGGCGCCGGGCGTCTGACCGGTGCCGCCAGCCTGTTGACCGGAGTGTCTCATCATGTCCGCTACTCGTTTGATGGCTCCCGCCCTTGTTCTCGGTCTGGTCTCAACGGCCGCGGCGTGTCATGCCGCGCCGGACACTCAGGCGCCGCAGGCCGCGGCGACGTGTGATTCGGCGAATGTCGGACTGACGCTGCCGGCCGGGTTCTGCGCCACGCTGTTTGCCGAAGTTCCGGGAGTCCGGCATCTGGCAGTGTCCGGTGATGGCGTGGTCTACGCTGGGACACAGAGCCGCCAGGAGGGCGCGGTGGCGCTGCGCGACAGCGATGGCGACGGCCATGCCGATCAGCAGGCGCGATTCGGGCCGGGGCGGGGAACCGGTATCGCCGTCTCTGACGATGCAGTCTACTTCGCCATGGACGACAGGATCCTGCGCTATCCCCGCGCTGCGGGCGACCTGGCACCGCAGGGTGAGGGTGTGGTGGTGGTGGCCGGATTGCCCACCGGTGGCCACACCGCCAAGACCATCGCGCTGGGTCCTGATGGAGCGCTGTATGTCGATCACGGCTCGCGCACCAACTCGTGTCAGGTGAAAGATCGGGCCGACCATTCGCCCGGGCAGCAGCCCTGTCCCGAGCTGACCTCGCGGGCGGGCATCTGGCGCTACGATGCAAACGGGACCGACCAGGCGCCGAGTGAGGATCAGCGCTGGGCGACCGGATTTCGCAATGCGATGGCCATCGCGGTGCAGCCGACCACCGGGCGGCTGTGGGGCGCCAGCCACGGCCGCGATCAGCTCGCGGCGAACTGGGGCTTTTCTGATGAGGACAGCGCCGAGAAGCCGGCCGAGGAGTTTGGCCTGATTGAGCGGGGAGCCGACTTTGGCTGGCCCTACTGTTATTACGACGGCATCGCAGATCGGAAGGTGCTCGCGCCCGAGTACGGCGGTGACGGGACGGCGCAGGGGGACTGTGGCGAGCGCACCCAGCCGGCGATCGCCTTCCCGGGGCACTGGGCTCCGATGCAGCTCGCGTTTTATACGTCAGACGCCTTTGGCCCGGCCTACCGGGACGGCGCCTTCCTGGCGTTTCATGGGTCGTGGAATCGGGCGCCATTGCCGCAGGCCGGCTTCCGGGTGGTCTTCATTCCGTTTGCCGACGGGGAGCCCACCGGCGAGTATCAGACCTTCGCCGTGTCGTCGGATTCGGAGACCGGCCTGCGGCCCAGCGGGGTGGCGGTTGGCCCTGATGGGGCGCTCTACATCGGTTCCGATCAGTCGGGCCGGATTTACCGGGTGACCCGCGCGGAGCCCTGAAGGAGGACCCTGTTGATGATTCGATCGAGCCTGACCCGCCTGAGTATCGCGCTGGGGCTGCTGATGGTTCCGGCGCTGCTTACCGCGCAGGGCCCGGCAGTGGGTGATGCCGCGCCGGATTTCCGGCTGCCGATTGCGACGGCGGCCGGCGTGGGCGATTCGCTGACGCTGTCCTCGTTGCAGGGCAAGACCGTGGTTCTGGCCTTCTTTCCCAAGGCGCGGACCCGGGGCTGCACCATTCAGATGACGGCCTACCGCGATCGCTACACCGAACTGTTCGGCCGTGATGACGTGGTGCTGATTGCCATTTCGCGCGACACGCCGGCCGATCTGGCCAGTTGGGCGGCCGACGCCGAGTTCCCGTTCCGGTTTGCGTCGGACGAGAACGGGGTCGCCGGGACGGCCTATGGCACCCTGGCCGAGGGCCAGTCCTATGAGTCGCGGGTGCTGTTCGTGATCGACCCCAGCGGCACGGTCCGCACTGTGATGCGTCCGTTCCGGGAGATTGATCCCACCGCCTACCAGGACCTCAAGACCGCCATCGCTGCGGTCCGCTGATCGCCCGCTGGGCCGCCCGGTGCAACCGGTGCGGCCCATTTTGCGTAGCAGAGAGTCGGCCCCGCGCGGGTCCGTCCATCCCATTCACCCGGAGTTTCCTGCCGTGTCCCTTCGGAACATTCGTCCCGCGATCCTGACGACGCTGGTGCTGCTGGCGAGCAGCGGTGTTCAGCATCTTTCGGCTCAGGATCGTCTCAAGTCCATGCCCGGTTACGCCCGGTACGCCGAAATGGCGCCCAAGATCAACGGGGCAGTGATCCGGGCCCAGATTTCGCCCGACTGGTCCGATGATGGCGCCAGCTTCGAGTACAGCTTCAACGGCAAGCAGTACCGCTACGACGTCAAGGGTCGCCGTGCGACCGAAATCCAGGCCGACGCGGGCGAAGCGCGTGGCGGCCGCGGACGGCGCGGCGGGGGCGTGGCCCGGGGGCGTCAGGCCACCGAGGCCTTCTCCCCCGATTCCAGTCGGCGGGCCTTCTACCGCGACCGGAACGTGTACATCAGCATGGCCGATGGCAGCGGTGAGCGGGCGGTGACCACCGAGGGGAATCTCGAGCAGCGGATCAAGTACGGCAGCGCGAGCTGGGTCTACGGTGAGGAACTGCGTCAGACAACCGCGATGTGGTGGTCGCCCGACGGCACGAAGCTGGCTTTCTACCGCTTCGACGAGAGTCCGGTCCACGATTACTACCTGCAAATGGACCAGACCAAGCTGTACGGCCACGTCGATACCGAGGCTTATCCCAAGGCCGGGACCGACAATCCGGTGGTCGATCTCTATGTCTACGACGTGGCCAGTGGCCAGACGACCCAGCTCGATGTGCGGGATGGCAAGCCGTTCGCCAACGACGTGGTGGGCTACTACGTCTACAACATCCGCTGGAGCGAGGATGGCAGCGAGCTGCTGGTCAATCGCACCAATCGGCGGCAGAATATCATGGAGTTCACCGCCTGCTCGCCGACCACCGGTGCGTGTCGGGTGATTGTGCGCGAGTCGTGGCCGGCGTCGTGGACCGACAACTCACCGGCGATCCGCTGGTTGGAGGATGGCAAGCGGTTCATCTGGGAGTCGGCCCGGACCGGTTTCAAGAACTACTACCTCTACGATATCAGCGGGAAGCTGCTGGCCACACTCACCGACCATCCGTTCGAGGTGGCGGGCATCGTCAAGGTCGACGAGAAGGCGAAGCAGATGTGGTACTACGCCCGGAGCGGCGACAACTACATGAAGCTGCAGCTCCATCGGGTCGGTCTTGACGGCAAGAATGATCGTCGGCTGACCGACCCGGCATTCCTGCATACCGTGAGCATTTCGCCCGACAACAAGACCATTGTGGATGTGGCGCAGACTCACGACACGCCGCCGGTGAGCCGTCTGCTCGACGGCAACGGCAAGGTGCTCGCGACCATCGCCGAGAGCGACGACAGCGGCGCGCGGGCACTGGGGCTCAAGCCGGTGGAACTGTTCACCTATACCTCGGCGGACGGGACCACCCAGTTGCACGGCATGCTCAACTTCCCGTCGAACTTTGATCCGTCGAAGAAGTACCCGGTGTTGTTCTCGGTGTACGGGGGCCCCTCGACCAACGGTGCGCGCGAGACCTATGCCACGCCGCATCCCTACACCGAGTATGGCTTCCTGGTCGTCACTCTCGATGCGCGCAGCGCGGCGGGGCGGGGCAAGCATCTGCTCGACGCGATTTACGAGCATCTGGGTGTGCCGGAGATCGACGACTTCGCGGCGGCCTCGAAGTATCTGGCGACGCGTCCCTATGTCGATGGCAGCCGAGTCGGGATCTTCGGGACGTCATACGGCGGCTACGCCTCGGCGATGGCACTGCTGCGTCATCCTGAGGCATTCGCGGCGGCGTCGGCGTCGTCGCCTGTCACGGCGTGGTACCACTACGACACGATCTACACCGAGCGGTTTATGTGGATCCCGCAGGAGAACAAGGCGGGCTACGAGGCGGGCGATGCGATGAACTACGCCCAGGACCTCGACGGGCGACTGCTGCTGTACTATGGCACCGCCGACGACAATGTCCATCCGTCGAACATGATGCAGCTCATCAGCGCGCTGCAGAAGGCGGGCAAGAGCTTCGATGTACAGGTGGGACCCGACATGGGCCATTCGGGGGTGAACTCCAGTCGGATGATGGAGTTCTTCATCATGAACCTGGTGATGCAACCGATGAAGCACCTGGCCGACTGACCGCGATGGCGGGATTCCCGGCGCCGTCTCCGCAGTGCGGGGGCGGCGCCGGTTCGCGTTGACGGGCGTTCATTCGTGAGAGGGTGTTTATCCGCGAATGGTCGCGAATTGACGCGAATGGTGGCGGGCAACCCCTCTTCGCGGGACCTGTCCTGATTTTTGTGTGTGAGGCATATCATCCCCCTACGGAGGGACAGATCTGCCCAGGAAGCACAGGAAGCGAGTGGTCGAGGGATCGGTCGGCGGGGTTGCGATCCCTCCTGAGCTGATGGACCAGCGGCAAGACGGTCCTGACCGAGGATGGGCCGGTCCGGCTTGAGATCCCCCGGGACCGCGACGGCAGCTACTCCCCTGAACGGACCGCAAGGCGGTG
>CBFGTB010000102.1:0-7931 GCA_965651715.1 uncultured Gemmatimonadales bacterium
AGGCGGCCTTGAGCTGATTGAGGGCGGCACCGGCTTCCCGGCGCTGCTCGACCGGCAGGGTGCTGAGTGCCTTGAGACGGGCGGTCAGCTCCCCCTGCTTACGGCCCAGAATCGCGATCTCGAGGGCGTCAAGATCGGCCGCATCCAGGGTGGGAACGGCAGCGAGACGCGCCTGGAGGTCAGCCAGGTCAAGGGAGTCGGTCACGGCGCTACTGCTGCGCCTTGGCGACCTCCGCCAGCTTCGCGAACGCATCGGCATCGCGCACGGCGAGATCGGCGAGCACCTTGCGGTTGATCTCGACTCCGGCCGCCTTGAGGCCCGCCATCAGCCGCGAGTAGGAAATCTCGTGCAGCCGGGCGGCAGCACCGATCCGGGTGATCCACAGCCGCCGGAAATCGCCCTTCTTCTTGCGGCGATCGCGGTAGGCGTAGGCCATGCCCCGCTCGACGTTCTCCTTGGCGGCCTTGTAGCGCTTGCTGCGGGCGCCGACGCCGCCCTTGGCGGCGGCCATGATCTTCTTCTTGCGGGCGTGGTGGGCCACGCCATTCTTGACGCGCGACATCTGACTCTCCTCAACCCTGAAGCAGCTTGATGGTCCGCCGGAAGTCGGCCGAGCTGACCAGCGCGGACTTGCCCAGCTTGTTCTTCCTGGCCGTGTCCTTCTTGGTCAGGATGTGGCGCAGATTCGCCTTGTTGCGCTTGATCTTGCCGCTGCCGGTCACCGTGAAGCGCTTGGCGGCAGCGCGCTTGGTCTTCATCTTGGGCATCAGTCCTGACTCTCCATATCGGCGGTCAGCTCGGCCGTTACCGCGGCGCGAGCACCATGATCATGTTGCGGCCGTCCTGCTTGGCCTCCTGCTCCACCTTGGCCACGTCGACCAACAACTGGGCGACCCGGTCGAGCACGGCGCGACCCAGCTCGGGGTGGGCCATCTGGCGACCTCGGAACATCATGGTCACCTTCACCTTGTTGCCTTCGGCCAGGAACTCGCGGGCGTGGCGAGTCTTGAACTCGAAGTCGTGATCGGCCACTCCCGGGCGCAGCTTCACCTCTTTGAGATGAATGACGTGCTGCTTCTTCTTGGCGGCCCGGGCGGCCTTCTGCTCCTCGAACTTGAACTTGCCGTAGTCCATGATCTTGACGACGGGCGGCCGCGCCATCGGGGCGACCTCGACCAGGTCGAGGCCCCGTTCGACCGCGGCGGCCATGGCTTCGTCGATGCTGAGGACACCGAGCTGCTCGCCCTCTGCTGTCACTACCCGCACCGGCGAAATCCGAATCTGCCGGTTGACCCGTACGCGTCGTTCACGATCGAAACTGGACAGTGGATGCGTCCTTTCGTTGAGCAAAACAGAACACCCCGCTGATCAGGCGGGGTGTCCAAGAGGCGCACCGCAGCCCCGGAGGGCTGGATGCTTATGCTCCCTGGACCCGGTCGCCGGTACCGCAGCTAGGGGTGGGACGGCTTCCCCGTCCACTTGAACGGCTGCAAGCTACCGCCCCGCGGGTGGCAGGTCAACCCCTTGGGGGACGGTGGGGGGACGGTCAGGACCCCCTCACCCGCCCCGGAGCGTCAGCCGGTAATAGACCAACGATACCCCGTCATCGGCCTCGAGGTCGGGCGCCGCGACCAGGCCGCGGCCCAAGGCGTAGCGAGCCACGAACGGCAGCGGCGTCGAGGCGATCAACTGCCGCGAGGTCAGGTCGATCACCTCGACCACTTCCTCGTAGTACAGGTCCGGCCGCTCGATCCGGTAGACGTCGTGTCCTTCGACGCGGCGCGGTGTGCTGGCAAAGGCCCGCTGCCAGGTGGGGGCGGCGCGGGCGATCAGCAGCCAGAGCCGATTGTGCTTGTCGATCCAGCCGTCGTAGATCAGCGAAGAGGGCGGCTGATCGCGTCGGCCCACGACATAGTCGTCGGACGCGGGAAACCACTTGGCCCGACGAACTATTGATCCGACCGGGTCCCCGGCTGCGGAGTACAGTTCGACCCGGTACTCATTGGCGTGCGGCACCGCCACGACGCCCCATGAAGCGGCAAAGACCATGCGATCGAACTGGAACGGGTTGCGGGGGTCGAGCCGGCGGATCAGTGGGCCGAAGCTCCGGAGCACCGAATCGCGCTGCACCAGATGGTAGGGCAGCGCCGCCTGGACATCGGCGACATTGGGCCCGCGAAAGCGCCCCACCACGATGCCGCGTTCGGCGCCGAGCCAGAGATACGACGACGCCCCGGCCGGGACCCGGGTGCTGGTGAGAAAGGTCCCGTCGCGCTGAAAGAACGACACCCGCGCCAGGCTCTTGTCGTAGATCGCCACGGTGTCACCGTGCACGCCGGCCACGGCGGTGGCCTGCTGCAACTCACCGGGCCCTTCACCTGAACGGGAGAACTGGTGCTCCAGGTGTCCTTGAGTCGTCAGCACCCACCAGCGACCCTCGTCGGCCGGCAGCGCGATCACGTTCCCGTCGTCGGTGAGTACCAGGTCGTTGAAGCCGTAGCGCGCGGTGAGGGATTCATCAAGCCGCACCCCGCCCGCCGATGAGACGGCGATGCGGCAGGAGGTGCAGGCGGGCGATTCGAGAACCGTTTCAGGTGCTGCACTGCGCGTCTGCCCGACTGCCGGTGCCGCAGACATCACTGCGGCCGACACCAGCGACAGCGCCGCCAGGGACCACGGGCCCGCAACAGACTTACTCACCAAATTGGCTCCCATTTCGCTCAGTGATCGGGATCATGGCGAAAACGCCGTCACCATCACAGGTCAGGATTTCGTACGATCCCAGATTTTGATTTAGACGGATGCTGCCAGGGAACTGGAGCAGGATCTTTTTGAGTGCACTCATATCACCATCAAGTGCGCTAAAAGCGAGCTGGGCGAGTCCACGATAGTCCGCCGACGCGGAAGTCGTTGAACAGGTCGGGTGACCCGCACACCAACTTCCTTCAGGCGGGTTATCGATACATTCCTCATGCGCGTTTGAATACGTGCCAGCCGCCGTGGCCTCTGCAGTATGAGTCCCAGGATCACAGCGCTGATGCCACATGCAAGTAACGCATGACTGCCCGGGTCCGAAGGCATCAATCGAGGTAGTGGTTGTGGTCTGCGCAAACACGATGTGAGTGGAGAGGGCGGCGGTTGACTCAGCCGGATGCGGCGCATCCACCACGGACCCGATACCGACGATCGCTACTGCCAATGACATAAGATACTGGGAAGTCATGGCACACACTCCTGAGAGAGAGAAAGTGAACCGCCCCGGTTTTTTCGGAGGATCGGCTAGTTGAATCCGGCCGACACCAACAACTTTAGCCCCCCCCCCCCAGCCCGTCAATGCCCCGCAGCCCACGCCAGCCTCACCCGCCCCGGAGCGTCAGCCGCTCCGGAACCCGAGCCGCACGGCACCCGGGCTGCCGCGGTCGCATGAAAGGGCCGCGAGCCCGCAATATCATTGACTCCTGATCATAAGCGGCATAAGATATATCGATGGATCCCGTCCGGTCGTGGCTCGCATCGATCGGCGCCAAAGGCGGCCGCAAGAGCCGTCGCACCCTGGCGCCCGAGACCGCGCGCGATATGGTCAGAGTGCGCGAGGCCAGGCGTGCCTACCGCCGATATCACGCCCTGTGCTTCTGGTCCTACCGCCCCGACCTGGTGATCCGCCTCGGCGATGTGCCGTGGGTCGTTCAGCAGCTCCGCAAGCACGGCAATCGGGAAACCTGGCAGGTCGCGGAGCGGTTGTGCCGCTGACCCCGTTCCAAGCCAAGCTGCTGGCCACGCTCGCCGGCTCGGCAGCCCAGGATCGCTATCTCGCGGGCGGTGCGGCGATGCACTTCACGCCGCAGAGCGAACGATTCAGCGACGACCTCGACTTCTTTCACGATTCAGAGGCACGGGTCGCCGCCGCATACAATGCCGACCGACAGACTCTCGAAGCCGCCGGGTATGTCGTGGATACGGACGTGGTGCTGCCCGGCTTCGTCCGCGCGGTCGTCCACAAGGATGGGTCGACGACCCGGATCGACTGGGCCCACGATTCTGCCTGGCGCTTCCTGCCCCTGGTTCAGGCGGGGGACGGCATCTGGCTGCTCAGCCCGATCGACCTGGCGATCAATAAACTCCTGGCGCTGGCCGGACGCGACGAGCCACGCGACTTTGTCGACATCATGTTTGTGCATCGGACGGTGCTGCCGCTCGCGGCACTCGTCTGGGCCGCAGTCGGCAAGGATCCCGGCCTGACCCCGCTGTCGCTGATCGAATTGCTGAAGCGACGCGGTCGCCCTCGGGCCGAAGATATCCAGCGACTGCATCTGAACGCGCCGTTCGACCTTGCCCAGGCGAAGGCCGACTGGCTCGAAGCGCTCGGCGACGCCGAGCAGTTCGTGCACGAACGACCTCCGACCGAGCTCGGCTGCCTCTACTACGATCTGGCCACCCGCCAGTTCGTTCGACCTGATCCCCGTCGACCACTCGCCGATCAGGGCGTGGTTACCCATTTCGGGAGGCCGGGCGGCGTGCTGCCACAGCCACACCGATCAGCATGATCCAGCCCCAGCTCGGCGGATCGCCGCGCTCAGCCTGACAAGCCGTGGTGGCCGGAGTGCGACCCTATTCCGCCCCTTCCCCGTCCGACCTCACCACCTCGACCAGCTCAACCCCACGCTCCCCCTCGACCAGCCGCCCGCCGACCACCGCATCATCATGCTCGAAGACCACCCGCCAGCCTTCAGCCGCGGCGCGCTGGTGCAGCAGCCGCTTGCTCTCCAGGGTCCGGAGCGGTTCCACGTCGTAGCCCATGATCCACGGCAACGGCAGATGGTGCGCCGTGGGGATGGTGTCCGCCGGGTAGAGCAAGGCCTCTCCCCCGCTCTCAATCACCAGGCTCATGTGCCATGGCGTGTGCCCCGGTGTGACGAGCCCCCGAATCCCGGGGGCCAGCTCCATCTGTTCCCCGTCCACCAGGTCGACCAGGTCGGCCGCGAAGAGCGGCTCCCAGTTGTGGGGCAGATAACTCGCCGCGGTCCGTTCGTTGACGTGGGTGGCGTAGTGATACTCGCCCCGATGGATCAGGTGGCGCGCCGCCGGGAAGGTCGGTTGAGCGCGACCCGCCGGGTCGTCAGCCGCGGTCCAGGTCTGACCGCCGGCATGATCAAAATGCAGATGCGTGTTGATCACAGTTCGGACATCGCCCACCTGGTGGCCGGCGGCGCGGATGGCGTCCTCCAGCGCGGTGCGTCCATCGGACCCGGCGTTTTCGACGCCGTAGATGTCGCGGAACTTGTCGGATTCCTTGTTGCCCAGGCCCGAGTCGACCAGAATCAACCCGTCGGGGTGTTCGATCAACAGCGGCCGCATCGCGAGCACGATCCTGTTGCGTTCGTCGGCTGCAATTCGGCGCGACCAGAGCGGTTTGGGCACCACACCGAACATGGCGCCGCCGTCGAGGCGCTGGATTCCGGCGTGCAGGGCGTGGACCGTGAGATCCCCCACCTGCATGGTGACGTTGGGTCTGCTCATGACTTCAACTCCGCCATCGGGGTCCGGTGCAGTCGCTCCAGGTCCGCCAGCGTGCGCTCCCCTCGCTCGCGGGCCGCGCCGAGCAACCGATCAAGCAGCATACCCGTGACCAGCGCGTCGCCAGCGGCGCGGTGGCGCGCCGGGAACTCGAAGCCGAACCGCTGCGCCAAGGCGCCGAGGCCGTAGGAGGGCTCGCCGCGGCAGAGTCGCCGGGCCAGTCGGACAGTACAGAGTCGGGGGCCGTCGAGGATAAGCCCCCGCGCACGGCGGATTTCGGCACCCACGAACCCCCAGTCGAAACCGGCATTGTGGGCCACGAACACCCGCCCCGCCAATGCCCCGATCAACTCGTCGGCGATGGCATCGAATCGCGGAGCGTCGGCCACCATCCGATCGGTGATCCCGGTCAGTTCTGCGATGCGGGACGGAATCGGACAGCCCGGATTGATCAGCGACTCGAACACCACCTCGCGGCGGTGGCCATGCACCAGCACCACAGCGACCTCGGTGATCCGATCCGCATCGCCCGGACGCATCCCGGTGGTCTCGACGTCGACCACCGCGAAGGCGCAATCGTCGAGCAGGGGAGATCCCTGACTCGCCGTGACGATTGCCCAGCGTCCGTCGCCCTGCTGCCGGACCCGCGGATCGGCCCCCAGCAGGGCCGCCGCCAAACGCTCCGCCACACTGGGTGGGGCCATCGGCAGACCCAGCACGTGGACCGCCAGTTCGGTCGCCGTCTGCGGTCGAGTGGCCAGCAGCGACAGCGCACGGTCAATCAACGTGCCGTCGGGATGGAGCGAGAGTCCACTCACTCCGTCACCCGGTGCGTCAAGCCGTAGGCCAGGGTTTCCAGTTCGACTGCAAGGTTCACGTTCTTCACATCCACGCCACCGGGCGCATAGAGCTGCACCGGGGCAAAGTTGAGTACCGCCCGCACGCCGACCGCGACCAACCGATCGAGCAGTCCCTGCGCCGGATCGGCCGGGGTCACCAGAATGGCAATCTCCACCGCCTCACGCGCCACGATCGCCTCGAGCTGGGCGACATCTTCGATGGTCAGCCGACCCCACACCTCGCCCACCTTGGCCGGGTCCCGGTCGACGATCGCCACCACTTCAAAGCCGCGTGCGCTGAAGCCGGTGTACTGGACCAGGGCACCGGCGAGCCGCCCTGCCCCGATGATAATCACCCGGTAGCGGTGATCGAGCCCCAGAATCTGGTGCAATCTCCCCACCAGCCCGGGCACGTCATACCCCAGCCCACGCTTCCCAAATGATCCAAAGAATGAAAGATCTTTGCGGACCTGGGCCGAGGTGGTTCCCGCCCGCTCAGCCAGTGCTGTGGAACTGATGGTATCGCGGCCGTGAAGCTGGAACTCCTCCAGAAACCGGAGGTAGATCGCCAGGCGGCGGACAGTCGAGTCGGCGATCTTGCGGGGGAGCATTTGTGAAACATTTCACGAGCGGCCCCGAGAGGCAACTGCCCGCCGGCTGCCGGCCCGGACTACCGGTGGAGGAAAGAGAGAAGAGAGACGAGAGAACGCAAGATCCATCAACAGCAGCTCACGAAAACTCGTTGACCCGTCGATTGCGTCATGATTGGGGCCCCTTTCCGGTCTCAACACCGCGCGGTGGGCACCGCCCGGTGGGTTCATTCCCCGGCGTCGACACCAGCCGAAGCCGATAGAGCACCACCCGACCGTTCTCCAGATCCCGACTCGCCAAGGCACCGCACGCTGACCAGTCTCTGATCCAGAGATCCTCCGGCATCCAGAACAGCCCGATCGGATCTCCCGACGCGCTGATGACGTGCCAGGCCTGTTGGCCATTCACCACAAGGCCCTGGACCCAGATCGAGCCGTCGTGCCCCACATGCACAAAGCGCATCGGGTCAACCCTCGGCAGACGCGGCACCAACTCCCAGCGCACCGTTGCGTCATACGCTCGCGACTCGGCCAGCCATTCGGCACGCACCGAGTCGGTCAGCGGCTGGCCATACAGGTCGATGTCGAACGCCGCCACCGTGTCGCCGTCGGTACGGATCAGGACGAAGTGGTAGCGATCATTGGCGGAAGTTCGGTCGGCCGGGATTGCCAGCACCACAAGTGCGCCATCCGCGGACACATAATTTTCGGTCCTGCGGCACTCGGGGATCGCACGCTCCCTGCCGTCGAGCGGGACCTTGCAGTCGGTCGGCGACTCGATCACTGCGACTACCCCGGGGTGGCCGGTGGACGGCGTCGGCCACCAACCAAACATGCTCTCGGGGGCCTCCGGATCCTTGGCGCCGGGATAGGCCGGCCCGGCGGCCTTAAAGCCGACGAACAGGATGTCGCCCACGGAATCGACTCCGCGTACGTTCAATCCGGCCACCACGCGGCCGGCAGCATCCACAGTTTGCTGCACGAACG
>CBFGTB010000103.1:0-7931 GCA_965651715.1 uncultured Gemmatimonadales bacterium
ATCGCGGCGAACGCCTATCCCCAGGCCGGCAGTGGTATGCGGACGCTGTTGCTGTCATTGATCGCGGTCAACGAAACCCTGGGTGCGATTCTGTTCCGCCGGGGCCTGGCCCGGGCCGGCGAATTGTCGCCGACGGCGGCGCCGGTGGCAGCCGCTGAAGCTGCCGCACCGACCCCATAACATCGCGCGACAGCAATGGGCGCGCCCCCCGGTCGGTCGGGGAGCGCGCCCATCGCGTCGATCGTGACAGCCGCCCTCAGCGGAAGTTGCGCTGAATCGCCCGCGCGATGCTGTCGGGACGAGCGGCCCCGGCGGTGTCGCCCTGGGCCCGGAGCAGGTTGGCCCAACTGTCATAGACAATGTTGTAGAGCGACAGAATCGACTCCGAGGGGATGTCGACCCAGCCGGCGGGGCGTTCCCGTGCCGCGGCCTGCCAATGATAGACCTGCTCGACCAGTTGGCGGGTGCGCAGCGCATCGATCGCTCCGACGTCGCGCGAGAAGAGAATCCGCTTGCCGTCGGGCACAACCGGGCTGGGATACAGCCGCCGGACCAGGCCTTCGGTGACCAGGTAGGGCTGCAACCCCAGAGTGGCGTCGGGGTAGCCGCCATCGCTCCACGAGAAGTAGATCGGCCGCCGCCCGAGGTTGTCGCGGATCAACAGAATGGTGGCAATATCGCTTCGGGTCAGATAGTTGTTGCCGAAGCGCATGACCAGGTCGCCGAACTGGATGCTGCCGCTGGGCGGCGCCGCCGAAATCTCCGGCAGCGAATCGAGGCCGGCAATGGTGAGCGAGAAAACGCCGTCGTCCGGTCGAGTCCACTTGTCGGGCGGCGTCCCCCACAACGGGAGTGAGTCGCTGTCACTGCCGGGACGCCAGATCGGGTTGGCTGTCGCCGGATCGAAGTCGGGCAGGTCGCGCCGTTGCAGTTGACGCAGGTGCCACTCGGTGTTCATCAACGAGAGATTGGCCAGCGTCACGTCGCGGCGCACGCCGAGCACTTCCTGAGCGAACCAGAGCGGGAAGGTGTCGTTGTCGCCGGCGGTGATCAGGATACCGTAGGGTGCTACCGATTCCAGGATGTCGACAGCGAAGTCGTGAGGCAGTGTCTCGTGCGCCCGCGAGGCGGTGGTGTGATTGCCGATCAACGGGATCAAGGCCAGCGC
Source organism: uncultured Gemmatimonadales bacterium (assembly GCA_965651715.1). Lineage (GTDB taxonomy): Bacteria > Gemmatimonadota > Gemmatimonadetes > Gemmatimonadales > GWC2-71-9 > Palsa-1233. Next base: position 1,169 of record CBFGTB010000103.1, read on the forward strand.
CAGGACCGGTGTGGCGGCGAGATAGCGGTGCTCGGCGCTGACCCGATTGCCGAGCCAGTCGCCGATGCCCCGGACCATGGCGGCGAAGGCCACTGCAATCAGCACACCGGCAAAGGCGAAGGAGGCGACGAAGAAGTAGTCGCGCTCACGCACCTCGCGCATCTCCAGCGTGATGGTGGGATCGTTGATATGGTACGAGAAGCCGTACTTGAAATTGAGATAGTAAATCAGCAGCAGCGTCAGCGTGCCGAACAGGGCCGCCGCCGCGAGGCCGGCCCGGCGGTCCTTGCGGATCAGCGTCCAGAGGCCGCCCGCCGTGATGGCGCTGAACAGTCCGGTCACCGGCGCGGCCAGCGCGCCGAGATCGCGTCCCCACTGCCACGACCAGTACTGCCAGTACATGGCGAGCTGCGGCATGATGCCCTGGGTCTGGCGATCGGTCACCGAGGGCTTGGCATATTGGACCCGACCGAGCACGTCGGAGAGAGCCTTGGAGAAGAAGCCGAGTGGCTCACCCTCATTGATCGGCGGATACTGAGCGGCGCGGATCGGGAGATAGACGTAGTTGAGCGAAAACCCGATGATCACCAGGAGAATGCCGACCCAGAGGGCGGGGTGACGCGGCTGGCGCAACAGGGCCCAGGCGATCAATCCCAGGGCGATCACCATGCCGAGTCCGGCGGCGGCGCCGAGCGGGGCGGCACCGACAAGGAAGCTGCCGACGGCACCGAGTTGCCCGCCGAGGCCGAGCAGCAGCAGCCAGACCGTGGCGAGGAACCACGGGGTCATCAGCAGAGGCAAATCGGTCCACAGGACGTAGACCGCCAGCACCGGTGCGGCGAGGATGCCCATCTGGTGATTTGTTGATGTCAGGGCCAGCAGGTACATCCCGGCCAGCAGCCAGCGGTCGCTCCGATCGCTGCGGGGCAGGTCGGCCCAGCGGACCGCGCACCAGCTCACCAGGGCGATCGAGAGCAGCGAGACGGTATACACCTTCTCGTTGACTGTCGACTGATTCCACACCGTCCAGGCCGTGGCACCGACCACCACGCCCGCGAGCGCGGCCGCGATTCGGGGCCCCCGCGCCGGCAGCACGGTCCGACACCAGCGCTCGGCCACCAGGAACCACAGCCCGGCGCCCGCCGCGCTGGTCACGGCGGCGAAAAGATTGATCCGTCGCGCGTAGTCGGCGGCCAGGGGCAGCAGCCCCCAGGCATGGGCCATCACAGTGAACAGCGGGTTCCCCGGCGGGTGGGGAATGCCGAGTACCTTGGCGGCCGCGATGTATTCGGAGGTGTCCCAGAACGCCGTCGTCGGCGCCAGGGTGGCGTAGTAGATCACCATCACCACGGCGAAGGTGAGGCCGGCCCACAGATATGGGGGAGTCTGCTCGATCTCGTCGGTCACGCTGGTACTCCGTTGGGTGGACAGGAACGGGGTGGCGGGCCGGGGAGGGTGATGGTCCCAGCGCCCCACCGTCGCTAGTGTCGGAACATTCGCTTCCCGGTCATGATCATCGCCATGCCATGGGCATCGGCCGCAGCGATCACCTCGGCGTCTCTCACCGATCCGCCGGGCTGAATGATGGCCCGAATCCCGGCGGCGGCGGCCTGCTCGACGCCGTCGGCGAACGGAAAGAAGCCGTCGGATGCCAGCACCGCCCCGGCGGTGTTGTGGCCGGCCTGCTGCGCCTTGTGCACCGCGAGGAAGGCCGCATCGACGCGCGACATCTGACCGGCCCCGATGCCGATGGCCTGATCGTCGCGCGCCAGCAGGATGGCGTTGGACTTGACAGCGCCCACCGCCGTCCAGGCGAAGCGCAGGTCATCCCGTTCGCCCGGCTCGGGCTGACGGACCGTGGGAATGGTCCAGCCCGACTCATCGGGATCGAAATGGAAGGCGTCCTGAATCAGGAAACCACCGCGGATCCGCTTCCAGTCGAGCCACGGCTGACCCGACGGGACCGGCAGCTCAATAATGCGAAGATTCTTCTTCGCCGTGAAGAGTTGCAGGGCATCCTGATGGAAGGCCGGCGCGGCGACCACTTCGACGAACAAGTCCGCCATGGCTTCGGCGGTCTCGCGATCGACCACGGTGTTGAATGCCACCACCGAGCCATAGGCCGAGGTGGGATCGGTGGCGCGCGCCCGGACAAAGGCTTCGGCCGCAGTGCGCCCGACGGCGACACCGCAGGGGGTGGTGTGCTTGATCACGGCACAGGCCACCCGGTGATGCCAGCCGGCGACCGTCATCATCGCGGCATCGATGTCGAGCAGGTTGTTGAACGACAGTTCCTTGCCATGGCGCTGGGTCAGATCGCCGATGCCGCGCGGTTCTTCGGTGACGTACAGGCCGGCCCGCTGGCTGGGATTCTCGCCGTAGCGCAATTGCTGACGCCGTTCCATGGCGAGGGTGAGTCGCTCGGGCAGCGCGTCAGAGGCCGGCGTCAAATACCCGGCGATCGCCGTGTCGTAGTCGGCGGTGTGGGTGAACACCTTGGCGGCGAACTCGCGTCGGACGGCAGAGCTGAGGCCATCGGAGGCGATCAGTTCCAGCACCCGCTGGTAGTCGCGCGGGTCGACCACCGGCAGCACGAACTCGTGGTTCTTTGCTGCGGAGCGCAGCATCGAGGGGCCGCCGATATCGATATTCTCGATGGCGTCGCCGAAGCTGACCTCGGGGTCGGCGATGGTGGCCTGGAAGGGATACAGATTGACGGCGACCAGATCGAAGGCGGTGATGCCGTGGGCCTCGAGCTGACGCAGATGCTCGGGACGATCGCGGCGCGCCAGCAGTCCGCCATGCACAGCGGGATGCAGCGTCTTGACCCGTCCGTCGAGAATTTCGGGGAAGCCGGTGATCTGATCGATCGAGGTGACGGCGATGCCTTCGTCCCGCAGCAGCCGCGCCGTCCCGCCGGTCGAGACCACTACCCACCCCAGCCGGACCAGCGCGGCGGCGAATGACGCGATCCCGCGCTTATCGCTGACAGAAATGAGGGCTCGGGGCATGGTGATTCAGGTCTCCAGTATCAATGCAATGTCAGGATGGCATGGTGAACGGCACCGGGCGCCCGGCGCGCGCGGCGGCGCGGACGGCGGCCGGTAGCAGCCGATGTTCCACGGCCAGGACCCGGGCGGCGAGACCGTCGGCTGTCTCGCCGGCGGGAATGCTGATTGTCGCCTGACCGAGCACGGCACCACGATCATACACTTCGTCAACCAGGTGGACCGTGGCCCCGCTGGTGGTATCGCCCGCGGCCAGCACGGCGCGATGGACCCGCTCGCCGTACATCCCGGCTCCGCCGTGGCGCGGCAGCAGCGCGGGATGGATGTTGATGATCCGCCCGCGATAGGCCGTCACCACCTCGGGCGGGATCAGGCGGAGGTAGCCGGCCAGGACCAGCAGATCCACCGCGTCGGCGTCGAGCAGGCGCAGCCAGGCGGTGGGATCCATCGGATCCGGCAACCGCGTGGTGGCCCAGCCGCGTCGGGCCGCCGCGTCGAGCGCCGGCGCGTCGCGGTCGCTCACGACCCTGACGATCTCCACGTCCGTTTCGGAGTCGAGGGCCTCGCCCAGCGCGAGGAGATTGCTTCCACGGCCCGAGACCGCGACGGCTACGCGATACGTCACGGCGGTCAAGATAACCGAAGCGCTCCGGCTGTCGCCGCCGGAGCAGTGACCGACCGACACCGGCCACCGATGGCGTGGGGTGCCGCTGGGGCGAGATGCATTCAGCGGTCGGCTGCGAGAATCAGTTCGGCGGCGGCGGACAGCGACGCCACTGTCGCGATCGCTGCCGCGCGGGCGGCGGCCACGTGGTGGCGCCCCTCGCCCGTCTCGACCAGCACCGCGCGCGCGCCGAGCGGGGCGGCGGCTGCCACGTCGCCGATCCGGTCGCCGATGCACCAGCTTTGAGCCAGGTGGTAGCCCCGGGTGTCGGCCAGGCGGCGATGGAGCGCCGTTCGGGGTTTGCGGCAGGCGCACCCCGCATCGGGGAGGTGCGGACAGTAGGCCCAGGCGTCGATCACCACGCCGGTCGCCGCAAGCTGCCTGGCGATCTCGGCGTGAACCGCCGCGACGTCGGCGCTGCTCATCAGGCCGCGGGCAATGCCCGACTGATTGGTGACCACGGCCAGGCGATAGCCGGCGTCGCGCAGACGACCCAGCGCGGCAGCGACGCCGTCGAGCAGGCGGACGTCGCCGGGGCGGCGCAGGAAGCCCGGGTCATCGACCAGCGTGCCATCGCGATCGAGGAAGATCGCGCCGGTCATCGCCGGCGTTGGCGGCGCGGCGGTTGGCTGAGGCCCGTCGCCGGAACTGCCGCCGAATCTGCCGGGACGGGCGGCGGGGCCGGATTCGGCTGGGGCGTCACCGCTGTCGAGTCGGCGGCCGCAGCGGCTGCACCGGTCGAGTCGGCCGGGAGTGAATCGGTAGCGACCGAGTCGGCCGGCAGCGAATCGGTGGCACTGGCCGGTGCCGCGGGGATGATGAGTTGGGTCCGCAACGTGTCGGCTGTCGCACCGGCCATGGCCCGGATACCGCGCACTTCGATCAGGTAGCGATTGCCCGGCTGGAGTACGGCATTGAGCCGAATCACCACCCGCGTTCCGAGCGGGTCATGGGGTTGCTGCGGCAGGTCCGGCACTGTGGTGTCGGCTGGGGCCGGAGCGGGCGGCGGCGGTGCGGGAGGCGCGGGTTGAGCCGGGAGTCGGGCCAGCGAGTCGGCGATCAGCGAGTCGAGTGCAGCCACCGTAATGCCGAGCGAATCGGCCTGCGCCCGGCGGAGCGAATCGCGGCTGGCGGCCTCCCGTCGCGCGATCCCTTCGGCGCGACGAGCCGAGTCGATCGGCATGTAGAGCGAGTCGTGGGCCGCTTCGGGCAACAGCGTCGCCACCGGGATCGGGATGGAATCGGGCGCCAGCAGCACCGACACCGCGTTGGACTCGAGCCGCAGCGTCGGGTCGACCGGCAAGGAGAGCGTCAGGGTGATCGAGAACGAATCGCGTCGGACGGCGCCGTTCTGGCCGATGCGGGGCGGCAGGGTGTCGCGCAGAAAGGCCCAGATCTCGCCGGTGGAATCGGCCTGGCCCGCGAGACGCACGGTGTCCCATGCTTCGCGGGTCGGACTCAGGATCCGATCCGGCTGTCCCGATTCAATCGAGGCCGCCAGCAGCAGCTCGCCATCGGGCAGCGGCCCGAAGACAAACCGGCCGGCGGAATCGGCAAGGGTGCGGTAGACAAGTGAATCGTCGAGATAGGTGGCAGTGATCAGCGCTCGGGGAACGAACTGGCGCGCCACCCAATCGACCACCCGGCCGCGGAGATATCGGGTCGGGCGCGGCGCTCCGGTGGTGAACGTGAGCGTGACGGCCGTGTCGACCACATTGCGGCTCAGGTCGGTGAGCCCCGGAGCAAACTCGATCCGGTACACCGTCTCGGGCTGCCAGCCGGTGCGGGGGCGGACCTCGATCCGATTGCGGCGCCAGCGCACCCGCGGCACTCCGCTGTCGGGAGAAATCATCACCAACTGTTCGAGCGCGCCCCGACCGGTTCCGAAGTTGGGCGTTCCCCCTTCGGAGATCACCTCATCGAAGGTGAAGGCGGCCCAGCCATCGAAGCCGGGTGCCACACTGAGCGATTCGGGAACTGTGGCGACCAGTTGGGGCGGCGTGAAATCGGGCGGGCCGCCGGGGGGCGCCCCCATTCGGGCACATCCGCCGAGGCTGAGGAGCAATGCGAGGCGCGACAGCGACGCCCGCGTCAGTCGGGACATCCCAGGGCCCGGCGCTTGTCGCGCAGCGCGGCGGCCTGGGCGCGCCAGGTCGCCATCTTCTCGCGTTCGCGCTCGACCACGGCCGCCGGGGCGCGGGCGGTGAACTGCTGATTGGCCAGCTTGCGTTCCTGGGCGGCCACCAGCGCATCGAGCTTGTCGGCTTCGGCCCCGAGTCGGGCGCATTCCCGATCGAGATCCACCAGGGTACCGAGTGGCACGATCACTGTGGTGCCGTCTTCGAGGACCACCGTGGCGGCCGGGTCGGTCGGGGCCTGCTCGACCACTGTCAGGCTGTCGAGCTTGGCGAGGCGGCTGATCACTTCGGCCTCGGACGTGATCATCCGACGAGCCGCTTCGCTCGGCTGGGTGATCAGAGCGCTCACGTCGCGCCCCGGCGGCACGCTGTATTCGGCTCGCAGGGCACGCACCGCACCCACCACCGCCTGGAGCGCTGCCATATCGCTCAGGGTGGCGGGGCTGGCCTCGGCCGCCGGGGTTGGCCACGGCGTATCGATCAGCGCCGCATCGCGAGGGGAATGGGGCAGCCTGAGCCAGAGCGTCTCGGTGATGAACGGCATGATCGGGTGCAGCAAGCGGAGCGCCACATCGAACAAATGCGCCGCGACAGCACGGGCGACCGCTGCGCCGTCGCGGTTGCCGTAGAGCCGTGGCTTGGCGGCCTCGAGGTACCAGTCCGCCAGATCGGCCCAGAGGAACCGGTGGACGCCGGCTGCCGCATCGTGCAGCCGGTAGCGCTCATAGTGGGCTGTCACGTCGCGGATCGTCTCGTCGGCGCGGGCCAGCGCCCAGCGGTCGACGGTCGTCAACTGCGCCGGGTCGATCTGATCCAGCCGCGGCGTGTCAGCATCGAGGTGCTCGAGCAGCAGCCGACCGATGTTCCAGAGCTTGTTGGCAAAATTGCGGCCCGGCGCGAACGAGGTGGCGATGTCGTCGGGGTCGAGAATGACGGCGGCACCGCCGGTCTGA
>CBFGTB010000104.1:0-7819 GCA_965651715.1 uncultured Gemmatimonadales bacterium
CGTCGGCCGGCACGTAGATCGCCTGCACCGAGGTGATCGAGCCGTTGCGGGTCGACGTGATCCGCTCCTGCAGGTCACCCATTTCGGTGGCCAGCGTCGGCTGATATCCCACGGCGCTGGGCATCCGCCCCAGCAGCGCCGACACTTCGGCGCCCGCCTGGGTGAAGCGGAAGATGTTGTCGATGAACAGCAGCACGTCCTGGTTTTCGACGTCGCGGAAGTACTCCGCGATGGTCAGACCCGACAGACCGACCCGCAAACGGGCGCCCGGCGGCTCATTCATCTGACCGTAGATCAGCGCCACCGAATCGAGAATGCCGGCTTCCTGGAACTCGCGGTAGAGGTCGTTGCCTTCGCGGGTCCGCTCGCCCACGCCGCAGAAGACCGACTTACCGCCGTGTCCCTTCTGGACGTTATTGATCAGTTCCTGAATGACGACAGTCTTGCCGACGCCGGCGCCGCCGAACAGACCGATCTTGCCGCCCTTCACGAACGGCGCGATAAGATCGATGACCTTGATGCCGGTCTCGAGAATCTCGGTCTTGGGCTCAAGGGCGGTGAAGCCCGGCGACGCCCGGTGAATCGGCCACCGCTCGGTGCTGGCAGGGATCTCAGCGCCGCCATCGACCGGCTCACCCAGCACGTTGAGAATCCGGCCCAGCGCCACCGGACCCACCGGCACCGCGATGGCGGACCCGGTGTCGGTGACCTGCATGCCGCGGGTCACGCCGTCGGTCGAACTCATCGCCACGGTGCGGACCTGATTGCGGCCGATATGCTGCTGGACCTCGACGGTCAGCGACACCGGCACCGGGCCGCTGTTGTCCTCGATGAGCAGCGCGTTGTAAATCTCCGGCAGATGCTCGGGCGGAAACTCGACATCGATCACCGGTCCAATCACCTGGACGATCGTGCCGGGAACGGTCTGCGATGCAGTTGCGGTCATGCTGAACGATTCCTGCCGGTCTGAGGGTGGGTGCGGGTCATGATCAGCCTTGCAGCGCGGCGGCGCCGCCCACCAGTTCCGCGATCTCCTGCGTGATCTGCGCCTGGCGCTGACGGTTATAGCTGCGCTTGAGCGACTCAAGAATGTCGCCGGCATTATCGGTGGCGTTCTTCATCGCGGTCCGCCGGGCGGCCTGCTCGGCCGCTGCGGTTTCAACAAGGCCACGATAGACGGCATTGCGGACGTAGCGCGGCAGAACATCCTCCAGCAGCGTGGCTGGATCGGGCGCGAGGATGTAATCGGGCCGCGGGCCATCGGCCTCGGGCGGCACGATCGGCAGCAGCCGATCGGTGACCGGCGGCGCGCTCAGCACGCTCTGGAAATCGGAGCGGACCAGTTCCACCACGCCCAGCGTCCCCGCCGCAAACTCGGCCATCAGCTCGGTCACGATCGCTCCGGCGTCATCACTGGTGGGCCGATCTCCCAGATCGGTCCACTGCGCCCTGAAGCTTCGCCCGAGATACCGAAAGTAGCCGATGCCCTTCTTGCCGACGCCGACCAGCTCCACCTGGTAGCCCTCGGCCTCGAGCGCCTCGATCCGGCGACGGGCTTCCTTGATCAGGTTGCTGTTGAATCCGCCGGCCAGGCCGCGATTACTGGTGATCAGAATCACCACCGCCCGCGCCGGCCCGCCGGCCGCCGGTGCGACCGGGCGCGACAACAGCGGGAACCGACTGGCCAGATCGGGCGTCACCAGATCGGCGATCACCTCACGCAGCGCCACGGCGAACGGCCGCGCCGCCACCACTCGGTCCTGGGCCCGCTTCAGCTTCGATGCCGCCACCAGTTCCATCGTCCGCGTAATCTTGCGGGTGTTGGTGATCGACCTGATGCGCCCCTTGAGGGCACGCGATCGCGACATCTCAGTGCGCCTGGAACATCGGCTTGAAGGCCTCGATCGCGCTGGTCAGCGCCTCGGTCACCTCGGCCGTGAGTTCGCGCTTGGTCCGGATCCCCTCCAACACCTCGGGACGGGTCGCCCGCAACCAGGCCAGGAAGTCCTGTTCCCACTGCCGCACCGACACCACGTCGACGTCGTCGAGGAAGCCGTTGGTCACCGCGTACAACGCCGTGACCTGCTCCTCCACCGGCACCGGCTGATACTGGGGCTGCTTGAGCACCTCGACCATCCGGGCGCCGCGGGCCAACTGCCGCTGGGTCGCCGCGTCGAGGTCCGAGCCGAACTGGGCGAACGCTTCGAGTTCGCGGTACTGCGCCAGCGACAGCCGCAGCGGACCGGCGACCTTCTTCATCGCCTTGATCTGGGCCGCGCCGCCCACCCGGGAGACCGAGATGCCGACATCGACAGCCGGACGCACGTTGGCGTAGAACAGATCGGTCTGCAGGAAGATCTGGCCATCGGTGATCGAAATCACGTTGGTCGGGATGTAGGCCGACACGTCACCGGCCTGCGTCTCGATCACCGGCAAGGCGGTGAGCGATCCCCCCGGCACCTTGATCCGCGGATCGAGCGCCGTCACTGCCGGATCGGTGCTGATCTTGGCCGCCCGCTCCAACAGCCGCGAGTGGAGGTAGAACACGTCGCCCGGATAGGCCTCGCGTCCCGGCGGCCGCCGCAGAATCAAGGACATCTGCCGATAGGCCGACGCCTGCTTGGTCAGGTCGTCGTAGACGCAGAGGGTCGCCTTGCCCTCTTCGTACATGAAGTATTCGGCGATGGCACAGCCGGTGTAGGGCGCAATGAACTGCAGCGGCGCCGGATCGGAGGCGCCCGCCACCACCACGATGGAATACTCCATCGCGCCGCTGGCCTTGAGCTGCTCCACCAGCGTCGCCACGGTCGAGCGCTTCTGCCCGATCGCGACATAGACGCAGATCACGCCGCTGTGCTTCTGATTGATGATGGTATCGAGCGCGATCGCCGTCTTGCCGGTGCCGCGGTCGCCGATGATCAGCTCACGCTGCCCGCGCCCGATCGGAATCATCGCATCGATCGCCTTGATGCCCGTCTGCAACGGCTCGTCGACCGGCTGACGCACGATGATGCCCGGTGCGATCATTTCCACCGGACGCGAGGACACCGTCGGGATCGGACCCAGACCGTCAATCGGATTGCCGAGAGCATCGACGGTCCGGCCCAGCATCTGGGGACCGACCTTCACCTCAAGCAGCCGACCGGTGCAGCGCACCTCGTCGCCTTCCTTGAGCTTGAGGTAGTCGCCCATCACCGCGGCGCCGACCGAGTCCTGCTCCAGGTTGAGCACAAGACCCGCCATCACCTCGCCGGTCTCGCGCGCGGTGAACTCGAGCATCTCGCCCGCGATGGCGCTGCGCAGGCCATAGACCAGCGCGATGCCGTCCTTCACTTCGAGGACGGTGCCGACATCATCGACATCGAGCGATCCCAGCTCGGCGGCCGCGATCTCTTTGAGCAGTACGTCCTTCAGTTCACCAGGGCGAAGCACTGAATCCGTGGCCATCGTACTCTGCGCGTGAAAGTGGAAGCCATTTCCATCCCAAGCTTGTGAAAATAATCACAAATCCGCCTCGCCAACACCCCACCGCTCAGGCCCACCGAATCGGCGCCGCCCCGACCGCTCGCAGCACGATATCCTCGGCCGGTCGGCCCGCCAGCCCCCGCGCGCTGCTCGCCGCACCGTGGCGGGCGGTCCGCTGCAGCAGCCCGACCGAGGAGTACCCCAGCAGCTCGGCGACATCGGCCACCCGATAGCCGCGACAGCTCAGCAACTGCCCCGCCGCCACCAGCCGAACCGCGTCGATGACCCGCTTGAGGCGCGGGGCCCCGCCGGCCGAAAACCGGCGCGAGAGCGTCTCGCGACTGATGCCGATCCGCTCGGCCAATGCGGCGGTGGTGAGCCGCCGGGGCGCCTCGGCGACGACGATGCCCCAAACATCCCGTTGCAGCGTGGTCTCCAACCGCAGCGCGGCGGTGAGCGGCAGCAGCGCATCCTCCCGCCGGGCGGTCAGGCCGTGGCGGCGCAGCCGGGTCGCGGCGATCGGCTCGTCCACCCCCTCGACCAATACCCGGGCGCCGGAGCGCTCGAGCCGACGGATCATCCCGGCGTCATCGGAGCGGATCGGGGCGAGGCAGAACACCGGGATCGCTCCGAACTCATCGCGCAGCGCGGCGAAGGTCCCCGCCTTCACTGCGTCGGCCCCCAACACCACAGCATCGATCAGATGCCGCCGCAGCAGCGCATCGAGATGGGCAGGAGTCCGGGCGGTGTAGACCGGTTGGTCCCGGACCGACAGAGCGCGGCGCAGCGCCACCAGAGCATCGCGCCGCTCCAGCAGTGCCGCCACCGCCGTCGCCATCAGCCGGCGGCATCCTCGCGGGCCGTCGCCGGCACCAGCGGTTCGGGACGATGGGTAGTTCCGGCGCGACCGCGGCCGACCGCGATCAGGCAGCGAGTCATTTCCGCGCCGCGACGCAGCACCCCGCGCGCATTGTCATAGCTCAGCACATCGAGCGCCTTGTCGAGCGTCTCCCACCGCGCGGCGGTAATCCCTTCGGCCGTCTGGGGCACCGGATCCCCCTGGGGCGATTCGAACAGGAAGAAATGGCAGTACTTGTGGATGTAGCGTCCCCGAAAGCGGAAGTGCCAGTCGATCAGCTTGATCGGCCCGTGCGGAATCAACTCGATCAGTCCGGTCTCTTCGTGGGTCTCGCGCTCGGCAGCTTCGGCCGGCGATTCATCATCTTCGAGATGCCCCTTGGGAAAGCCCCAGTGGCGATAGGAATCGCGGATCAGCAGAAAGCGCGGGGTGCCGTTTCGATCGCGGCGGAAGACGATGCCGCCGGCCGAGACCTCTTGTTCCGCGCGTTTCTTCTGGGACATGACAGGACCGTGAGTTGACCGTGAAGCGGAGGACCCGGCCGCGACCGGGATTGCCGCGTCAGAACACCGAGAAGCGGAAGTAACGTCGCGGATTGGCCTGCACGTCGGCCAGCAGGGTCCGCAACTGGACCACAGTCAGCGTGGCCTCGCGGTACAGCGTCGAATCGGTGGCGAGCAGGCCCAGCGTGCCGCGGCCGTCGGCCAGCTCACTCAGCAGCCGATCGGTAGCACTCAGAATCGCAGTGATCCGCTCGCGTTCCCCGGCCGCCGTGGCACTGAGGGCCCGGAAGTCGGCGCTGGCCGCCCGCAGATCGGCTGCCGCATCGCGGGCATCGCTCACCAGACCCATCAGTCGGCCATCGCCGGTCGCCGAGTCGAGGCGTCCGAGCGTGTTCTCCAGGTGGGTCCCCGAGCGCACCAGTCCCTCGGAGCCGGCGGCGGCATTGGCCAGCGCCGCGCTGATCACACCCGACTGACTGCTGGTGAACTCCGCCAACCGGTCGGCCGCGCGACGAAAGTCCTGGACCGAGGCCCGCAGATCACCCACAGTCGACGAATCGACAAGGCCGCTGATCCGATCGGTGACGATGCCGACATCGCCGGCGATGCGGCTGGCCTGTTGCGTCAGATACCCGATGTCGGGCAGCGTCGCGCCCGGCCAGGCATCGTCGCCGACGGCGGCGGCCTCATCGAGCAGTCGCACCACCTCGGGATCGTCGCCCGCCTGATCGCGCGACAGCACAGCGATCTGCCACTCGCCGAACAGTGAGGCCGACGATGCCACCGCCACCGGCTCGGCGGGCAACGGTGCCGCGGCGGTGATCCGCAGCTCGGCTTCGACCCAACCGTCGGCCACCAGACGAATCGATTCCACCCGCCCCACCGGCACGCCGCGCAGCACGACCGGATCACCGACGCCCACGCCGCCCAGGGTACGAAACCGCGCCAGGGTCAGGTCGCGGGCCCCGCCGCCGCCCCGACCGCCCAGCCAGATGGCGGCCACCACCACCACCAGGGCGGCGAGCAGCACCGTCAGGCCGACAGTGAATTCGTTCTGACGGTTCATTCGGGGCGAGCCTCAATGAACTGGCGCACCACGGGATCCTCACTGGCGCGGATCGCAGCCGGTGTTCCCTCGGCGCGAATCTGTCCCTGGTGCAGCAGGGCGATCCGATCCGCCACGGAAAACGCCGAGCCGAGATCGTGGGTGACGACCACGCTGGTTACTCCCAACTCGCTGGCCACCCGCTGAATCAGCAGGTCCATCGTCGCGGTGGTAACCGGGTCGAGGCCGGTAGTCGGTTCGTCCCACAGAATGTAACGCGGCCGCAGCGCGACGGCCCGCGCAATCCCGACCCGTTTGCGCATCCCGCCCGAGAGTTCGGCCGGATAGCGATCCGCGACTTCGGCCAGGCCGACCATCGCCAGCGCACTCGTGATGCGTTCCTCGATCGTGGCGGAGTCGAGTCCCTGGCGCACCAACCCCAGCCGCAGGTTCTCGGCGCAGGTCAGCGAATCGAAAAGGGCAGCGAACTGAAACACGTAGCCGATCTCGCGTCGCACCGGAGTCAGTTCGTCGCGGTCCAGGTGATCGACGCGCTTCGCGTCGACCCACACCTCGCCTCGATCGGGACGGATCAGGCCGACCACCTGCTTGAGCAACACGCTCTTGCCGGCCCCCGAGCGTCCCAGCAGGACGGTTGTCTGCCGATCGGGAATCTCGAGATTGACCCCCTGCAGCACGGCGTGATCGCCGAATGCGGTGTGCACATCGACAAAGCGGATCACAGCAGCAGCACCGCCCAGACCGCATCCAGCACCAGAATCGCCTCACATCCCAGGGTCACAGCCCGAGTGGCGGCGCGCCCGACGCCGGCCGCACCGCCGCCGGCCCGAAGGCCCTGGCGCGCGCCCAGCCATGCCACCGCCGCCCCGAAGGTCGCCGCCTTGAGCAGGCCGAACCAGATGTCCTTGAACTGATAGAAGGCCCGCAGGCCCTTGACGAACTCGGTGGTGGTGAGATCCAGCAGATTGATGCTGGTGAACCAGCCGGCCGCCACGCCGAGGCCGATGGCGAAGGCCGTGACCACCGGGAACATGATCGTCGCCGCGATCACCCGCGGCACCACCAGATAGCTGGCCGGGTCCCACGCCAGCGTCTCGAGCGCATCGACCTGTTCGGTCACCGTCATGGTCCCCAGTTCGGCGGCGATGTTCGCCCCGACCCGGCCGGCCAGGGCCATCCCGGTCAGCACCGGACCCAGTTCCATCATGATCGTCTTGCCGACCAGCGCGCCGACGAAGTAGAGCGGCACGGTGCCGGTAAAGATGTACGACGCCAGCAGCGCCAGCACGATCCCGGTGAACGTCGCGATGAACAACGCCACCGGGATCGACGCCACCCCGAGACGGCCCATCTGGGTCACCACCTGCGGCGCCCAGGCCGAGGTGTCGCCGAGCACGCGGAAGCTGCGCCGGGTCAGGCGTCCGACCGCCACCACGGCGGCACGGGGTGCGACCCTCACGCCGCGCGGCCCGCCCGGGCTGGAGCGCGGCGGGGCGGCGACCCGGCGGGCACCGGGTGCGATCGGGCGGGGAGAAATCCGGGGAGCGGGACACTCATGGTGCTCAACTATACCCGCGCCGGGGCGCCCTGTCCGCTGAGGCGCCGTTCCATTGACTCGCCTTGCCGCTCCCGATAGCTTCGTGGGCTCTACGAGGCGCGGGCAACTGACGGCTTCGCAGACGCAGGCCCGGGGGCGTAGCTCAGTTGGGAGAGCGCGTGAATGGCATTCACGAGGTCAGGGGTTCGATTCCCCTCGCCTCCACTCCTCGGCGATTCGGGGCAGGCTTGAGCGGGTCGAAGCCCGTCACCCTGAACCGGCCGGGTGTGGTTGCAAACCGGGGCGCCGGCGGTGTAGTTTCGCCGTCCACCATGCGGGAATAGCTCAGTTGGTAGAGCACAACCTTGCCAAGGTTGGGGTCGCGGGTT
>CBFGTB010000105.1:0-7785 GCA_965651715.1 uncultured Gemmatimonadales bacterium
CCCGACCGGGATCGTCGTTTCGTCACTGAGGACAACCCTTTCGAAGCGATGATGTCGCGCTTCGACGACGCGGCGCGTCGCCTGAACCTCGAGCCGGGCCTCTACAAGGTCCTGCGGTCGGCCGAGAAGCAGATCATCGTTTCGGTCCCGATTGTCCGCGACAGCGGCGAGATCGAAGTGTTCACCGGCATTCGGGTACTGCACAACACCTCGCGCGGCCCGGCCAAGGGCGGCATCCGCTTCGACATGGCGGTGACGCTCGACGAGGTCAATGCGCTGGCGGCGTGGATGACCTGGAAGTGCGCCGTGGTGAATCTGCCGTTCGGGGGCGGGAAGGGCGGGGTCATCTGTGATCCAACCACGATGTCGGTCGGGGAACTCGAGCGACTGACCCGGCGCTATACCGCCGAGTTGATCGAAACGCTGGGTCCCGACAGCGATGTGCCGGCACCCGATGTCAACACCAACGAGCGGGTGATGGCATGGATCATGGACACCTACTCGATGCGCATGGGGCATACCGTCACGTCGGTCGTGACCGGCAAGCCGGTCGAGATGGGTGGCTCGCTCGGCCGCCGCGACGCCACGGGACGCGGCTGTCTGGTGGTGACCAAGCGCGCCCTGGAGCGGTTGGGTATTCCGATCCCCGGCGCTCGCGTGGCGGTGCAGGGCTTCGGCAATGTCGGGTCGACTGCCGCGCGCCTGATGGACGCTGAGGGAATGCGCGTGGTGGCCATCAGCGACAAGAAGGGCGGCATCCACAACCCCGAGGGCGTCGATGTCATGGCCGCGCTGGCGTGGGTCAAGGAGAATCGCTTTCTCGAAGGCTTCCCCGGGGGCGAACCGATCAGCAACGAGGAATTGCTGGGCCTCGAGTGTGATGTGCTGGTGCCGGCCGCGCTGGAGAATGTGATCACCAGCAAGAACGCCGGCGACGTCAAGGCGCGGATCATCTGCGAAGGCGCCAACGGGCCGACCACCGCCAAGGCCGACGCGATCCTCGATAAGAAGGGCGTGTTCGTCGTGCCGGATATTCTGGCGAATGCCGGTGGTGTGACAGTGTCCTACTTCGAATGGGTCCAGGATCGCGGTGGGTACTTCTGGGACGAAGAGACAGTGATCGAACGGCTGGAGAAGATCATGTCGAAGGCCTTCGACGAGGTGGCCGCGATGGCCGAAAAGCATGAGGTCGGCATGCGGATCGGTGCCTACATGCTGGCCATGGATCGCGTGGCGGCCGTGCATCGGATGCGCGGCCTGTATGCCTGATGCAGCTCTGGCTCGTCGCGGTGGGCAAGCTGCGGCCAGCGTTGCGTGAGGTCTGCGATGATTATCTCCGCCGACTGGGGCGGAGCATCGCGGTGCGGGAAGTGGAGGTGAAGGAAGCGGGGCGCGTCAGCCGCGAGGCGGCGCGCCGACGCGAAGAGGATCACCGGATTCTCGCGGCCATTCCCGCGGGAATCCCGGTGACACTGTTGGAGCCGGCCGACCGGGGATGGAGCAGCGAGATCGTGGCCCGTCGGCTTGAGGACTGGCGCCTGGCCGCCCGTGATCGCGCCCTGATCATCGGCGGCGCGGCCGGCGTGGGCGCCGATGTCCGAGCGCGGGCCGACGAGCTGTGGTCGCTCGGCCCGATGACCTTGCCGCACCAATTGGCGCGGGTCGTGGTCGTCGAGCAGCTCTATCGCGCCGCGACTATTCTGCAGGGGACTCCCTATCATCGTGGAACGGTGAGCTGATGGCACTTCGGATCCATTCCGCCGCCAGCGCGGCGGCGGTGAGCGTCCCACCGGTTCGCCCGGTCACGCTGCACCCCGAGGCCGCGGCCGGATTGCTGCCGGGGCCGGGAACGGAGCTGCTGCAACACGACGCCGCCGTTGCGATCACCACCGGACAGCAGCCGGGGTTGTTTGGCGGCCCGCTCTACACCGTCCATAAGGCGTTGGCGGCGCGGGCCATCGCCCGCGAACTGGAGCACCGGCTCCAGCGACCGGTGGTGCCGGTGTTCTGGCTGGCGGGATACGATCACGATTGGGCCGAAGCGACCCACGCCGCCTGGTGGACCCTCGGCGACGATGTTCGCTCATGGGCGCTGCCGCCCCGCGACAGCAGTGCGCCCCAACGTGCCATGTCGCATGAGCCGCTGCCCGCAGCCGCCGTTCAGGCGGCCCGCCATCGCCTGGCCGACGATCTGCCGGCCGGCCGGGATCGCGACGCGGCACTCGCCTGGGTCGATCGCCATTGGCGCTCAGGTGCCACTGTCGCGTCGGCATTTGCCGGCGCGATGAACGAGCTGCTGGCGCCGCTCGGTATCGCCTGTTTCGATGCCACGGCGCCCGGAGTGGCGCGGGGGCAGATTCCGGTGATTCGTGCGGCGCTCGATGACTCCGATCGGATCGATGCCGCGCTGGCAGCCCGCGGCGATGCCGGAACCGGGATTGCCGCCGGTGACCGCGCCACGTTGGTGTTCATCGAAGGCGCGGCGGGACGGGATCGTCTGGTGCGGAGCGATGACCAGCACTTCGTTACCCGGCGCAGCGGTGAGCGCTATCATCGCGATCAGCTTGAGGACCTGCTGCAGAACGCGCCTGAGCGATTCTCCCCCAATGTGCTGCTGCGACCGGTGGTCGAGGCGGCGCTGCTGCCGACGCTCGCCTACGTCGCCGGCCCCGGTGAGGCGCGCTACCTCACCCGGCAGGCCGATCTGGTGTATCCGCTGCTGGGCGTGGTGCCGCAGCAGGTGATTCCTCGCTGGTCGGGCTGGGTCATTGACCCGACCACCGACCGGCTGCTGTCCCGTGTCGGTTTGAGCGCCGCCGAAGTCATCGCCGCCGACCGCGACACCGAACGGCGGCTGTTGCGGCAGGACATGCCGCCGGCGGTGACCGACGCATTGGCCGGGCTCGCGGCGGCGAGCGATGCTGCCATCGCCGCGCTCCGTCCCGAGGCCGCCACCATCGATCCGGTCTTGGATCGGGCGCTGACCGGGCGTGAGCGGCGTCTCCGCCACCTTCATGACGACATCCAGCGCCTGATGGAGCGCCACCTCAAGAAGCGCGATGACATCGCCTGGGGCCAGTTCCAGCGGCTCCGGCGGCGACTCCAGCCGCTGGGCCAGCCCCAGGAGCGGGTGATCACCGTGGCGGCGGCGTGGGGGCGCTGGGGATCGGAATGGCTGGATCGCGCCGCCGAGGCCGCCGACGCCTGGGCCCGCCACGCGCTTGAGCCGATGCCTCGGTCGCCGTAGGATTCCGCCATGAGTCTCCTCGGCCTCGCTCTGATCGTGGCGCTTCTGATCCCCATTTTCGGTCTGCTGCTCGACTCACCGCTGGCGCGCGCCCTGGGGACCCGATTGGAGCGTGGCGGCGGATCGACGTTGCCGGATGAGGCCGATCTGGCCCGTCGGCTCGACCTGGTCGAAGGCGATGTTGAACTGTTGCGCCATACGGTCGATGAGTTGCGGGAAGAGAATCAGTTCCTGCAACGCCTGCTGGAGGATCGACGCGCCCTGCCGCCGGACGGTGCGTGAGCGGGCGGCATTCCTATCTGGTCGGGGCGGGGATACTCCTCAGCCGGATCGCGGGACTGATCCGGCAACGTTTGCTGGCGCACTTCCTGGGACTGGGCGACTTCGCCGACGCGCTGTACACCGCCTTCCGCATTCCCAACTTCCTGCAGAATCTGTTCGGTGAAGGCGCCCTCTCGGCGTCATTTATCCCCAGTTATGCCCGATTGCTGGGTGAGGAGCGCCCCGACGATGCGCGGGAACTCGCCGGAGCCATTCTGGCTCTGCTGGCGCTGGTGGTGGCCAGTGTCGTGCTGCTGGGCGAGTGGCTGACGCCCTGGCTGGTGGGGGTGTTGGTCTCCGATTGGAGTGCCGCCAAACAACAGTTGACTGTCGATCTGGTGCGGATCGCCTTTCCCGGTGTCGGGCTGATGGTGATCTCAGCCTGGTGTCTGGGCGTCCTCAACTCGCATCGTCGCTTTCTGGTCTCCTACTCGGCGCCGGTTCTGTGGAATGCTGCGATTATCACCATCATCCTGCTGGCTCCCGCCGACCTCAATCGCCTGGTCGTCTGGGCCGCCTGGGGATCGGTCGTGGGCGCGGCGTTGCAGGTGCTGGTGCAGTGGCCGATCGTCCGCCAGGTGGCCGGGCGGGTGATGATCCGGAGCTGGCGTGGCGTTGCCGGTGTCCCGACCGTGATCCGCACCTTTGTGCCGGCGGTGATCTCGCGCGGCGCGGCACAGATCTCGGCCTTCGTCGACCTGGCCATTGCGGGCTACCTGCCGGCCAGCGCGATCGCGGCGGTCACCAGTTCCCAGGTGCTCTATACCTTGCCCGTCTCGCTGTTCGGGATGGCGATTTCCGCTGCCGAACTGCCGGAAATGGCCCGCGAACGCGGTGACGCCCACGCCGTGGCCGCCGCGCTGCGGATCCGGCTCGACGCCGCGACCCAGCGGCTGGCGTTTTATATCATTCCCTCAGCGATGGCCTTTCTCAGCATCGGTGGCGTCCTGGCGGCAGCGGTCTACCAGACCGGGCGGTTTACCGCCGCCGATGCCCGCTACGTCTGGCTGATCCTGGCCGGCAGTGCCTTCGGGCTCCTGGCCGCGACCTTGGGGCGGCTGTATTCCTCGGCATTTTACGCTCTGCACGACGCCGTCACGCCGCTGTGGGCCGGCTTGCTCCGGATCGCTCTCACGGCCAGCCTGGGCGTCGCTGCCGCGCTCTGGTTGCCCGGCGCGCTGGGACTGCCGCGCGAATGGGGAGCCGCCGGCATCACGCTGACCGCGGGGATGGCCGGCTGGGTGGAGTTCATTGTCCTGCGCCGGGCCCTCTGCCGCCGCCTGGGAGATTTTGCCTTGCCGTTCGTCGAGTTGAGCAAACTGTGGGGAGCAGCCACGCTCGCGGCCGCCGTCGCGACCGGAGTTCGATTGCTCACCATGGCGACCGGCCCGTTGCTGCATGCCCTGCTGGTGGTCCCCGCGTTCGGGCTGACGTATCTCGCCGCCACCTGGTGGCTGGATGTCCCCGAATCGGCGGTGCTCGGCAGCCGGCTGCTCGCCAGGCTGCGCCGGGGGCGCTGATGAATCCCGCTCTGGCGCGCAAGCTGGAGACGCTGCCCGACGGTCCCGGCGTGTATCTCTGGAAGGACGCAAGCGGCACCGTGCTGTACGTGGGCAAGGCGAAGAATCTGCGGAGCCGCGTCCGGTCGTACTTCGCAGCGGATCGTCCCAGCGCCTACAACATCGACGAGATGATTCGGCGGGTCGCCGATGTGGAAACGATCGTTGTCCCCGATGAGAAGCAGTCGCTGCTGCTCGAGAACAATCTGATCAAGGAGTACCTGCCGCGGTATAACGTTCGCCTCAAGGACGACAAGAGCTATCCCTCGATTGCTGTCACGCTGGGTGAACCCTTCCCGCGGGTATTCGCGACCCGGCGACACGACCATGCCGGCGCCCGCTATTTCGGCCCGTACACCGACGTGGCTGATATGCGGCGCATGCTGGCCCTGGTGCGGCGGATGTTCACTGTCCGGTCCTGTCTCGACGACATCCCCCGCGAGCGTCGCGAACGGCCCTGTCTCGACTTCCATATCGGGCGCTGTCGCGCTCCCTGTGTGGGACGCCAGGATCAGGCCTCCTACCGCGCCATGATCGACGAAGTCGTGGAGTTCCTCGAAGGGCGGACCGTCGATCTCAAGGCCCGCATTCGCGGCATGATGCACGCCGCCAGCATGCGCGAGGACTTTGAGCGCGCGCGCGACTTCCGCGACACGCTCAAGTGGTTGGATCAGGTCGAGCGCCCCACGGCTGTCGAGGTCATCGGCACCGGTGATGCCGACGTGGTCGGGTATGCTCGCGATGGTGCCGACGCGGTGGCGGTGATGATGCGGGTGCGTGATGGCCGGGTTCTGGGCCGGGAGCATCGCTTCCTCGAAGCGGGAGCAGGTGACAGCGACGCCGCGATCCTCACCGCATGGCTGATCGCAGCCTACCGTCTGGTGCCCGACCGGGTGCGCCGATTGGTGCTGCCCTTTGCCGCCGACGACATGGACACGGTGGCCGAACTGCTCGATGGCGCAGCGATCCAGGTACCGATGCGCGGTGTTGCCGCACGCTGGAGCGCGCTCGCCGATCAAAATGCCCGTCACCTGCTGGAATCATTTCTGCTGGAGTCGTTCGAAACCGAGGAGCGGGCCGAGGATCCGGTGTACGCGCTGGGACGGGAGTTGGGGATGACGACCGTGCCGCGCACCTTCATTTGCATCGACATCTCGACAAATCAGGGCCGCGATACAGTCGGCTCGCTGGTGACCTTCGAGGGCGGGCGCCCGCGCAAGTCCGAGTATCGCAAGTACCGGATCACCGGACCCGGTCAGCAAGATGATTTTGCCGCCATCCACGAAGTCGTGACGCGCTACGTCGGGCGGCGCCGGGACGAGGGCAAGCCGCTGCCCGATCTGATCGTGATCGACGGCGGCAAAGGGCAACTCCACGCCGCCGCCGACGCGCTGGCGGAACTGGGGATGAGCGACATCCCGCTCGCGTCGCTGGCCAAGCGGGAGGAAGAGATTTACCTGCCGGGGCGTCCCGAACCGCTGCGGTTGCCGCGCCGCCATCCGGCGCTGCGGCTGCTCCAACGGGCGCGCGATGAGGCACATCGCTTTGGAGTACGTTACAATCGAGTCCGGCGGCGCGCGCGGACCATCACCTCGGCGCTGCTTGATATCCCCGGTATCGGCCCTGGCCGCCGGACCACCTTGCTCACGGCGTTCGGGTCACTCGCCGGGGTGCGCGCCGCATCGGTCACCGATATTGCGGCGCTCCCGGGGTTCTCGACCGCGCTCGCTGAGCGAGTGCTTGAAACGTTACGAAAGGCACCTTGACGTGGATTGGATTCTTGAGTGTTCCCATTGTGGTCGGACGGCCTCGCCGACCGGCCTGCCGGGGGTGTGCGACGACTGCGGTCGGCCGTGGCTGGTGCGCTATCCGGATCGCAGCCATCCCACCACCGAACGGGCCGAAGTGCGTCGCCGCTGGGGCATGTGGCGCTATCGCAGCTTCCTGCCGCTCGAACCCGACGAGGTGCCGATTACCCTGGGCGAGGGCGATACGCCGCTGCTGCCGATTCCTCGGGTGGGGGCCGCGATGGGGCTGCCGAATCTGTGGGTCAAAGACGAGGCGGCCAATCCGACGGGATCGTTCAAAGCGCGCGGGCTGAGTGCCGCGATCACCCGGGCGGTTCGGGCCGGCGCGCGTGGTTTCACGCTGCCGACGGCGGGGAACGCCGGCATCGCCGCCTCGGCCTACGGCGCCCGGGCCGGCGTGCCGGTCAAGGTGTTTGCTCCCCGGACCACACCGGCCGTGATTCTGCAGCAGATCCAAGCCTTCGGCGGCGACCTGGTGGTGGTCGACGGGCACATCGGCGACTGCGGGCGGTTGGCCCGCGCCGATGCCGCTGAGCGGGGGGTGGTCGATCTGAGTACGCTGCGGGAACCGTATCGCATCGAAGGCAAGAAGACCCTGGGCCTCGAACTCGCGATCCAGGGCAACTGGCAACTGCCCGCCGCCATCATCTACCCGACCGGCGGCGGCACCGGCTTGATCGGCATGTGGAAGGCCTTCACCGAACTGCGCGAGGCGGGCTGGGTCACCGGCGAACTGCCGCGGATGTACGTGGCGCAGGCGGCGGGATGCGCCCCGATTGTCCGGGCGTGGCAGGCCGGGGCAACCACCGCCGAACCGTGGCAGAACCCGGTGACTGCTGCGTCGGGTCTT
>CBFGTB010000106.1:0-7715 GCA_965651715.1 uncultured Gemmatimonadales bacterium
GCCCTTCGCGCCGGGCCCGGGCGATGCCGTTGGCGGCCAGCTTGAGCAGCACGAAGGTCAGCAGCGCCGCCAGCAGCATGAAGACCACGTGCCGGGTCGGCGAGAGGTCGATGGTCAGCCCGAAGAGATGGACCGGCTCCCAACGCGGCAGCTCAATCGAGAACAGCGGCGAGAAATCGAGCTCATGAGCATCTCCGGTATGGTGGAACACCATCTCAGCGATGTCGAGCGGTCCCTGGTCGTTGCTCATCACGTCAGTCGCGTCTCCAACCACAGCAGGGGCAACAGGGTCCCCAGATACCCGACGGCGGCCGCCCCCGGAGGGAACGCCGCCCGATCAATGACCACGGCACACCAGATCAGCGCCACCCCCGCCACCCGGAGCGCCAGGCCGATCCCATACTGCGCCGTCGGCGGGCGCCCGGCCGCGAGTCGCGCCGCCAGGAGCTGGATGCCGAGAGCCAGCAGGCCGAACATCAGCGCCGCCGCTCCCGCCGATCCCCCCGCCACGGCGCCGACCACCACCGCCGTCGCCCCGGCACAGATCAGGCCCAGCGCGCTCCGGCGGCGACTACTCGTCGTCATCCAGCTCGCGGCGGAGCCTCTGGTACATCCAAAAGCCGCCCAATCCCATCCCGGCCACACTGCCGATCAAGGTGAACAGCGGCACAGTGCCCCAGCGACGATCGAGCCAGAACCCCAGCAGCGCCGCGCCCGTCAGGGTCAGCGCAAAGGTGATCCCGATCGCCACGAACGAGTAGCCCTCGCCCAGCTCCTGCATCGGCGGCTCGTCCCGGGGATGCTTCACGGGGGCGGAAAGTACGGGCTTGTGAAATATTTCGCAAGCTGACGGATCGGGTCGGTTGACCGGCGATTCCGGGGGTGGTCATTAGTCTTCCTGCTGTTCTCGATCACTTCTCCACTCGCTACCGACTCCTTGGTGATGACCGCCTCTGCATCGCGTGACGATCTCGACCGCCTCCATGCGCTGGCCCGTGCCAGTGACGCCCTTCGCCGCCAGGTGGCGGAGCGGGTGGTCGGCCAGACGGCCGCCATCGACGGCATTCTGACA
This sequence comes from uncultured Gemmatimonadales bacterium, assembly GCA_965651715.1. Lineage (GTDB taxonomy): Bacteria > Gemmatimonadota > Gemmatimonadetes > Gemmatimonadales > GWC2-71-9 > Palsa-1233. The sequence continues at coordinate 1,073 of CBFGTB010000106.1, forward strand.
GCGCTGCTGGCCGGCGGGCATGCGCTGCTGGTCGGCGTCCCGGGTCTGGCCAAGACGCTGATGGTGGCGACGGTGGCCGAGGCGCTCGAGCTGTCGTTCAACCGGATCCAGTTCACCCCCGATCTGATGCCGGGTGATATCACCGGCACCGAGCTGGTGGAGGAGGATCCCGCCAGCGGACGGCGGAGTTTCCGATTCGTCGAGGGTCCGGTGTTCGCCCAGGTGGTGCTGGCCGACGAGATCAATCGGACGCCGCCCAAGACGCAGGCGGCATTGCTCCAGGCGATGCAGGAGCATCAGGTGACTGTGGCCGGGCGGACCTACCGCCTGCCGGCGCCGTTTTTCGTGCTGGCGACCCAGAACCCGATCGAGCAGGAGGGGACCTATCCGCTGCCCGAGGCCCAGCTCGATCGGTTCATGCTTGAGCTGCGGCTCGGCTATCCCAGCCGGGTCGAGGAGGAGGCGATCGTGACGCAGACCACCGGCGGCCATCGCCCCGCCCTCCAGCCGGTGTTGAGTGCCACCGAGTTGGCGGAGATGCAGGAGTTGGTCCGGCGGATACCGGTCAGCACCAGCCTGATCGGCGCGGCGGTGATGCTGGCCCGGATGACCCGACCGACCGAGACCGAGGCGCCCGCGCTGATCCGCGAATACGTCGAATGGGGCGCGGGTCCCCGGGCCTCACAGTACCTGGTGCTGGGCGCCAAGGCGCGGGCGGCGATGGCCGGCCGCCCTCAGGCCGATCTCGATGACATCACAGCGGTGGCACGCGACGTACTGCGCCACCGGGTGATGACCAACTTCGCAGCCGAAGCCGCCGATCGCCGGAGCGACGACGTGGTCGCCGAGCTGATCGAGAGCGGAGTCTGGGCGGAGTAACCAGTGTGCGCGGTCAGGGAGTCGGCGCGGGCACGCCGATACCCACGGTGATTGTGAACCGCAGTGTGCCGGGAATCCCCGGTCCCACATCATGCGAGTACAGGCACACCACACCGCCGGTCGGAGTCGTCCGACCACAGAGATAGGGCCCGTCACCGTTGCTCACTACTTCATTGAAGGGGAGCGGAATGCGGGTGGGCAGCGGCGTGAAGGTGAAGCCGGTCGCGTGGGTCGAGCCCCACCACTGCGCCGTGCCGCCCGGAGCGATCACGAAGGTGTCGAGGTCCAGGTACGCAATGGCGACGGTGGTGCCCGTCCCCGGGACGTGCAACGGTTCGGCGGAATACTCGGATCCCGACGGCAGCGGACTGGAGCGACCGAGTTGGAATCGATCACCCCAGCAGTAGAGATCACGACTGTCGGTGATGCCGCAGGTGCCCGGCTCCAGGGTGGTAAGGAGTTCCACAAAGCGGAGCGGCGTCTCGACCGGCATCGGGGTCAGTTGCGGTCCTTCGGCGACGGTCCGGCCAAGCTGTCCCCGCGACCCGTTGCCCCAGCAGTACGCGGCCCCGTCGATGGCCAGGGCGCAGACATGGTGTTCAGCAGCCGACACCGATTGAAAGCGCACCTCGCTCGCGACCGGTCGAGCCTCATCGCGTGAGACGGTGGTGCCGTCGCCGAGTTTGCCGACATCGTTGGCGCCCCAGCACCACACCACTCCCTCGTCGTCGAGACCACAGTACTGCGCCTTACCGCCGGGGATTGAGCTGGTTCCGGTCAACCCGTGCAAGCTCTGATAGTTGCCCGCCACTTCGCTCCACGGCGTGAAGGATTCCGTCTCCCGATTGAAGGTCGTACACCAGACCCGGCCGGTCGTTGCCGGGGCGCAGAGTGCGATCGGCCGCCCTGTGTCATCCCCCGATCCGGTGACCAGATCGGTGAAACGGAGCGCCCCCGGGGCAACAACAGGAACCACCGGCCCTTCGGCGGGCGGGTTGACGGCCCAACATCCGACACGGCCGTCGCGCCATGCCGCGCAGATCAAGCCTCCCTGGCTCACCGCTGCGATCACGTCGGCACCGGTGGCGGTGGCGCCGACGTTGACGCGGGCCACATCGGCCACTGACGGCAGAGAAATCTCCAGCGTCTGCGGACCGAGCGTGGCACCGAGCCGCCAGCGCAGGGACACCTCACCCAGTTCATTGGTGATGGTGGGCGTGGCCGGGTCGACGCGACCGAAATCGGATGGGGCGGCGCTCACCGTGATGCCGGGCAGCGGGTGACCCTGCGCATCGCTCACGCGCACCACGACTGGCTGCGGCAGAATCAGTCCCGCGAGTTCGGTCTGTGCGCCGCCCGAGGTGATCTCGACGGTCGCCGGCGGGCCGGCCCCCGCGTCGGAAGGCGATTCACAGGCCGCAAGCAGGAGCAGCATCGCGACGACAGCGACAGAGCGAGGCATGGGTGTCTCCGGTGAGGACGGTAGAAGACCCCGCCAGCGGGCTCCGGGTCACACGGATCATCGGAGCCCGCGCCGTGAAGAACCATACCGCCAGCGGGGTCACCTGATCCGGCGACTGGCGCGCGGTAGCCGCGGCCGGTAGCTTGAGCAATCGGCAACCACGCATCGGAGATCCAACCATCGTGACTGCTGCACCGCCGTTCGTCACGGCCTTGCTCGCGCTTGTGGTGGTCACCGCGTGCGCGGAACCGGGTGACCCGGGTGGACACCGCCTCGATCCCAGCACTCGTGGCCCGACCGTCGTCGCCACCGATTCGGTCGTCCTCCAGGAACCTGACAGCGCCAGTATCGGTGCGTACTCATCGTTCGTCGCGCGGAGTGCACGAGGCGAGGTCATCGTCAATGACATTCAGCAGGCGCGTCTGTTTCAGTTCTCCCACGACGGCCGCCTAGTACGGATCATCGGGGCACGAGGTGAAGGCCCCGGCGAGTTCACCCTGCCCGGCGTCATCCACGTCCTCCCCGACGACACCACCCTGGTCGTTATCGATGTCAACGCGCGGCGCGGCTCGCTCTTTTCCCTGGTGTCGGGGAACTTCCTGGGGCAGTTCAGCACCACGTTCCCGGACGTCGGCGCCGAATGGACCCTCGCCCGTGACACCGTGTTCATGGCCGTGAACGCTGCCCCGTCTCTACTCGCCGTCTGGCCAAGCGGGACCGACAGTGCGACAACGGCGGGCACCCTGCCGCCCGATCTGCTCACCACGATATCCGATCGGATTTCCTATGGGCGCTCGGAAGTGGTCGTCGACGACAGTCTGGTTCTGGCGCTGATTCCGACTCGACCAGGCCTCGATGTCTACACCCGTCAGTTCCGCTACCGCGGCCTGGTACCACTGGCTGCTGTACGCCGGAAGGGCGAACCCGCGTCCCTGAGGGAAGCTGCCCGCGCACTCGGACGGAATGATGACCAAAGCCTCGCGTCGTCAGTCGTCGGGCTCCATCGCGTGAGCTCCGGCGCATTGGTGGCTGCTCATCTCGACATGACAGTGCGCCGCATGGGGGAGGCCAATTATCAGCCTGACAATTTTGTGCTGTACGTCTCACTGATTTCGGCCGACCTGCACCGCGCCTGTATCGATGGTATTGTTCCGATGCGTACTGACGTTGCGCCTATTCCTGTCTTTCGGGGCGACACCATGTTCGTGCTGACCCGACGGGTCGAATCCGACGACAAGGTTCGCAGCGTGATGCGCGCCTTCGTGATCGACCCCGCCGATTGCGACTGGGTACCCACTGGCGGCATTACTGAGTTTGACGCAGTCACACCTCCACCCTCTCTCTGAGCGAAGGCCCGCAATGACGATGCCCACTCATTCACGGACTCGCCGAACCACCCGCGCCGTGTCCCTGATGGTGCACGGCGCATTGCTCGCACTGGCATGGGGCTGCGCGGGCGACCGCTCCCCTGCCACAGCGGGCGCGAGTCTGGTCCTGCACGAAGTGGCCCGCGGCCAGGGCGATTCGGTCGACATGGACCGGCCGCTGATCATCAGAAGTGGGTCGGGCGGGCGGATCTATGTCGGCGTCGAGCGGCTCTCGGGCCTGCCCATGGTACTCGATTCGACTGCCCACCTGGTTCGCCTGCTGGGCAGCCGAGGTCCCGGACCGGGGGAATTCGAAGCGGTCTCCCAGGTGATCCCCAAGGCCGACTCGGTGATGCTGGGAGACATGCGCGGGGAACTCTCGCTCTTCGGACCGCAGGGCGACTTCGTCAGCACTCTGCCGCTCACGGTGACGACCATCGGCCAGACCATCCTGCTCCGGGGCGACACCCTGCTGCTGGCCGAGCCGATATTCAGTGGCGACCGGGCAGGCCTACCGCTGCATGTGCTGGCGCCGACCGGTGACACCGTGCGTTCCTTTGGAAGTACTGACCGCAGCGTGGACCGGCGGGTGATGTCCCGACTGGTCCGGCACGTCGCACCGGCGACTGACAGCACGATCTGGGTGGCGCGGCACGATCGTTACCAGATCGAGCGCTGGCACATGGATGGCACCCTGCTCGAGACACTGACTCCTGAACGCGATTGGTTCCCGCCACTCGACGCCGACTGGGACGGTGGCACCAGTAAGCCCTATCCCACAGCGCTGCGGGACGTTCATCAGGAGCAGGGTGGGCATCTGGTCGTGATACTCGATCGGGCTCGGACGGGCAGCCCCACCACGCCCGACGCCGGCGGGCGCGAGAGCGGTGTCACCACCTCAATGGTCGAGCGACTTGTCTACATCGAACAGGTGATCGAAGTGCTCGATGCCGACACCGGATCACTGCTCGCCACCGCAATCGGTCCGCGCGACGTGTTCCTGATGCGATCCCTCGACGACGACCGGATCGTCGGCATCGGCACCGACTCGTCGGGGCGGGATCTGCCGGTGGTGTACCGGTTGGAGGGGCCGGGGCGCTGACGCCGGGCGTTTGACCACAGCGCAGGACGCCCGGCGTTACCGTAACAGCCGCATCCGGTACACGACCAACTGCGGCACTCCGTCGGTTGTTTCGCGTCGACTGTAGACCAAGGTGTCGTTTGCGAAGCCGGCCCACATGTCGCCACTCGATACGCTGACGCGCAGTGCTCCGGACCGGGCGTCCAGCACCTCGAGTACGCCGCCGTAGTGTGCCAGGCGGCTCCGCCCACCGGCGACCCGTTCCCCCGCGGCCGTCAGTCGATCCGGTTGCCGCACCGAATCCGGTTGCCAGTCCCGGGCCGGCACCGCGGCTGCCACCCAGAGCAGCCCCGCGCCGCTCTCCCGCACCGCGCGGAGCGATGGCAAGGGACGCTGTCGGGCGGCGGTGGCGGCCCAGAACTGTTGCAAGGCCAGCGAATCGTACCGCGGGAACCAGGATGGCGTCAGATCGATCACCCGCCGCAGTTGGCCCCCGGTGGTCCACAACTCCAATCGGTGCTGGTACACCGTCGCCGCCGCCCAGAACTGATCCGGTCGGCTCGGGCCGAGGACCCGGTCGCGCGTCCTGACATCAGCCGCCTGCTCGGCGGCCGCACCGAAGGCGGGCCCACGAGCGCCACTGATCACTGTTGATTACCACCAATGACTCCGCCGGCAGCACCACCATGCGGAAGCCTTGAACCTCAGGGTCGAAATGGAAGGTGCGGCCAGCGCCGGTCGCAACCGACAACACGGTCGCCCGGCCATAGCCGAGGGCGATGATGGAGTCGCCCCGCCAGGGAGCGAGTGCCCGGATCGAGCCCAGTTCGCCCGGACCCTCACCCGATCGCCCCAGCGGGCGCGGCCGCTCACGACAGTCGGCGAACAGCAGCAGTTCGCCGTCGCGGTCGGTGGGGCCCACCACGCAATCACCGGCCACGACCACCAGGGTGGCAGCGTCGCCGATGGAGTAGGCGTCGTCGATGTCACCCAGTGTCAAGAGTGAGTCGAGGTCAAGCGTGCAGTGTTCACAGCCATCACCTCGCTCGACAACGACCGTGCCTGATGATGATTCGGCCAGCGGCGGTGCAGTGGGGCTGCACGCCAGCATGGCGGCGCAGGCCACAGCAAGCGATATGAATGACTGTGAATCCACGATGTCAATCATAGTCGAACCACCGCGCTTGCAGGTCGATGGCCGTCGGCGGCGTTCATTCCGCCAGCCGATACAGCCGCAGGCCGATCAGGCCGTCAGCATCCCGGGTCGCCACCCAGAGCGCGCCGCCAGTACCAGCCAGCGGGCGCTCGCCCCGAGCCAGCTCAAGCTGTCCCACCGCTCGGCCCTCGCGAATCACGACCCACCGATTCGTCGCCGCGTCCCCGGGGAAGACCTGCACCAACGCGGTGAGATCGTCGAGTAATACCGCCTTGCCAAAGGCCGGATAGTGTCGCGGGTGCGGCAAGTTCTCGAGCGCTTGCCCCAACTGGGGCACCCGAGCCCGCAGCGTCGTTGCAGCCGTCGTGACGCTATCCCACACTGCCTGAGTGAGCGGTTTCCCACGATATGAGATCCGCACCGCAGCATCGCTGGCCGTTGCAATCGAGTGCACACTGACCAGAAACGATGACAACTCCGGATCGTCTGGCTGCTCAGTAACGATCAACGTACCCGCGCCATTGGGCGCCGCGGCAAGCACCGGTTCGGCACAGAATGGCCGGGTGAACCTCGGCCCCCCGCTCAGCGACTCCAGACATGGGTTCCGTCCGACGACCCAACCCAGCTCGTCGGTGTTGCGGCCATCGAGTGACTGACGGATCAGACCATTGCTGCCGACCGGCAGACCCTGGCGCGTT